>JAEDMA010000035.1 GCA_016295005.1 Christensenellaceae bacterium
AGAATTTCTTTGAAGTGGTACGTTTTTTACGGCGGTATCCGCCCCGTAATAAGGCGTACGTATTACAGAATATTCAGAAAAGTAAAAACTAATTAGGAGCCTATGAAAGTTTTACAGATAAACGCTACTTACGGCAGCGGAAGTACGGGTAAAATTTGTTATTCCGTAGCAAAACTTATGGATAAAGAAAATATTGAAAATTTAACTCTTTATTCGCAAGGCGAGTTAAAATCCGAAAACTCGGTAAAAATAAAAAATAAAACTTATTATAAAATTCAGGCGTTAAAATCGAGAGTTTTCGGTAATTACGGGTTTAACTCTTCTTCTGCCACAAAGGAAATCATCAGGCAAATAAAAGAGTTTTCGCCCGATATAGTGCATTTGCACAATATCCACGGGCATAACGTAAACCTTAACACGCTTTTTACGTTTTTTAAGAAAAATCCCGAAATAAAACTGTTCTGGACTTTTCACGACTGTTGGGCGTTCACGGCGTATTGTCCGCATTACACTATGGCTAAGTGCTATAAGTGGCAATCGGAATGTTCGCATTGTAAACAAAAAAAGGAATACAGTTGGTTTTTCGATAAAAGCAAAAAACTGTTTAACAGAAAAAAAGATTTGTTTACGGGGTTAAATCTTACCATTGTTACGCCGTCGGAATGGCTTGCGGGGGAAGTTAAAAAATCTTTTATGAAAGATTATCCCGTAAAAGTAATAAATAACGGAATTGATTTATCCGTTTTTAAACCTACCAAGAGCGATTTCAGGGAAAAACACGGAATAGATAAAGATAAATTCTTGCTGTCAGGCGTGGCGTTCGGTTGGGGAGAAAGAAAAGGGTTAGACGTTTTTATAAAACTTTCCGAGCGATTAGATAAAAATAAATACGCGATAGTTTTAGTCGGCGGTAACGCCGAAACGGACAAACTGTTGCCGAAAGACATAATATCTATTCACCGCACGCAAAATCAGACCGAACTTGCGGAGATTTATTCTTCTTGCGACTTGTTTGTAAATCCCACGAGAGAAGAAAACTATCCTACTGTCAATATGGAGTCGATTGCTTGCGGAACGCCGGTTGTTACGTTTAAAACGGGCGGCAGTCCCGAAATAATAGACGAAAAAACGGGCGCGGTTGTCGATTGTGACGATATAAACGGATTGATAAAAGAGATAGAACGCATAAGAAAGGAAAGACCTTTTACAAAAGAAGATTGTGTTTTAAGAGCCGAAGAATTCGACGCGGATAAAAAGTTTAAGGAATATACAGAGTTATATAAATAGTATGATAGGTTGTTTGACTGTAATTTCTGTTATAGGCGTATTAAGCGCGTTTTTTGCGTTTTTAATGCCTAAAACGAAAAACAATAAAATTATATATCTGGTTTTGTGCGCCGTAACCATTATTCTGCAAATGGGACTAAGGGACGGCACAATACAGTTATCCGACGTATATGACGTTGTCATATATTATACGCAATGTAAAAACGCAATGGATTATTCTTTTGTAGAGTACCTTGCTACAATCGAAAAAGACTACGGGTATTATATTTTAAACTGGATGATAGCGCATATTTTCCGCGAACCGCAAGTGATTTTGTTCGTCGTTCCGACTATCATTTGCTTTTTCTCGTTCAGGTTTATTTATAAACATTCGGATGATATTTATCTTTCGGTTATTTTATTCTTTACGCTCGGGTTTTACGGGTTTGCGCTTACCGCTTTCCGTCAGAGTATCGCCATGTCGATTTGTTTGTGGGCGTACGACTACGTAAAGAAGAAAAAGATTGTGCCTTTCGTTTTAATAACGCTGCTCGCGGCGTCTATTCACCAGACGGCAATTATATTTTTACCCGTTTACTTTATCGGCAGAATAAAATTGACGGAGAAAAACGTTATAATATATACGGCGCTTCTTGCCGTTGCCTTCGTTTTCGGTAATATCTTCGTTGATTTTTTCAACAAAGTATTCAATATGAACTACGGTAAAGAAGAAGTAGAGTCGCTTACCGGCAGAATAAAAGATTTTACTATATTCTTTATCGTTTTCGGGCTGTTGTATCTGTCTCTTAAAGAAAAAAATCCCGAAGAAAGGTTGTTGTTAAAATACAAAACGGAAAGTTTAACGTTTATATTTATGACGGGCGTTATGTTTTACGCTCTTCAATTTAAAGTGCTTATCACGGGGAGAATTGCCAAGTACTTTGTCGACGCGATAAACTACGTTCTCATTGCAAACGTGACGGAAAGTTTCAAAGATAAAACGATGAGTAAAGTTTTTAAGGCTTGCTTTATAATTTTTTCCGTTTTGTTATTCTTTATATCCATAAGCCGAAACAATCTTTACGAATACGTTTATATAATTTAGGGAGAGTTTTAGTGAAAATAGTTTTTCTGTCCAACTACTTTAATCACCACCAAAAACCCTTTTCCGACAGTATGAATAAAACGGACGGGGTCGAGTACCGTTTTATCGAAACGGAAGAAATGGATTTAGAACGAAAAAATATGGGGTGGGGAGAAAAAAACTATCCCGATTACGTGATAAAAAGTTACGAAACGGAAGAAAAATATGACGAATCAATAAAGGTTATTAACGAGGTTGACGTCGTAATTTTCGGTTCTGCGCCTTATAAGATGATAAAAAACAGGCTGAAAGCGGGCAAACTTGTTTTCAGATATTCGGAAAGACTGTATAAAAAAGGATTTAAATTTTACGAACAGCCGTTAAGGTTTTTAAAGTATTTTTACTTGTGGGGAAGATTTAGAAATACATATTTACTGTGTTCGAGCGCATATGCGTACGCAGATTACTTAAAGACGTTTAATTTTAAAAACCGCGCGTATAACTGGGGGTATTTTCCCGAAGTAAAACGCTATTCGGACATAAAATCTCTAATAAAGGGAAAAGAAAAAAATTCTCTTCTTTGGACGGCAAGGTTGATTGAATGGAAGCACCCCGAAGCGCCGCTTTACGTTGCGGAAAGATTAAAAAAAGACGGATATGATTTCAAACTTCGTTTAATCGGTAACGGCGAAAAAGAGACCGAAATGGAAACCTTAATAAAGGAAAAGGGATTAAGCGATTCGGTAGAACTTTTGGGAGCGATGGCTCCTGAAAAGGTCAGAGAATATATGGAAAAATCCGAAATTTTTATGTTTACTTCCGATTTTAACGAAGGCTGGGGCGCGGTTTTAAACGAATCGATGAATAGCGGTTGCGCCGTTGTCGCGAGCCACGCCATAGGAAGCGTTCCTCTTCTTATAAAAGATAATGAAAACGGTTTGATTTATAGAAACGGGGATTCGGAAGATTTATATAAAAAAGTTAAATTTTTGCTCGATAATCCCGAAATAAGGGAGAATTTAGGCGAAAAAGCGTATTTTGCGTTAGCAAAAACCTGGAATGCGGAAGTTGCCGCGAAAAGAATAGTAACGCTTATAAAAGATATTATGAACGGAAATAAAAATCCGCATGGTTTTGAGGAAGGACCGTGCGCCAAAGCAAAAAAGTTAAAAAATAATTGGTATAATCAGTTATATAATAATGAAAAGAATAAATAAGGGATTATCGCTCTCGTACGTGTATTTTGTTTTAAATACCGTATTGACGATAGTGGTTTCCGCATTTATAGTAAGAATAATAGGGAAAACAGATTACGGCGTTTATCAGACGGTAACTGCGTTCGTTTCGTATCTCGTGTTGCTCGAATTCGGTACGGGTTCGGCAATGTCGCGGAATCTTTCGCTGTTGAAAAAAGACGGAACGGATACGGAACAGGTGAACAAAAACGTGTCTACCGTATGGTCGCTGACTATTATTCTTTCCGCGTTTATTATATTGTTTGCGGTGGTGTTTTATTTGTTGATAGGCGACATATACGCTAACACGTTGACCGCGGAACAAATCATAGTTGCGAAAAGATTATTCATCTTTGCCGCGTTTAATTTACTTTGCACATTTTTAACGCAAACGTTGAACGGGGTACTTATCGGGTACGAAAATTATACTTTCGAAAAGACCCTGTCGCTTGTAAAACTGCTTTTAAGGTCGGCTTTGATAGTCGTTTGGCTTATAATAAAGCCTAATATTTACGCGATAGTTATTATCGATGCGACGTTATCTTTCTCCGTATTTTTAATCACACTATTATATTGCGTAATTAAATTAAAATCCAAGTTGGTGTTTAAGTATTTCGATAAAGGCGTATTTAAATTTACTATGCCGTTATGCTTTGCTATGCTGTTGCAAACGATAGTAAATTCAGCTAACGGTAACGTGGATAAGTTTTTAATAAGCGTAATGCTGTCGCCCGAAGCCGTGTCCGTTTACGCTATTTCGACAATGCTTTTCACAACGTTTTCTTCCGTCGGCTGTATTCCTTTATCGATGTATATGCCGACGATTGCCGACAGTATGAAAAAAGGGGCGAAAGGCGAAGAATTATCGGAATATTTGGTTAAACCGTGCAGATTAAACGCCTTTATTTTAGGCGTTCTGGCTTTCGGAATTCTGGTTGTCGGTCAGCAGTTTTTAACTATAGTCTACGGCGCGGAGTTTTCGGAATCCTGGATATATGCGATTATTATAATCGCTGCATTGCTTTTTAATGAGTTTAATAACGTTATAATAAACGTTATGGACATATTGAACAAAAGGCAGGTTCGCTCGTTTATCCTTATGATAACCACCGTTTTCAATATTATAGGATCGATACTCGCAATAAAATTCTGGGGTATGCTCGGCGCGGCAATAGTTACGGGAATTTCTTATGTTTTACAAACGGTTATATTAAACATCTATTACAAGAAAAAACTCGGAATAAACGTTTGTAAATTATTTAAGGAAAGTTTTAAGGGAATATTTTTATGTCTAATAATAGCGGCGGCGGTTTCTTTCCCGTTGAGATACGTAATCGGTAACCTGTACGCGCAGTTTTTTGTGTGCGGTGGGGTGTTCTGCATAGTGTTTTTCGTATTATTTGTCCTATTCGGCGCAAATAAAGAAGAAAAGATGATTTTATTGCGAATAAAAAATAAAACGTTAAAAAAATCAGGATAATTAAATTCGGGAACAGATATGAGCATTAAAAAAATAGGAATAATAGGTTCGGGCGCATGGGGAACGGCGATGGCGTCGGTTCTCGCGGAAAACGGACATGAAGTATGCGTATACGGCATAGACGAAAACGAAATAAACGATATATCGGTTAAACGAAAAAACGCCAAATACTTCGGCGAATATTACCGCGTTCACGATAACGTAAAAGCCACTTTGGATTTTGGCGAAGTTGTAAAATATAACGACGTTTTAGTTCTTGCGGTGCCGTCGTTCGCGATAAAAGAAACGATAGAAAAAATAAAGCCGTACGTAAAAAACGATACTATAATAGTAAACCTTGCGAAAGGTTTCGAAGCGGAAACGAAAAAAACGGTGGGGCAGTTTATACGCTCTCTACTTCCGTTCGGATTAAGGAAGAACGTCGTTTCGCTGTTAGGTCCTACCTACGCAACGGAAGTGGCGGAAAAACAGGTTACCGCAATAACGGCGTCGGCGGATTCTTTCGAAACGTCCAAAAAAGCAAAAGAGATTTTTCAGAACGACTATTTAAGGGTGTTTCCGAACAACGACCCCATAGGCAGCGAATACTGTTCGGGGCTTAAAAACGTAATCGCCCTTGCGTGCGGTATTTCCGACGGGTTAGGTTATAAAGTGAATACCCGTTCGGCGATAATGACGGAAGGCTTAAAAGAAATCGCAGAGTTCGTGGAAAGTCTTGGCGGAAACGTTAAAACGTGTTTCGGTTTGGCGGGAGTCGGCGATTTGGTTCTTACTTGTTCGAGTAACACGTCGAGAAACTATACGGCTGGGTACGAAATAGGCAAAACTTCGGTAGAAGAATTTTTGTATCTCAACAGAAAAACCGTCGAAGGTGTTTTCGCGGCGGAAATCGCTTACGAAATCGCAAAAGAAAACAACTTAAAAGCGCCGCTTATAGAATTTATTTACGACGTTTTAATAGCAAAAAAAGATATGTTAAGCGAAATTACAATCTTAAAAGACAAAATTATAGGAGATTAAAAAATGTCTTTATTTACAGGGAAAACGTTGATGATAACGGGGGGAACGGGCAGTTTCGGAAACGCGGTTTTAAACAGATTTTTAAAAACCGATATAGGCGAAATCCGTATTTTTTCCCGCGATGAAAAAAAACAAGACGATATGCGCCACGAATATCAGGCGAAATATCCCGAAGATTGCGGAAAAATAAAGTTTTATATCGGCGACGTAAGGGATTTGCAGTCGGTTAAAAACGCCATTCACGGGGTAGATTATATCTTCCACGCGGCGGCGTTGAAGCAAGTGCCTTCCTGCGAATTTTTCCCTATGGAAGCGGTGAGAACCAACGTAATCGGAACGGACAACGTGCTGACCGCGGCGATAGAAGAAGGCGTTAAATCGGTAATCTGTTTGTCTACCGATAAAGCGGCTTACCCCATAAACGCAATGGGTATAACCAAAGCGATAGAAGAAAAAATCGCGGTGGCGAAATCCCGTAATTCGGGCAATACGAAGATTTGTTGCACGAGATACGGCAACGTTATGTGCAGCAGGGGAAGCGTAATTCCGCTTTGGATTGACCAGATAAGAAACGGACAACCCGTAACTTTAACCGAACCTAAAATGACGAGATTTATCATGTCGCTCGAAGAAGCGGTCGATTTGGTATTGTTCGCGTTCGAACACGGCGAAAACGGCGATTTACTTATACAAAAAGCGCCCGCTTGTACCATTCAGACGCAGGCGGAAGCCGTTTGCGAACTTTTCGGAGGTAAAAAGGAAGATATCAAAGTTATAGGTATCCGTCACGGCGAAAAAATGTACGAAACGCTTTTAACCAACGAAGAATGCGCCAAAGCCGTGGACATGGGCGACTTTTACAGAGTTCCCGCCGACAACCGCGGATTAAACTACGATAAATATTTTAAGGAAGGCGACGAAAAACGTAACGTTCTTACCGAGTTTAATTCTAATAATACGAGATTGCTTAACGTCGAAGAAACCAAAGAAAAGATTGCGGCGTTAAAATATATACAGGAAGAACTCGCAAAATAACGACCGACTTTTCGCAGACAAAATCAAAAAGGTAAAATATGAACGAATTTCAGAAAAACATATTGAATCTGGTAAACTGCGCGTTGAGCGGCGAAGCGCCGAAGCCGTGCGTAACAGACTATGCTTCGATATATAAATTCGCAAAAAAACAGCAAATAATAGCCTTGTTGTTTTATCCTTTAAGCAAACTCGAAGAATTCAAAAAAAGCGAGATATACGCTAAATTTTTCGGGGCGTATATGGTCTGTCTGCAAGTAAGCGAAAACCAGACGTACGAAACGGGAAAACTTTTTTCGGATTTCGATAAAGAAAACGTTTCCTACGTTAAACTTAAAGGAACTATCCTTAAAGGTCTTTACCCGAAACCCGAAATGCGTACGATGGGCGACGCGGACATACTTATTAAACCCGAGCAATATGAAGAAATCGAAAAAATAATGAAATCGCGCGGATTCGTTTATAAGTACGAAAGCAATCACGAACTCGTATGGCAAAAGGGCAACAGTCTGCTTATCGAACTGCATAAAATGCTTATCCCGTCGTATAATTCCGATTATTACGAGTATTTCGGCGACGGGTGGAAACTCGTTAAAAATAACGAAATGAGTAACGAAGACGCTTTCGTGTTTATGTTTACTCATTTCGCAAAACATTACCGCGACGGGGGCGTTGGTTTGCGCTATCTTATAGACTTTAAGGTTTATTTCGACGCGCATAAAGATCTGGATTACGACTATATAGAAAGAGAACTTGAAAAATTACGGTTAGCAGAATTTTATAAAAACGTCATGGGCGTTATGGCGGTGTGGTTCGACGGCAAAGAGTCGACGGAAAAAACCGATTTTATCACCGATTATCTGTTTGACAGCGGCGTTTACGGTACGGAGAAAAACCACGCGAAGTCGGAAGGCGTAAAAATATCGAAAGAAACGAAAAACGTTAAAGGGAGAAAGGTAATTAGGCTTCTTTTTCCGACGTATTCGGCTATGAAAGAAAGGTATAAGGTGTTGAAAAAAGCGCCGATTCTTTTGCCGATAATGTATATCTACAGATATTTCGACGTGCTTTTTAACAGACGGAAAAACATTACCAAAAATCTTAACGAATTAAAGTATTATTCCGACGAGAACGTAAGTTCTTATCGGAAAGAGTTAAACTACGTCGGATTAGACTTTAACTTCGGTGACGACGAGGCGACAGAGTCGCAAACGAAAAAGGAAGGAAAGGAATAGAAAAATGGCTTATCAGGGTTTTAAGGAAAACGGCAAACTTAAACTTTTAATAATCGTGGGAACCCGCCCCGAAATTATAAGGCTCGGCGCGGTTATAAACAAAACGAGAAAATATTTCGACGTCGTTCTGGCTCATACCGGTCAGAATTACGATTATAACTTAAACGGCGTGTTTTTTAAAGATTTGAAAATCGCCGAACCGGAAGTTTACTTAAACGCCGTCGGCAAAAATCTCGGCGAAACCATAGGGAATATCATAGCGAAATCTTACGAACTCATGGCGGAAATAAAACCCGACGCCGTTCTGGTTTTAGGCGATACGAATTCCTGTCTATCGGTAATCGGAGCGAAACGTTTGCATATTCCCATATTCCATATGGAAGCGGGCAACCGTTGTAAAGACGAGTGCCTGCCCGAAGAAACCAACCGCAGAATAGTCGATATAATTTCCGACGTGAATATGGCGTACAGCGAACACGCGAGAAGGTATCTTGCGGATACGGGGCTTCCAAAGGAAAGAACTTACGTTACGGGTTCGCCTATGGCGGAAGTTCTTACCGAAAATCTTAAAGAGATAGAAAACAGCGACATATTGAATAAACTTAACCTTAAAAAGGGTAAATATATTCTTTTATCCGCTCACAGAGAAGAAAACATCGATACCGACAAGAATTTTTACTCGTTATTCAACGCGATAAACAAAATGGCGGAAAAGTACGATATGCCGATTCTGTACAGTTGTCATCCGCGCTCGAAAAAGAAACTGGAATCCACGGGTTTTAAGTTGGATAAACGTGTGGTAATGCACGAACCGTTAGGATTTATCGACTATAACAATCTGCAAATGAACGCTTTCGCGATAGTGTCCGACAGCGGCACGCTGCCCGAAGAAAGCAGTTTTTACGCTTCCGTCGGTAAACCGATTGCCGCGGTGTGTATAAGGACGTCTACCGAACGCCCCGAAGCGCTCGATAACGCTTGCTTCGTACTTGCGGGAATCGACGAAAAGAACCTTTTGCAGGCGGTAGAAGTCGCCGTAATGAATAAAGACGGTTGCCGCCCCGTCGCCGATTACACCGATACCAACGTTTCCGATAAAGTGGTTAAACTTATTCAGAGTTACACCGGCGTAGTAAACAAAACGGTGTGGAGAAAGGATAGCTGAGATATAAAGGGGAAAGGATGAAGATTCTGGTTACCGGCGCGAAAGGCATGGTAGGCGTCGCGCTTTGCAATAACTTAAAAAATATCCGCGACGGTAAAAACAAAACCCGCCCGAATTTAAAAATAGACGAGATATTCGAATACGATTTGGGCGATGAAGAAAAGTTGGATTTTTATTGCGAAAATTGCGATTTCGTGTTTAACCTTGCGGGCGTAAACAGACCTCAAAACCCCGAAGATTTTATGAAAGGGAACTTCGGGTTTGCGACAAGGCTTATCGAAACGCTTAAAAAGCATAACAATAAGGCTGCCGTAATGCTTTCTTCTTCCGTACAGGCGACGCTTGTCGGCAGATATAACGGCGAATACGGAAAGAGCAAACTCGCGGGCGAAAACTTATTTTTCGACTACGCGAAAGAAAACGGTGTAAAAGTCGCGGTGTACAGATTTCCTAATTTAATGGGGCATAGCCGCCCGAATTATAACAGCGCGGTTTCCACTTTTTGTTACGCCGTGGCAAACGATAAAGAATACACCATAAACGACAGAAACGCGGTTATCGAACTTTTATATATCGACGATTTAATAGACGGAATGTTTGACCTTCTCGAAGGAAAAGAACGTCGTTGCGAATACGACGGAATAAATCCCGTCGAGAAAAAAGACGGAAAATTCTGTTACGTTCCCGTAACTCATAAGGTAACGCTCGGCGAAATAGTCGATTTGCTTAAAGAATTCAAAACTCAGCCGCAAACGCTTATGATGCCCGAAATGCCTGACGGCAGTTTCGCGAAAAAACTTTATTCGTTATACTTAACCTATTTGCCGACTGCGGCTTTTAAGTTTCCTCTTAAAATGAACGTTGACGATCGCGGAAGTTTCACCGAACTTATGCATACGAAAAATTGCGGACAAATTTCCGTGAACGTGTCAAAGCCCGGCGTTACCAAAGGCAACCACTGGCACAATTCCAAATGGGAATATTTTATAGTCGTTTCGGGTCACGGACTTATACGGGAAAGAAATCTCGTTACGGGTGAAACTGTGGAATTTACAGTCAGCGGCGATAAAATCGAAGCGGTGGCGATGATTCCCGGGTGGACGCACAACATAATCAATCTTTCGGAAACGGAAAATCTCGTAACCGTAATGACGTGTAACGAAAATTTCGACCCCGATAACCCCGACACCTTTTTTGAAAAAGTGTAAAATTTTTAACGCGTAAAGCATAAAGCCGCTCTTTTATGAGCGGCTTTGACTTTTTAAATTGTAAAATGAAAAGACTTATTGTAAAAAGTTTATTTTTTATCGAAACAATCGCAACGTTTCGTGCCGACGTAACCCGTGTCTTTACATTTTTCGCACTTAAATTTCGGCGAAAGGTCTTCCACGGTGAGATTTACGGTAGCAAGCAACGCTTTTTGTTTTTCGATGAGAGTTTGCTTTTCTTTTTCGAAGTTATTAAGCGCTTCGGCGTTACCGTTGATTTCGGCGAACGCAAGGTCTTTTTCGATAGAATTCAGGCGGCGGTATATGGTTTCATACCCGTCGACGGATAACGCCTTGTCGAGATTTGCCTGCGCTTTCGCGACGGCGGCTTCGCGGCGTTTTTCGTATTCTCTGTTATAATTTTCCTGCGAATCGTCTTTAACGCCTATGCTTTCGGTGGTAAACACGCCGTTATTTTTCCAGTTGCTTAAAATACCGTTCATATAGGCGATAGGGGAAGACTTTCCTGCGGAAAGTTTCGCCGCTTCTAAAACCATGTCTTCGGTAAAATTCCAACTCTTCCAGGTGGAAAGGTTTTCTCTGTCCCATGCGTTGGGGCGGCGGTTGACGCCGGCGGAAAGAAGAACCTTTTTAATAAATTCGTCCGTTTCGGAAAGTTTACGGAAATAATCGTCTACGCTGGATAAATCTATAAAACCGCGCGTGTGCATATAATCTACCAACTCGTCCATATCGGCGAGTTGATTTTTGCCCGACTTAAAAGAGTAAGAAGCGATAAGCAAAAGCGCGTTTTCGGTAAATCCGTAAGAGAGCCACTTTTTGGTGTAAGTTTCAACGACGGCGTCTATTCCCTCGGTATAAATTCCCAAGGTTTTGTTAATCTTTATAGCGAGTTCGTAAATAGACTTTTTGTTGTTTAAATAAGAAGAAATTTCTTCTTTCGAGAAACATTTTATGGAATAAAGTTCCAACAAAAACTCGTCGAGTTTTTTCATGTTGCCTTTTTTAAGCGATTTCGCGGCGAAAAGCACGTTTTCGTAATCGAAGCCGAGTTCTTCCGTCCACTTGTTAAGAAGGGTAAGGTCTTCTATTTCCGCTTGCCGCCTTAAAGACATCGCTTTTAAGAGTTTGTCTATTTCCGCCGTTCTGAAAATATAAGAAGAAAGTTCGTTTTCTACTTTTTCGGCGGTGATGATCCCGCGCGTGCCGAAGTCCGTAGCGACCTTCGTAAAGTATTTGTAACCTATATCGGCGCCCTTTCTGTCTACGCAATATTTGACTATCATAAGCATAGCGTCGGGTTTTATGCCGAAAGTTTCCATTACCGAAAAGTATTCCGTATATTCGGTGGTGCCTATCATTCTTCCCGTGATAAGCGCTTGTAAACCTTTGGTAAAATCGGTATATTTTTCCGCTTTGTATTTTCTCGGTTTATTTGAATACGCTGTCTTTGCAGGCAGATACTGTACGGAAAAAGGTTCTTCCGAAACGACGTTTACCAAACCGAATTCTTCCCAGTACTTAAAACAGTCTTTAACGTCCGAAACAGACATATTGAGCGTTTTCGCGATGTCGTCTATAGACTGGTCGTAGTCTTTGTTGCGACACAAAAAAAGCCCGTAAAGATACACCTTTACGGCGTCGCCCGTAGATAAGGGGAGATATTCGTAAATGAACACGTTTTCAACGTCCGTAAACGTGGACGAAGAAAATTCTTTTGAATAGGAACAAGTCATATAAATAGTCCTTTTATACCGAATAAACGAAAATTACTTGCATTGAAACGTGTATTGTATTATACTATAAGGAGCAAATGTTTTGCCATTTGCAAAACATTTGAAACCCTGTCGGGTTTTTGAAAACCGAACGGTTTTCCGCTTCCTGCGTGAAATCGCAGCGAAGTCGTAAATTCTTGCGAGCAACTTTCCGACTTCTCGGATTTTAATCAATATTACAGATTTACTCGTAAAACTCGTAAATCGCATTGCCTTTGGCAATGCCACGACAAATCAAGTAGATTTGTCGGTAACATTTCTTGAAACACGGCGCTCGTAGCCCGCAAGCAAGTTTTCTCGCTTGTATTATATTATAGGGAGCAAATGTTTTGCTATTTGCAAGCATTTTTACGCGGAATTTCAATAGAGCGTGAGAATTTTCGAAGAAAATTCGTCGGGGCAAAAGCC
>JAEDMA010000144.1 GCA_016295005.1 Christensenellaceae bacterium
GGAAATTAATTCGTCAATATTCATAAACAGTATAAGTATATAATAAATTAAAAAAAAACGCAAGAAAAAGACGCTTAATTAAAGTTTTAAGCGTCAATTTTATATCATTTATATTAAATTAGCCGATTAACGACCAGTTGGAAATAACGTTTCTTACGGAATCGAAGTAGGTTGCCTTTTCAATAGATTCGTTTGCTACAACCGGGATTTCGGCAATCTGAACGCCTTTCTCGTACACGTTAATGATCCCCACTGTTTCGCCTTCGTTTATAGGCGCCTTAACGGAAGAATTCGGAACAAAATCGATTTCTAAATTTCTTTTTATATTCTTTTTGGAAAAAACACTAAACGATTTTAACGGTTTAACTGCTAAATATTCTTTTCTTCCGTTTTCCACTTTGACAGGTATATCAAGTAACTCGTCTTTACTTATTACGGTTTTTGTCTGATAGTTGGCGAATCCGTAATTAAACATTTCAGAAACCTCGTTAAATCTCGTTTTACTATCGGGCGCCGATATCACGACGCTTATAAAACGAGTTCCGTTCCTCACGGCTGAAGCGCATAAACAATGTCCCGCTTCTCCCGTATAACCCGTTTTTCCACAGTCGCATCCTTTATAAAATCTTACGAGTTTGTTGGTGTTCGATATTTCCGTAACCCTGTCATTAGGATGTTTTATTTCACTCATCCAAATTGTAGAAAATCTGAAGTAATCACGATGTTTAATCAGCTCGGAAAACATTTCCGCAACGTCTTTCGCACAGGAATATTGTCCCGTTTTAGGGAGTCCCGTACAATTCACAAATAACGTGTTTTCCATCTTCAATTCCTTTGCTTTTTCATTCATTCTGTCGACGAACGCCTCTTCGCTACCACAAATTTTTTCAGCAATAGCGACACACGAATCGTTTGCAGAAGCTATAACAATACTTTTTAACAGTTCTTCCGCCTTATATACCCCGTTTGTTTCCAAAAATACTTGAGAGCCTCCCATACCGCTTGCGTTTTCGCTGACCACGACATCGTCCGAAAGCGATAAGTTTCCGTTATCGATTTCTTCAAAACTTATTAATAATGTCATAATTTTACACATGCTCGCAATAGGAAGCTTCTCCGTTTCGTTTTTGGAAAAAATACACGTTTTGCTTTCCGAATCCATACAATACGTCGCTTTACTCAAAAAATCCGTATCGGCCATCGTTTCGGCAAACCCTACGCCGTTAGTAATCTTAAATAAACATCCGAACAACAGCATAAAAGACAATAACAAATAAATAAATGAATAATTTTTTTTCATATAACCCCTCCGGCAAAATACAGTATTTGCACGAAATAAAAAAATATACATTATGTCATACATAATGTATATCAAAAAAATGAGTAAATCTCTAATTATTTATCATATTCGAAATTGAAATTCCGAAACCGCGCGAAGGATCGTTTAAGAATACGTGCGTTACCGCTCCCACGATTTTACCGTCCTGAACAATCGGGCTTCCGCTCATTCCCTGAACAATGCCGCCGGTAGAGGCAAGTAATTCTTTATCCGTTATTTTAATTACAATATTTTTGTTTGAGTTTTTGTAATTATCCGCTTTAATAATTGAAATCGAATATTCTTTAGGCGAAAAACCTTCTATTGTGGAATATATGGAAGCATTCCCGATTTTTGGTGTTCCGACTTCGATTTTCTTTATTTTATCAGTTTCGATTCCTGTAGAGCAGCCAAACACACCGTTGTAATCGTTTTTGGTTATTATGCCAAACTTGTCCGATTTAAGAATTACCCCCCTTAATTCCCCCGGAACACCTCGTTCTCCTTTGATATACCCCGTGATATTGCATGAATAAATCTCCCCTTTGTAAACGTCGATTATGTTACCGTTCTCGTTTGTTATGGGATGTCCGAGCGACGCAAAGCCTTTTTTGTCAATGTATGTTATGGTTCCGATTCCGTTTAGTTCGTCTTTAACAAATACTCCTATACGATATTTTCCGTTAACGTCTTTTACCGGCGTAACGTCTTTTATTATCGTTTCTTCGTTGCGTTTTATCACGACGGTTTTTCTTTTTCCGTCGTTAAACGATTTTTCAATATCAAGCGCCGTATTGACTTCATTTTCGTCGACGTTATAAATTACGTCGCCGGCAAGAATACCTGCGATTTTTGCCGGCGATATTAACCCTTCTACCGTCAAAACGTCTGTAAGACCGATAATGTTTGCTCCTCTCGTTATAACCGAAAAACCTGCGCTCATACCGCCTAAATATACAAATTCTTCGGCGGCAAACACGTTAACCGCTCCGATTGACGACACAACCGATATAATTAAAAATACTATTATTGTGGATATTTTCTTTATTCTCATACGCTTATTGTAAGCGTTAAAACAATATTTATGTAAAAGAACCCGAATCTAATTCGAGTTCTTTAACGATTTTTTATATTCGTTTGACTTCTTTATCAATTCCAAAGCGTGATTCCTTGCGTTGTCGCTGTTTTTATCCCCTCCGACAAGCCTTACGATTTCGTTTACGACTTCATCTCCTTTTAATCCGGTTACCCTCGTAAGAGTTTTTCCGTCGATTACTCCTTTCTCTATCAGCAAATTATTGTCTGCCATGGAAGATATTTGAGGTAGATGCGTTATTGCTATTATCTGAGTAGCAGATGCAATTTTTGCAAATTTTTCTGCTACTACGCGCGCCGTATTACCGCTTATTCCTGCGTCGATCTCATCGAAAACAAATGTCGAAAGGTTGTTGTATTTTGCCGTTTGCGCCTTGATTGCAAGCATAAACCTGCTGATTTCTCCTCCGCTTATTACGTCCGATAACGGTTTTAGCGGTTCGCCGAAGTTT
>JAEDMA010000145.1 GCA_016295005.1 Christensenellaceae bacterium
TTCCAACTATCCACATACCGACGTTGCCGAGAACGATAGCAAGCATAAATCCTGCAAGCTTTTGTGATGCGTCTTTCTTTTTTATTAACGACGTAATACAAACCACGAGCATAGCCGCGAAATATGCAACGACGTAGATTAAATTAGTCGGGTGCAGTATGCCGAATTCTTTTACAAGAGATGCCGAGCCGTTTTCAAATTCAAGAGTAGCGCTTTTATAATACCAATCGAGCCAACCCGTAGTGAATACGATAGCGTACATAATAACAGCTAAGCCGATAAACACGCCTAACACCCATTTTTTATAGGTATATCCGCAAAGTTTTGAAATTATCATAAACATACACATAGGAACGAATACTTGTCCTAAGTACGTTATTTTATTAGCCCACAATGCAAACTCAACCGTTTTTGAAATGGAAACCAAAAAATAACCAAGCGTTACAACGCAAACGCAAAGGAATAGACCTAATAGCCACGGCTCGTCTTGCTTTTTGCGAATGAAAGCAAAATATAACGGTGGCATTATAAGCGACAGCGCGAATATTAAACCGTATGCAATAGCCATTGTCGTCCTCCTTTTATTACTTTTTGACACTTAATTATAGCAATTTTCGCCAAAAAAAGCAAGTAAAAGAGAAAAAACATTAAAATACATAATTGTTATTAAAAAAATGATATTGACAATCGCGGGATACGGCATTAAAATTATAAGAAAACGGCAAAAAACGAAAAGCCGTGAAAAGGCGAGGGGAGTTTTTATGGATAAAAAGTACGAATCGTTGTTTACGCCGTGGAAAATCGGCAACGTTGAAATCAAAAACAGAATAGTAATGACGAGTATGGGCGGCACGTCTATATTCGGGTGGATGGAACCCAACCATTACGATAAAGAAGCGGCGAATTTTCTTCTTGAAAGAGCGAAAAACAACGTCGGACTTATTCTGCCCGGTATCGCGCCTGTAAGAGATATACTTTTTGGCAAATGGCTTTATCAGGGTAAGGGCAAATTTGAAAAACTAAAAGAGTTTATGGAGGAATTCCATAAAACGGGCTGTAAAATGTTCGTGCAGTTGACCGCGGGTTTCGGCAGGTCGCTCGCCATAAACGATTTAATGGTAAAAGCCATAAAAAACAAGGCGCTCGGAACCCTTTTAAAACCCGTGCTTAACGTAAGTTACCTTACGGCTTCGGCGTCGGAAACCCCAAATCGGTGGGAAGACAGTTGTATTTCGAGACCCATGACAACCAAAGAAATACACGATATA
Organism: Christensenellaceae bacterium; assembly: GCA_016295005.1. Lineage (GTDB taxonomy): Bacteria > Bacillota > Clostridia > Christensenellales > Borkfalkiaceae > UBA1259. Next base: position 1,269 of record JAEDMA010000145.1, read on the forward strand.
ATATACGCTTTTGCGAAAACGGCGAGGTTATGTCAGGAAGCGGGCGTAGACGGAATAGAAGTTCACGCCGTACACGAAGGCTATCTTCTCGACCAGTTTACGATGAAATATACCAACTTCCGTACCGACGAATACGGCGGAAACTTTGAAAACAGATACCGTTTCCCCGTAGAAATCGTAAAGGCGATAAAACAGGTTTGCGGAAAAGACTTCCCCGTTTCATTGAGATATTCCGTCGTAAGCAAAACCAAAGGTTTCGGCAAAGGCGCTCTTCCCGGCGAAGTGTACGAAGAAGTCGGCAGAGATATGGAAGAAAGCGAACGCGCGGCGAAATATTTACAGGACGCCGGTTACGATATGCTTAACTGCGACAACGGAACGTACGACGCCTGGTACTGGGCTCACCCCGCTCCGTATATGCCGCAGAACTGCAATTTAGAAGAAGTAAAACACATAAAGAAATTTGTAGATATTCCCGTCGTATGCGCGGGCAGAATGACGCCGGAAGTCGCCGCAGAAGCGATAAAAAACGGCGAAATAGACGGTATGGGCGTGGCAAGGCAGTTTTTGACCGACCCGAAATGGGTAACCAAACTTATGGAAGGAAAGACTGACGAAATAATGCCGTGCATATGCTGCCATAACGCTTGCTTTAACATGGCTCATTACAGGGGGGTGGCAAACGATCAGACCCTTTCCGATAACGCGGGCATGGCGAGGTGCGCTCTTAACCCCGAAACCATGCAGAGCAAGAAGTATAAAATAGTGGAAGCCAAAAAGAAAAAGAACGTTGCCGTGGTCGGCGGCGGTATCGGCGGAATGGAAACGGCAAGAGTGTTGGCGTTACGCGGACATAAAGTTACCATATACGAAAAGAGCGATAGGCTCGGCGGCGTATTTATAGCCGCGGCGGCGCCGTCTTTTAAAGAAAAGGATAAAGAACTTATCGCCTGGTACGAAAAGGAGATGAAAGAACTCGGCATAGAAATTAAATTCAATACCGAAATAAGACACGTTTCCGAAATAGAAGCGGACGAAATCGTCGTGGCGACGGGTAGCGTTCCGAGAAGATTAAAAGTAAAAGGTTCGGAAAAAGCGGTGGAAGCCTGCGAATATCTGTTAGGTGAAAAAACTGTCGGCGATAAAGTCGTAGTAGTCGGCGGCGGTCTTACGGGTTGCGAAATCGCGCTCGACCTTTACAAGAAAGGCAAAACGCCGATAATAGTCGAAATGAAAAACGATTTAATCGCGGTAAAGGGCGTATGTCTTGCGAACTCTTCCTATTTAAGAGATTTCTTCGAACTGAACAAGGTTGAAGTACACCTTAATTCTACGCTTAAAGAAATTACCGAAAAGGGAGTAATCATAACCGACGCCGACGGAATAGAAACGGAAATCGCGGCGGACAGCGTAATAACTTCTATCGGATATATACCTTCGCCGATAGGAGATAAAAAAACCAAACTCGTGGGCGATTGCTTAAAAGTCGGCAATCTCCGTACGGTAATCTGGCGCGCGTGGGACGTCGCTATGAGAATTTAACCGATTAAACAATATATATAAGGAGAAAACGAAATGGAGTT
>JAEDMA010000146.1 GCA_016295005.1 Christensenellaceae bacterium
CAAACGTACGCGTCTGCCAGTTTCGCCACCCTCACGTAGCCTATATATCTTACAAAAAAATTTAGTATTTGTCAAGGATTAAAGGGTATAATTTTTTATATTTTATAAAACTTTCTTCAATTTTTTTTACATACGCTTTCGTTTCGTTAAAAGGTATGCGAATTAAAGTAGTTCCGTCTTCCGAACAACTTTTGTCTTCCAGCCATAAAGAAACGTTTCCTTCGCCCGCGTTATAAGCCGCGATTGCGGTAGAAACGTTTTCGAATTTATTTAATAAATATTTAATATAATAACACCCGAAATCTATGTTGGTATCGGGGGCTGTTAAGTCATAGTTTACTGCGCCCGTTCTTTCCGCTATATAATTTGCGGTTTTCGGCGTAATCTGCATAAGACCTATTGCGCCCGCAGAACTTTCGGCGGCGGAATCGAATCCGCTTTCGGCGTTTATTATCGAAAGGACAAGCGCGGGGTCTAAATCGTAATATTCCGAATAAAATATAACTTCTTTTTTGTATTTAAACGGGTAAAAATAATTCCTTAAAATCATACCGTTGACAAAGCATATAATAAAGAATATCCAGTAACACCAAAGGATTGCTTTTAACGTTTTCCAAAAAAATTTTTTTACGCGTATTTTACCGATTTTCATAATTCGATAATATTTTATGCGTTTTGGCAAAAATTAAGCATTGTAACCGTTTCGTCATAAAAAGTGCCCGATGTTTTGATTGACACAAGGGGTTAAAAAGTGTAATATTACAGTGTATCGTAAGAAAATAACTTTTTGCGGTAAAGGGAGCGAATAAATGAAAGTAGTCGTAGTGGGGTTAGGAAAAGTCGGCAAAACAATAGCCGAACTTCTTTCTAAAGAAAATCACGACATTGTAGTTATCGATACGAGAGCTGAAATGGTGGAAGAAACGGTAAATAAGTTCGACGTGCAGGGAATAGTCGGCAGCGGCGTTGAAAAGGAAACGCTTATGAACGCCGACGTTGCGGGGACTGACTTCTTTATTGCGTGTACCGCTCACGACGAAGTGAATATTATTTGTTGTGTTCTTGCAAAAAAATTCGGCGCGGCGCATACCGTCGCGAGAATACGCGACCCCGAATATTATCGCGAAATGCGCGAGATGAAAACGGAACTCGGTATCAGTCACGTTCTCAATCCAGAATACGAAACGGCTAAAGAAATCGAACAAAGATTAAAATTTCCTTCCGCTACGAATATAGAAAGTTTTATCGGGTCGAAAATCCATATGGTAGAACTTGCCGTCGGCGAAAACAATCCGCTTATCGGTAAAACGGTAATGGAAATAGACGGAATGAACGAAAGCAAAGTGCTTTTCGCAATGATAAAACGCGGCGATACGGCGTTTATTCCTCACGGCGATTGCAAGATAGAACAAGGCGACCTTATAAATATCGTTTCCAACGATATAGAAATAGAAAAGTTCACGAGGCTTACGGGGATTTATAAATCGCCTGTAAAATCGGCGTTTATAGTAGGCGGCGGCGCTATAGGGTATTATCTTGCGCAAAGATTATTAAAATCGGGCATATCGGTAAAAATTCTTGAAAGTAAAACCGAACGTTGTGCATTCCTCGCCAACGAATTGCTTGGCGCGACCGTGCTTAAAGGCGACGGAACCGACCATTCCGTTTTAGACGAAGAAAGGTTTTACGACAGCGATTCCTTTATAACGCTTACGGGTATGGACGAAGAAAACGTAATCGTTTCGCTTTACGCCATACAAAACGGCATAAACAAGGTCGTTACAAAAATAGATAGAGAAGCCATTACGAAAATGGTAAATCTGTTAGGACTTGACGCAACCGTTTCGCCGAGAAGCATTGTGGCGAACAGGGTTTTGAGATACGTCAGAAAACATCAGGACGAATCGGGCGGAAAAGTAAATAAACTATACAGAATTTACGATAACGTAGAAGCGTTGGAACTTACGCCGGGCGAAAAATTCCCGTGTTTCGATACGCCTCTTAAAAACATGAAAATGAAGAAAGGCGTTCTGGTTTGCGGAATCTTCCGTAACGAAGAGTTTATATTGCCCAACGGCAACACCGAGATAAAGAAAGGGGACAGGGTTTTAATCGTCACGACGTTGCCTAACGTATCCGACCTTAAACAGATAGTGAAATAGTTATGAACTATAGAATGGTTTTCAAATTTTTGGGAAAAGTCTTTCTTGTCGAAGCGGCCCTGCTGATTTTACCTTTGATAATAAGTTTCATTTATCGGGAAACCGATTCCTGGTACGCCTACGTAATTCCTATATGCGGATTGACGGCTATCGGGTTTCCGCTTTCGCTGATAAAATCGTCTAAACAATCTTTTTACGCCAAAGAGGGGTTGGTTACGGTTGCTTTTTCCTGGATATTCTTGTCTTTGGCGGGCGCCGTTCCTTTCCTTTTTTACGGAATAAATTACGTTGACGCGGTATTTGAAACAGTATCGGGTTTTACGACTACGGGAGCGTCGGTTATTCCCGATGTGGAAGTTCTTCCGCACAGCATTATGTTCTGGCGGATATTTACGCACTTTTTAGGCGGAATGGGTATACTCGTGTTCGTTCTTGCCATAATGCCGAAATTTTCTTCGGGCGTAATGCACGTTTTCAGAGCCGAATCCCCGGGACCGACGGTGGGAAAACTTGTGAGTAAAGTCAAATTTACCGCAAGGATTCTTTACGGTATTTATTGCGGATTAACTCTTATCGAGTTTATTATGCTGGTCTTAGGAGGAATGCCCGTATTCGATAGTATTTTAATGTCGTTTTCGACGGCAGGAACGGGCGGCTTCGGAATAAATAACAA
>JAEDMA010000147.1 GCA_016295005.1 Christensenellaceae bacterium
AAACGAACTTTCTTTTAAGGACTTTTTCAAAGTCGTGTGGAAAGAACTTCGCGTAAGCATAATCTGCGCGGTGTGTCTGGGCGCGATATGTTTTTTAAAACTGCAACTTATAGACAATTTACTGTTCGGTTATACCGATTATACGCTACTCAACTCTTTCGTAATATCGCTTGCCCTTTCGATAACGGTAATAATGGCGAAATTTATCGGCTGTATGCTTCCTCTTTTCGCGAAACTCATTCACCTTGACCCCGCGGTCGTCGCAAGTCCGTTTATAACGACGATAGTAGACGCTCTTTCTCTTCTCGTGTTCGTAGGTCTTTCAATCGCGGTGCTGGGCGTGTAATCGCTTAACATTTCCGCCATACAAGGCGGGAAAACGGCGTTTTATAAAACGAAAAACATAGTAAAAGGATACCGAAAATGAAATGCACCCAAAAGTTTTTCTTCTCCGTCCAACTTTTGGGTTCACGTCACTATGCGGGTGGATATTTATTTTTTATTTGTTTTTTAAACACTCTCTATGTCTAAAAATATTACATTCATTTGTTTTTTGTCCATTTAGAATAAATTGTCATTGAAATCGCAATTGAAATTACGAGCGATAATATTGCCCCTAACCATATAGGAAACCCCCAGTCCCTGAAAACAATTGCGCATAAAAATAAAGTTATAACCCATATAATACCACATACTCCGAACTTATCTTCATCACTCATTATTTTTCACTCATCATCTTTTTTACATAATCGTCAATTATATGTTCGATACCTAACATATAATGAATTATTGAAAAAGCGTCTTGCTCAATATTCTTTTTAAACTCTTGACTATTATGTATTTCAAACCATTCTGTTACTTCTTCAATATTACCGTTGCTTTCAGCCTGCTTTGAGAGAAACAAAGAGACAACCTCGTAACAAAACCGATCATTTTTATCTAAATTCTGTAAAAAATATTTACGTAGCGCCTTGTCGATGTACTCATTATAATCTGAACAATTAGGACGTGCCAGCCCACTAAAATCATTATCAAAATACTTTAAACAACTAAAATCAGGCTCACTAGGTTTAACTACTTTATTAAATATGGCAATATTGGTTTGTTCTAATTTGTATTCATAAATAAAACGACAATCGCCGTCAAGTTCGTTCCACATATACTCTTTTGACTGTTCTTTTGCTTTACGTTCTAAAATAGAATAATATACTTTTTCGCCATAACTAAACAGTTCTTTCAAAGACATCTGCCTTATTTTTGTTTTTTCAGTTTCAAGCGCAGTAAAATTAATCATTATAATTTCCTAAAAATCAAAGAATAAATCTTTGCCATATTTCTCACAAACTTTTTTCATCTCCATTACTACGGGCAAAATCTCGTCAATAGCATCAGCATAGGCTTCAACATTACCTATTTCAATCGGTTTATAAAAAACTATCCTTCTCGTATTTGGGTTGCTCGCCCCGTGTATCCATTTTAACGGCACGCTTACCATAGATTCAATATCTTCTTTGTTCTTTTCTAAGTAGCAAGCAAAAGGCAAGTCGTTGCGCAAATATATGTTTATACGCAATTCTTTATAACGTACTAAAAAATCAATGGATAGCCCGTAATCTACTAAACTATAGTTTTTATTTATCATTGCCCAGGACGTAACTTTGCCGGCTTTTTCGTGCAATATTGAAAACGGCTCTCCATTTTCAATAAGTTTCTCGTCAAAAATCTTCCAAAACTTTTTTTGTTCTGTTTTTGCGTCACATCTCATAATTTTCTCCTTTTTACTCTTTTATGATTTGTTCTATTTTGTAATTTAGTTGTTCCGCTCTCTTAATAAAGTTTGGGATATTTAAAATCCCCCATTGTGAACAAACTAACATATTACCGTCTTTCAGTCTTATAATTTCGTCTTCCTTTGCGAAAAATCTGACCTGATAATCGCTACGCTGTCTTGCAACGCTTTCATATTCCACAACACCCATTGACCCCTGCAATGATTTATCGAATACTTCTTTCAACCCCTGACCGGATATCGTCGGGTTGTTTGATACGTAATCTTTAACCACTTCCAAAACAAGCCTGTTTTTAAGATAAACGTTTCCCTTAAACATATATCTCGTTTTATCTCGCTGTTGAGGTTTATTCTCGCCGACTCTCTTTTGGGATAAAATTGTTTCCGTTGCACAACCCCTGTTTTTTAATTGCTCGACTTCTTTTTCAAGTTTTATTATGCGCTTTAATATATCTAAAATTAATTCGTTATATTTCATTTTTTTTAACTCCCTTATCATATACTATCAAATAAAACTTTATATGTCAAGCATTTTTGCTATGATATTTTAAGATATTATATGTTATTTTATGTTAAAACTCGATAATACATAAGCAACGCCGCGAACGTTTTCGCTCTCGGCGGCTTCTTTTTTATTTGTTTTTTTCTTGCACGGTTTTTATTTAATTATTTTTTATCCGAGTTTTTTGATTATTTTCTTACAAGGTCGGTGTTGTCTTTTTCTCTGTCCTGCAATTCGGGAATAGGATTTTTCTTCGTTTCGAACCGATAATTTTTACCGAATTCTTTTATATGCTCTTCGACAACCCTATGTCTGGGCGCGGTATGTTTTTAAAACTGCAACTTATAGACAATTTACTGTTCGGTTTTACCGATTATACGCTGCTCAACTCTTTCGTAATATCGCTTGCCCTTTCGCTAATGGTAATAAAACCGTTTCCCCGCATGCAAATTATATTGCCTGCGATTAAAATAACTGTTTTTCGCCAAAAATAAGCGAAAAAGACTTAACTTCTTCGCTTAAAAATTCTTTTT
>JAEDMA010000148.1 GCA_016295005.1 Christensenellaceae bacterium
AACGACTGAAAGTCGCTAAAACTGCCGGATCAAACTATTTTGCTTGCTTCTTATTTTTTAAGAGATTTTCCGAACAGAGCGAGCACGGCATTGATCAGGAAGATAACGCCGGCGACGATGCACATAACGTCGAGAAGCACCCATTTTGCAACAACCAGCAGAACGCCGATAACGATAGTGACGATAGCCGACAAAACGGGTACAAAACCTGCTTTTGTGTTTTTGATAAGGTCAATCAGACCTTTGACAATAAGCAAAATACCGAAGATAAGCAGAACTATATCTGCGATAGTCCAACCGCAAACGATAATAGCGACGCCAACGACGGCTTCAACTATGCCGGGGATGATTTCTCCGTTGATGAGATCAACGATTCCCTTAATGATAAACAAAGCGCCGATAATCGTCATAAGGATATTGAGCGAACCGCCTTTCATAATAACCAACAACAATCCGATAACGGTATAGAGAATACAATTGATAACGTTGTTTTTAGTTAATTTTAAACTTGACTTTGACATAATTTCCCCCTATATATTCCTATATAAAATATACTCCGTTTAACGAATAAAGTCAATTAAAATAATAAAAGTCTTTTCTCAAACCTCATCGGCAACCGTCAAATTTTTTTTCGCAAGTTTTACCGACAAGCCGTCAAAAACACTTCTGGTTTTACTGTTCACGTAAATGCAAAAAGCGACGCAGACCCGTTACGAGTCTCGTCGCTCTTGTTAATGCTTTAATATCCGCTGTCAATCTTTTTTTACCTTAATCGCCCTATCTTATCTGATCTTTTTTACGGGGCGAACGTACTTCCAGTAACGCGAACAGTCATGGAAGAAATAAAATACTCTGCCCGGAGTCGTATCGAGTTGGTAACCGGCTGCGTTATAATCAAAGTCCTTCATCGCTTTTTCTATTTTCTCTTCGACGACGCTGTTTTCCGTCTCGAAATCAAACGGTCCGTGCTCGAAAACCACGTACTCCCCCTCGGGGATATCGGTCAAAAGCATTTGTTCCGGCACTTCACCTTTGTAATCAATCGGCAACCTGACGCCGTAACACTCTGCAAGAGGTATTCCCCAGGAACATATTCTGCCCGTCGGCTCGTTCATAAACGCCATAATCTGACCGCTTCCGCTGTCGTGTTCCGAACCGCCGAGATCGTCCAATTTCCCTTTTATGCTGTCCAGAAGTCCGCAAATCGTATCGCAATCCTGTCCCGGTATCTGAGATTGCTTTTGCCAGAAATCCCAATACCCCACGCTTTCGTAGTTTTTGATATACAAAAACTTATGAGCAGGTATCGTAACAAAATAAGTTTTTACGTCGTTAGTTTCGTTTTTCATTGTCATGTGTTCTCCTCCCGATTCCAATAAATAACAGTCAAAAGGTTTGATAACGGTGCGCAAAACGACGGGAATCGGATGCATTCTGAATTCGCTCGGATTAACGCCGTACGCCTCTTTGAACGCGCGTGTAAACGCTTCGTGAGACGAAAATCCGTAATCTAGCGCTATTTCCAAAAAGCTCTTGTTGGTGTCCCGAACTTCTTTTAATGCAAACGCAAGTTTGCGATAACGGTAATAATCGCGGAAAGTCATTCCGGATATCTCGCTGAATTTTCTTGAAATATAATATTCGGAATACCCGAATTTTTCCGCCAGAAATTTCAGAGATACGGCGTCGTCGTTTTTTTCTTTAATGCATACGTCGATTTCTTCCACGATACTTTGAACGTTCTTATCCCATTCGCGCATCAAAACGTCTCCTTTTTTCAACTTCCATTATAGCAGGGAAAAAACTTTTTTCATTGATTTTGATTGCTATTTTAAAGATTTTCTGAAAAAAGGCAAACGCAACAACAAAAAAGAAACTCAAAGCCGAGCGGATTGGGGGCGTAAGCCGCTAAACTTTTTTCAATTCTATCCGTAAAACGAAAAAACCCGTCCGAACAAAAAGTTCAAACGAGTTTTATCTGGCGGAACAGTGGTGATTGCATTCTAAATTTTATTATTTTGATTTTACTATTAATTTTTAAAAATATTGACAAAAAGCAAAAATAACACCTATAAATACTTGACAAAACAACAAGTTTGTTGTATTCTATATTAGAAATCAGTAACTTATGGAGGAATGGTTATGGAGTTCAATGAAAGATTAGCTAATTTACTTAGTGAAAGCGGTATGAGCCAAAGAGAATTAGCAAAAGAAATTAATATAGACGAAGCTGCACTTTCGAAATATGTTTCCGGTGTAAGAAAACCACGAATGGATATATTAGTTAACATTGCAAGAGTGCTTTCTGTATCGGTTGAATATCTTGCAACGGGAAATGATAGAAACGAAGATTTTAACACTGTTAAAAATTTGGTTTGCAGGAATATCTCTACTATGACTGATGCGCAAAAGCTTGAACTTATGGAGATTATATTGAAAAAGGAAGGCAAATGAGATTAACAGATTCAAGATATGAAGAAATAAAACAATTAATAACTGAGTTGTTATCTGATTATTCTATATCAACATTACCTATAGACGTTTTTCTTTTAGCTGAAAGAATGGCTATTAAAATTTGCAAATATAGTGAATTTGTAGTTGATGAACGCATTAAGATTATATCGGCAAGTCAAGACGGAATGTCTTGTTATGTTGCAAATAGTATGAGTTATCTAATTTTATATAACGACGAAATGGATTTTAATAGAATTCGTTTTACAATCGCTCACGAAATAGGTCATATTGTTTTAGAACACGAGTATTCTTGTGAAGAAACGGAATCCGAGGCTGATTATTTTGCAAGGAACTTG
>JAEDMA010000149.1 GCA_016295005.1 Christensenellaceae bacterium
AAGTCGGTTCGGAAAATTATGCCGAAACACTTTCTTCCAAGGCAAAAGAATATAAAAAACCTCAATCCGAATTGATGGGTTCGCTACGCTTTATAATAAAAACAATCGGTATTGTCATTCTTCCTATTGCCACCTTTTTTGTTATAAAATCCGTCATATCCGGCGACGATTACGCCGCTATTGTAAAAGGAACGTCGACGCTTGTAATCGGAATGATTCCTTCCGGAATGTTTTTACTTACCAGCATGGCGCTTGCCGTAGGAGTTATCAAACTTGCATCGCATAAGACTTTGGTTCAGGATTTATATTCTCTTGAAATGCTTGCAAGAGTGGATACCATTTGTTTCGATAAAACGGGAACTATAACCGATGGCAAAATGTCGGTAAAGGAAGTTATTGATTTATCGGGTAACGTAAACGCCGAAGAAATTATCCCGTCTATGATAAACTGTTTACACGACGACAATCAGACGGCAGTTGCTCTTTATAACTATTTCGGCGTAGATGACAAATATAAGTCGGAGAGTATTTTACCGTTTAATTCTTCGAGAAAGTTTTCGGCGGTAACCTTTAACAACGTTACATATGCTTACGGCGCGCCGGAATATATTCTTGACAAACAAGGCTTCGAAAACGTTAAAGAAAAGATTAACGAATATGCATTTAAAGGTTTCAGGGTTTTGTTGTTTGCAAAATCCGATTCCGTCATCTGCGACAACACCGTTGCGGGTCCCTTTACCCCGCTTTCTCTTATCGTTTTAGAAGACAACATAAGAAAAGACGCTTATCAAACCGTAAAATGGTTTAATGAGAACCGAGTTAAAATCAAAGTAATATCGGGCGACAACCCTATTACCGTTGCGGAAGTATCTAAACGAGTAAATATTCCCGACTGTGATAAATATATCAGCCTCGAAGGAAAAACAGACGAAGAAGTAAAAAAGTTAGCAAACGAATATACCGTTTTCGGAAGAGTTTCGCCGGAACAAAAAGCAATTCTGATTAAAGCAATAAAAGGCGGGGGTCACGTAACCGCCATGACGGGAGACGGCGTAAACGACCTGCTTGCGTTAAAAGAAGCCGATTGCGCAATTACCGTTGCCTCCGGCAGTGACGCTGCCAGAAAAGTTTCTCATCTCGTTTTACTCGATAACAATTTTAATTCTATGCCTCAAATTGTTTATGAAGGAAGAAGAGTTATCAACAACGTTCAAAGTTCCGCATCACTCTTTCTCATGAAAACTTTATTTAATATTTTCCTTGCGGTTATAATGTTTTTTATTCCTCATATAACTTCTTATCCGTTTGAACTTTCACAAATGATAATGCTTGAAGTTTTTGTTATCGGTTTGCCCGCATTTTTTCTTTCGTTACAACCGAACGACGCATTGGTTGAAGGCAGATTTATCAATACAGTTTTAGCAAAATCTTTACCGAGCGCAGTAATTATGATTTTAGGAGTATTGGCAATCGATATCTTTGGGTTAAGCGCCGGCTCGTCAATTATGAACGACCCTTATAAGACGTATGCAATTGTAATTTTGACTTTAACGGGCATGGTCAATTTATTTATTATTTGTACCCCTCTGAACATATACAGGTCTGTTTTGTTTTTTATCTGCCTCGCGATAGTCGGCTCTATTACAGCAGTCGCCTTAATCAACGGGTTACCGATATTGAACTTATCGTCCGTTTTACCCCTTTCGGAGTACGGCGCGGGCTTAATTATAATAGGCGTTTCGCTCATTGTTGACGCCCCTATATTGTTGTTGTCTCAAAAGATTTTCAACAAAATAGGCTCAACTTCGGCATTTAATAAGATCAAAGATAAGGTGTTAAAACCGATAGAAAAAAAATGAGAAATGAAAACAATGAGAAAACTGTTGAATTATTTTTCAAAATTTGAAATTTGCTTATGGACGATATCGGTCCTAACCATTACGGTTACGTTTATTATTTTTAATAAAACAAATTATTTATCATTGGTTTCGTCTCTTATAGGCGTAACGGCTCTTATTTTTAATGCAAAAGGCAATCCTATCGGGCCTTTTATAATGATTATTTTTTCCATAATTTACAGCATCATATCATATTCCTTTGCTTACTACGGCGAACTGATTACTTACACATGTATGTCGCTCCCTATGAGCATTTATACGTTTATATGTTGGATCAGAAACCCTTTCAAAGGCAAAAAATCTCAGGTTAAAATCTCTAATAAACTATCGAAAAAAGAAATTATCGTTATGATTATATTAACGACAATCGTAACGTTTGCTTTCTACTTTATTCTCGAAGCGCTTAATACGGCTAATTTAATTCCAAGCACGATTTCTGTTGCTACAAGTTTTCTTGCCGTATATTTGAGCGCGAGACGCAGTCCGTATTTTGCTTTTGCTTATGGAATTAACGATATAGTTCTGATAGTGTTGTGGATTCTTGCAACAATTTCCGATATCACCTATATTTCTGTAGTTATATGCTTTTTCATCTTTTTATTTAACGACGGTTATACGTTTGTGAGTTGGAAAAAAATGAAAAAAATTCAGGAATTAACTGATTTAGAAGAAAATTATGGAAATTAAACCTATTGCCCGCATAAAAACGGGTTTTAAAGAAAAATTCGGATTACCAAGAAACAGCGGCAGAGTTGAAATTGAAGGAACAATTGTTTTTGAACCGGAATTCAGAAAAGCGGAATCATTAAAAGGTATTGAAGAATACAATTATTTATGGCTGATATTTGATTTTAATAAATCTCACAGAAATTGCTTTTCCCCCAC
>JAEDMA010000150.1 GCA_016295005.1 Christensenellaceae bacterium
TGCTGGTGTAGCTCAACTGGCAGAGCAGCTGATTTGTAATCAGCAGGTTGCGGGTTCGATTCCAGTCACCAGCTCCAGCAAAAGAAATAACTTAATATGGGTGGGTTCCCGAGCGGCCAAAGGGAACAGACTGTAAATCTGTCGTCAGCGACTTCGGTGGTTCGAATCCACCCCCACCCACCAAAAGCAACCTTTTGAAACGTTTTCGTTAATCGGTTGCTTTTTTGTTTATCTGATATTGCTCTCCCCTGTTTTTGCCGCCTGATTTCCATAATATCTTTTTACTTTTCGGTAAAAGATAAAATAGTCTGTATTTATTATGAGCGTTTACCTCTGTAAATTTAATTTTGTTTTTAACTTAAGGTGAAAAAATGAATAACGTCAACGAAAAAACCATATCGGAATCTTTAATATACGTTCCGCCGACCAAAAAGTTTTTATACGAAACACATTGTCATTGTTCCGTTACCAGCAAATGCTCTCGTTTGTCTCCTGAAGAACTCGTCGATTTATACGTTAAAAACGGTTACTCGGGCGTAATACTTACCGACCACTTTCTTAACGGAAATTGTGTAACGGAAATCCGTAACGAGCCCGACTACAAAAAACAAATAGAATTGTTTTGCGACGGATATAAGCAAGTGAAAACAGCGGCAGAAGAAAAACTGGACGTTTTTTTCGGTTTTGAAGTTTCTTATAAAGGAACGGACGTTTTAGTATACGGTTGGAACGAAAACGATTTAAAATCAATTCCCGAAATAATGAATATGTCTATGAAAGATTTTATTCTTTTTGCTAACGAAAACGGCGCCCTTACAATTCAGGCTCATCCTTTCAGAGAAGCCCCTTATATAGACCATATAAGGCTGTTCCCCGATACTTGCGGCATAGAAGTTTATAATGCAGCAAGAAACGATTTAAGCAACACTCTTGCATACGAGTATTACAGATTATACGACAGTGTTTACGGAAAAGTAAAAACCGCAGGCAGTGACGCTCACGATTTAAATCACAGATATTTAAGCGGCATTGCGTTTGACTCAAAAATATCTTCTATATGCGATTTTGTTGAGCGAGTCAAGAAAAAAGAAGGCGAAATTTTCAGAATAGAAAACACGCTTTATAAGCAATAAAATATTATGACTATCCCGCGACGGAACCTTTCCGTCGCGGGATAGCGTTTAAAAACTATTTTTTTATATTCGATAAAGATTCTTTAATCGATTTATAAGGAGACCGTTTTCCGTACAAATCCGCTTCGACTTTATTTTTTTCGCCGTGAATCAAACATCCTGCCCCGTTTATACAACCGCCTTCACACGCCATACCTTCGATAAAGTTGTTCGGAAGAACGCCTTTCTTTTTACGAAGAAGCGTAATCTTACATTCGTCAAGACCGCTGCACGCAACTGCGTTTAACTTAAAATCGGAATCATCGTCTTTAACAACGGAATCAACCGCCTCGCAAAGTCCGCCGCTACGGGCAAAAATTCTGCCGTAATAAGACGCGTTGTTTATCTCTGTTTCGGGGAGCTTGTCAACGTCAATATTTTTACTGTCGATAAGAGCCTGTAATTCTTCAAATGTAATGACGCTGTCTATAAGCCCCTCGTATTCTTTACGTTGGAATTCCGCTTTCTTTGCCGTGCAAGGCCCGATAAATACGGTTTTACAATCCGGGTCTTTTTCTTTAAGATACCTTGAAACTGTACCTACAGGCGATAAAGACGAAGATATATTGTCTTTAAGTTCGGGGAAATTTTTCTCTACGTAAGCAACGAAAGCAGGACAACAAGACGACGTTAAAAAGCCTTTTTCTATTAATTCTTTACTTTCGTTCTCGGTCACCATATCGGCTCCGAGAGCCGCCTCGACGATATCGTAAAACCCTATGGTTTTTATTGCCGTAAGTATTTTATTTAACGGCGCGTATTTAAATTGCCCCGATATTGACGGCGCAACTATCGCATAAACTTTATATTCAGAGTTGTCTTCGCTTTTCTTTATTAAATCGATTACGTCTAATATATATGACCTGTCCGTTATCGCGCCGAAGGGACAAGTATATACGCACGCCCCGCAGGAAACGCATTTATCGTAATCAATCTTCGCTTCTTTGTGTTCCCCCATAGAAATCGCGCAAACTTTACAACTCATTTCGCAGGGCCTTCTGTAATTATGTATCGCATTGTACGGGCATGCCTTGGCACACATTCCGCATTCTACGCATTTATCTTTATTTATTGTGGCTTTTAAGTCTTTACCGAACGTTATGGCTCCCCTTTTACATACTTCGGCGCAACGGTGCGCAAGACAGCCCCTGCAAGCGGAAGTAACTTCGTATCCGCCGGTAGGACAGTCCTCGCAAGCAATATCGATAACCGAAATAACCTTTTTATTAAATCGGTTTCCGCCGACCGCAAGTTTTACCCTTTCGTTTAAAATAGCCCTTTCTTTATATATACAGCAACGCATAGTAGGTTCGCTGTTGGGCATTATAATTTTCGGAATATCGTTTATGTTTTCAAGAAGTTGGTCTTTCCATGCAAGATGAGCGACTTCCCTTAACACTTTATACTTTATGTATTGAACCTTTGTATCGAACTTATTCAAACTTCTTCCTCCGCATCGATAAAATGCATTAAAAACTTCTTTTTGTTTTCGTCTACCTTAATAAGTTGCGCCGCGGCAACGAGCGGCAACCACTTTTTGATATAACTTTTATCGTGTTTAACCTGATTACTGTATTCAGTCAAATAC
>JAEDMA010000151.1 GCA_016295005.1 Christensenellaceae bacterium
CCTTGATTATAGGGTGTTCTTTATTGGTCAGTCCGACAAATACTGTTTTTGCAGACGATTTATCTGATTCGGTCGAAAAAAACCTACAATACGTCGATTTGGATAATTTAAACGATTTTTATAACAGAATCGGCGGCGACGGCAATTTTACGGATAGCATTCGTAAATTAATAAACGGCGAATTTGAATTCGATTGCAACGGTGTTGCGGATTATTTGAATCAATTAATTCTAACAAAGGCAAAAGCATATTTACCGATGATAATGAACGTGGTTTTAATAGCGGTTGTTTATACGGTTTATAGTCTTATAAAAGGGAAATATCTGTCTTCGGAAATCGATAAGGTTGTAAATATAGTATGTTATTTTGCCGTTTTATTTATTGTTTTATCCGTTTCGGCAAGATTGTTTTTAAATACAAAAAACACCATAGAACTTCTAAGGGAATTATGTGAGATTATGTCACCCATAATACTTACTTTGATGGTTGCCTCGGGGGGAGGAACGTCTGCGGCGTTGTATAAGCCGGCGTTAGTGTTTTTAGCGGGAGGAATAACGGAAATTGTTTCCGCCATATTGTTACCCATAGTCGGCATTATGATAATATTAAGTTGTTTTTCGGAAGTTTCCGGCAATATACGAGTAAATAAATTCAACCAACTTTTTTCGAGCATATTAAAATGGTCTATAGGAATAATCATTTCTTTATACGGCGCTTTTTTAACCGTAAAAGGGATCTCCGCGGCGACATACGACGGTATATCCGTTAAAGCGGCAAAATATGCCGTTTCAAATTCAGTACCTCTTATAGGCGGTTTTATTAAAGATAGTCTTGACTTTGTTGTTGCGGGAAGCGTTATAATAAAAAACGCTGTCGGAATATCTGTTATAATTTGCATTTTTTTTACAGTACTTTCTCCGATAATAGAAATCCTTTGCTTTTCGTTGTTGCTTAAATTTTCGGCGGCTATTACGGAATCTTTAGGAAACTCCGGATTGACTAATTTTATTTCGAACGTTTCTAAATCCGTTTCTTATTTGTCCACCTGTGTGATTACCGTTGCTTTTTCCTTTTTTTTAACCGTGTTGTTGCTTATTTTTTCGGCAAATGCTTTTATAGTATGAAAAACGTTATTATAACGATTTGTTTTTTGATTTTATTGTCTTTTTTTTCGGAAAATATTTTGCCGGAAGGGAAAATGAAAGCCGCTGTAAAGAGTGTTTTTTCCTGTCTTGCGATTTTATGCGTTTTATCTCCAGTAAAGGATTTTTTAGAAGGAGATCTTTCGTTTGGCGAAATAAACGCGGGAAGCGTATTCGATATCGATTACTATTATACGGACAAATATTTTTCTTCTTATAAAGATCGAATGGAAAAAACGGTAAACTCAATAATAGAAACGGCAGAAATCGACGGAAGCGCGACTATAACGTACAGCGTTGACGACCGTTATAAATTCGTGGTAGAAAAAGTTACGGTAAAAATCGAAAAATCGGTTATAAATTCCGAAAATGATAATATACATATAACAGATGAGTTGAGAGGACAAATTTCCCGATACCTGAGCATATCAAACGAAAAGGTTGTTATAGTTTATGAGTAAGTTTTCGGAAAAGATTGTTTCCGTATATAACAAAATCGCTAAAAATAAGTTTTATAAACCCATAATCGCTATTCTTTTGATTGTGCTCGGGGTTTTGGCTGTTACCGGAGTTTTCTCGGAAAACGTTAATACTCAGGAATGTATAGGCGATAACTCATACGTTGAAATATTGGAACAAAAACTCGAAAAGTCACTTTCTCTTGTAAAAGGGGTAGGAAAAGCTTCTGTGGTTATTACGGTCGAATCAGGCATGAAGACCGTTCTTGCAATGAAAACGACGACAAAAACCGTAAACGGGGTTACCGAAACGGAAGAAACGCCGATTTTAATAAACGGTAAACCGATTACGATAAGGGAAGAATATCCCGACATAACAGGAGTTTTAATAGTATACCAAGGACAATATAATATTGCCGTAATATCTAAAATACAGCAAGCGGCGGTATCTCTTTTAAATGTTAAACCTGAAAAAATAGAAATTTTATCTGTTAATTAAAAGGAGTAAATTATGTCAAAGAAAAAGAAAATAATTGTTTTATCCAGTATGATTGCTTTGCTTGCGGTTACGGCGGTTTTAAACTTTGTTTTTACCGGTAATTTAATTAATCCCAAAGCAACTGAAACACTCGGTTCGGCAAGTTATTTCGCTCAGTACAGAAGCGAAAGACAGACCAAGAGAAACGAAGAATTGCTGCAACTGGACGCAGTAATCGCTTCGGCAGAGGCGACGGAAACGGACGTTAAAGAAGCGCTTTCGTTGAAAACGGAACTTACTAAAATGACGGAAAGAGAAATGCTTCTGGAAAGTTTAATTAAGGCGTATGGATTTGAGGACGTCGTTGTTGTGATGGGAATAGATTCCGATAACGTAAACGTAATTGCAAAATCTGCAAATCTGACGCTTGACGACACGATAAAAATTTATACTATTATACAGGAAGAAAACGTTGCTTCGCCGGAAAATGTAAAAATTATCCCTATTTCTTAAAAAATGCTATGCAAACTCGATTATTTGTGGTAAAATAGGAAAAAACAATATAAAGGGTTTGTATGAAATTTAAAAAACTGACTCAAACTTCGCGAAAGGGTAAAATAGTTTTCGGAAGCAATATAATTGAAAACATTGTTCGAATATCTCTTTCCGAA
>JAEDMA010000152.1 GCA_016295005.1 Christensenellaceae bacterium
CGTAAGCGAAGTGTTTTTGCCGAAAGCGTATACTCCAACTTCGGTAACGTTGCCCAAATCGAGATTCGTCATAGAAGAACAATTATAAAAAGCGTAATCTCCTATGGTTTTTAAGTTTTCGGGCATCGTCGCTCCGGAAAGTTTAACGCAACCGAAAAACGCTCTTGACCCGATACTTTCGAGGAATTTACCGAATTCCACCGTTTCCAGTTTAGAACATCCGTAGAATGCGAAATCTGCTATTTTTCTGATACCCGTGTTACCGATGGTTTTAGATAAATCTATCGAAAGAAGATCGGTGCATTTATAGAATGCCGATTGACCTATATACTCGGTATTACGTGATAAACCTACCGACATAAGCGACGTACACTTATAAAATGTATATTCTTCCACGCTTTTTAATCTGTTGCCGAAAGACAACGTCTTAATAGAAGAACAACCGTAAAACGCTCCCCTTCCGATCTGTTTGATATTGCTTAACCCCGTTACGGAAGTCAAAGTCGCGCAATTATAAAAAGCGTAATCCGAAATACCGACGGCGTCTTTATTCGCTTCCGCTGAAGATATCTTCGTGTCTTTTACTCCGACAATCCAGTTACCCGCGTAAATAATGTCGGTAGTCGAATTCGTCCATAAAGACGTATCTTTAAAGGCGTACGTTCCGATGGATTCGACGCTCGAAGGAATTAAAGTATCGTCTAAGGATCCTTCTTCGCCCAAAGTTTTGTTCGCCAGAGACGAACACCCGAAGAAAGCGTATCTGCCTATTTTTTTCAAACTTTCGCCGAGAGAAATACCGGTCAAATCGGTACAGTTTGCAAAACAAGCGTCGCCGAGTTCGGTTATTTTAGAACTGCTTAAATCTATTTTTTTTATTTTCGTGTCGTTCGCAAACGCTCCTTCCTTTAAAATTTTAAGGCTTTCGCCAAAATTCACCTGACCTAAAGAATTGTTGTTTGCAAACGCGTATTCTCCGATAGATTCAAGCAGATTCCCGGATACGGACGTGCTTACGCTGAACAATTTCGGACAATTATATAAGGCGTATTTGCCTATATATTTTATCGTCGGGTTAAATTCGACTTCTTCAAGCGAAACGCATTTCCAAAGAGCCTGATCGGCGATTCCGACCGTACCCGTTTTTATCGTTTCGGAAGATATTCTCATTACCTGTTTTTTCAGATTGTCGGAAATCTCTACAAGCCAGTTATCTATATAAATAAATCCGTTGTTTTCTTCGCTCGATTTATTATACGCCGCCGTATTTTTGAACGCGTACGCGCCTACCGAGGTCACCGATTCGGGTATCGTAACGTTTTCCAGCGTTTTGGTGTTTCTGAAACACTCGAAACCTATCTCGACAAGACCTTCGGGAAGATTAACCGTTTTTAACCCCTTAACGGTGGTAACGGTAGATTCCCCTTCTCCTTCGGTAATTTCTTCGTAACATTCGCTGAACGCGCCCTGACCGATGATTTTAAGGTTGCCCGATTCCGGGAAAACAATTTCTTCTAAAGAAGCGCACCCGTAAAATGCGGTGCTTCCGATTTCCGCAAGGTTCTTTCCGAAAACGATTCTTTTAAGACCGCTCGCTTTACTGAACGCGCTTGTCGATATATAAGTAACGCCGTCGGGAATAATTAATTCGGTCAAAGCAGTGTCGTTTGCAAACGCCGATTCTCCGATAACCTTCAGTCCGCTTCCGAGAACTACGGTTTCAAGTTTTCTGCAATAAGAAAACGCCGATTTGGGAAGTTCCGTGATTTTGTTCGGTATAGTCACCCCGGTGAGATTGTTACAAGCGAAAAACGCCGAGTCGCCGATAGAAACAAGACTTTCCGGTAAAAAAATGGATTCAAGCCTTGAACAGTTAGAGAAAGACTGTTTACCGATTTCTCTGATGCCTTCGTTAATAACGATTTCTTTTACCTTTGAGTTACCCTTGAACGCCTTATCGGAAATAGCCGTTACGGCTTTCCCGCGGTAAGTGTTTTTAATGTTGACTTTACCGACGAGCGTTTCGTCGTCTGATATTCCCGCAGAGCCGGCGTCTACCAGGCGATATTCCGTGTTGTTGTTGTACAATT
The DNA here is from genome assembly GCA_016295005.1 of Christensenellaceae bacterium. Lineage (GTDB taxonomy): Bacteria > Bacillota > Clostridia > Christensenellales > Borkfalkiaceae > UBA1259. Next base: position 2,091 of record JAEDMA010000152.1, read on the forward strand.
CGTAACGACAACCCGTTTCATATTCTTTTTCAAAGTTGATAACGTTAGACCAACTCGAGTCTGCGTATCCGTTTCCTCCTATGGCTTTAACCTGTATATCGTAATCGCCGTCAACGGTAATCGCCGTCGAAAGGTTGATTCTGGCTCTCGTGACGGTTTCTTCCGAGGTTTCTCCCGTCTCCATGCCTGTAATTTTTACAACGTAGTTGCGAACGTTAGCCTGAGTATTCCAGGACAAAACGTTTTCAACGCTTAACTTAAACCCGTCGGGCGCGGCAAGTTTGTTTTTGCCGCACGAAGCAAAAATCGCGACGACACATAACAATAAAGCGCAAACAACGGATATCTTCGCTAATTTTTTCATTTTACCCTCCTTGGTTTTTATGTTTTAAGGGAAATTTTTCTTTTTTATGCCCCCATAATTTTATTATGAGAAGCAACTGCCGAAACGAGCGTTAATAATCCTAATTCACATCTCCGTACAAAACTTAACGCCGCGTTTCTCTGTATTTTTAATCACTTCGGTTATAATATCGGAGATTTTATCTGAAAGCGCGCGAAGCGCATTTTCAAGAAAAACCGACGTCATTTCAAACAAGAAGAGCAAAAACGATAGTTTTTGCAAAAACCCGTCAGGGTTTTAAAAGTTTTTATCGTT
>JAEDMA010000153.1 GCA_016295005.1 Christensenellaceae bacterium
GAAGACGCGACGGCATATATAAGGGAAAATTATTCAGGGATAATTACGGAATGATAATACGATTTTTAGGGGATAGCATTACTGCCGGATCGAGAGGTTCGGCAGTAGGTTATCCGATTTACGTTGAAAAATTCTTAAAAGAAAAATATGGCGATATCCTGTTCGAATTTAAAAATTGCGGAATTTGGGGAGATCAGACCATAGATTTACAAAGCAGAATCGAAAGCGGCGAAATCGAAGTCGAAGCCGATATTATATTTTTATTTATCGGAGTAAACGACGTTTTGAAAAGTTTTGACGATAAGTCTTTAAGCAGCGAACAATTTGCGTCAAGATATGAAAATCTTGTAAAAACAATTCGTGATAAATCGTCCGCGCCGCTTATCATACTGGAACCGTATTTAATATCCGATGACGCCATGCGTTCTTACAAGAGAAGTTTACTTATCGAGTTCAACGAACAAGTGTTTAAAACGGCAAAAAAATATGCCGATTGTTTTGTTCCGTTGGACGGAAAGTTTAAGGCTGTTACGTTGAAAGACGATATAACGACCTATACGGTTGACGGATTGCATCTGAGCGATAAAGGAGCAAAGTTTGTCGCTTCCGCTTGTTACGAAGATTTAGAAGAAATTATTGAAAAGAATAGGGTTGGTTATGAAAACGTTAAAACAAAAGTTGGTTGATCGGGATAAAGTTTGCGGTTCGCACGTTCTGATGAACGATTTTATTTCATCGGATATCGTCAGTAGTCTGGATTATGATTTTATCTGGGTGGATACGGAACATTCCTGTATAGATAACGCGGCTCTGTTAAACCATATCGCCATTATTAAAAATAAAGGTAAAAGCGTTTTGGTACGTGTTCATCAGGATGATTTCAATCATACGAAACACGTGTTGGAAATGGGACCCGACGGAATTATTTTTCCTATGATAAACACGAGAGAAGAAGCCGAAAAAGCAATTAAATCCACCTATTATCCGCCGAGAGGGAATCGCGGGTGCGGACCTCTTCGCGCGTGTTGTTGGGGCGGAGAAAGTCTTACGGATTACAAAAAAAGAGAAGATGATTTTATCCGTTGCGTTCAGATCGAAACGAGACAAGCCGTTGAAAATCTTAAAGATATTCTGACGGTGGATGGAATAGACTGTTTTATTTTCGGGCCGTGCGATTTAAGCGCAAGCATCGGAAAATTTTCCGAAGTTTTTTCCGATGAAAATTTATACTGGATAAAGAGAGGGACGGAGATTCTTAAAAAAGCAGGCAAATCAATAGGAGTGTCTTACGGCGGAACAAGTGACGGCGAAGCCTTAAAAAGATGGAACGATTTGGGTATGAATCTCATTTCTTCGGGTTCGGATTACGAGGCAATAAGGAGCGCGGGCGAATTGCAGTTGGAACTGTTAAAAAAAGCGCAAGGAAGAAACTAATGAAAGTATTAAAAAAAATTATCCGTCGGCAACAAGATATTTATAATACGCAGATTCCCGTAATCGCTTTTATCGGCGACAGCGTAACGCAAGGGTGTTTTGAGTGTGAAGCGGTGGGCGAAAACTCGCTTACGACTGTGTTTGATTCCAAAAGCGGATATGTAAAAAGATTTGAAGAAATTATGTCCTTGTTATATCCGTGTGTGCAGATCGATTACGTCAATGCGGGAATGAACGGCGCAGATACGTCAACGGGATTAAATAATCTTGAACAGAACGTTTTATCGCATCGTCCCGATTTGGTTGTTGTGTCTTTTGGTCTGAACGATTCCGTAAAAGGAGAAGAAGGCATTGAGCAATATAAGAAAAATTTAGGCGAGATGTTCGATAAAATATTGAGTATCGGAAGCGAAGCGATTTTTCTGACTCAGAATTACATGTGCGACCACACGAGCCATACTCTTAAAGATAAGTTGTTTATTGACTTGTCAAAAGATTTTGCAAAGATTCAGAACGACGGGTTGTTGGATAAATATTTTGAAGAAGCAATTAAAGAATGCGACGAGAGAAATATTAAAGTTTGCGACGTCAGAAAAACGTGGAAACTGATGAAAGATAATCATGTCGACACCACGGAGTTGCTGGCAAACAAATTAAATCATCCCGTCAGAGAGTTGCATTATTATATGGCCATAAAACTTTTAGAAAAAATGTTTGAGGATTAATGTTATGAAAAAGGCAATTATACCCGTTCTGATGGCTGTTGCGTTGTGCTTTGCAAACGTGGCTTTTCTGTCAAAATTAAGTTACACAAAGGCTGAAACGTCTGTTTCCAAAAATATAGATATGTATCTGATAGGCGGACAAAGCAACGCCGCCGGATATACGACTGTTTCGGGGTTAAATGAAGAGGAAAAGAACGTTAAATTCAACAACGTAATGTATGCCGGACAAACCGACAAATATATTACCGGAGGGGTCGGACAAAACTGGCTTGAATATGCGGATTTTAAAAAATACGTATCAGCGGGGTACGGTACGAATATCGCATGTATGGGACCGGAATACGGTATGGCGAAAGTCTTAAACAACGCCTACACGTCTGAAAATAAAGCGTTTATTTTCAAGACCGCCGCGGGCGGAACGTGTTTGCAGGACGAACCTGCCGTTTATCGCGGGTCATACGGAAACTGGTATCCGCGTTCATTGTGGAGCGAGGGGTACGAACCCGATCTGAATAATACTGTTTTAAATGAAACGTATACGGGCTACCTATATAAACTTTTTGTAGA
>JAEDMA010000154.1 GCA_016295005.1 Christensenellaceae bacterium
GAAATGGTTAAAGAAGTCGCAAACTACGGCAAAAAGGTATACGTTGCCTTTTTCAGTTGGATTTTTCATCACGTTAAATACGCAAAAATGGTTGACGTGGGCGAAGATTACGACGTTAAATGTGAATTTTACGCCGACTGGAAAGAAAGAGCGGATAAAAAAATAGAGTTCTTAAAATCACTCGGTTGCGACGATGCTATAGAAGGGTTTTATATCGACGAGCCGCTCTTAAACGGAATATCGTTAGAAGACTTCGAAGAAGCGACGGGGTATCTTGTAAACAAATGGAAAGGAAAGAGAATGTTTTGTTGCTTTTCCGTTGCAGGAGTCGCGCCCGATATATGGACCACGGGAAACGTTAAGCCTATAACGGAAAAGGCCGGGCAGTATATAACAGACGTTGCTTTCGATATGTATCACGCGTTCGACTGGAAATATGAGCATATAGCGAAGCAGATGAAAGAAAGGCTCGGAAACCGCGACGACGTTCGCGTGTGGTACGTGCCTTGCACGATGAACTATCGCGGAGATAAAACCGAAGAGCATTGCTTAAAGCATCTCGAAGGTTGTTACGATTTACTTAATAAAGAAAAAAATCCCGGGGGACTTATGTGTTTTACTTACTATACGTTCCCGAGAGAAGTGGAAGCGCTCGGAAATATCGGACTTGATCATTTATACGGACAAAATCCCGAAGACGCCAAATGGCAGAAATTACACGACGAAATTCTCAGGATAGGTAAAGAATGCGTCGGTAAAGATTAAATATAATAAGGAGAAAATTATGAAAAAGCACAGTGCTAAGTTTTTTAAAAGACTAAGCGTCTGCATAGCGGTCGTTATTGCTCTCGGGGCATTTTCCGCGTGCGGAAAAACAGACTTATCCGTTTCTGTAACGGGAGCGGAAAACGGCGTTATAACAGCGGTATATAACGGTTCGCCCGTTTCGGTAAAAGCGAACGGAGCCGAAGTTACGCTTAAGTACGAATATAAGGGAATTGAAGGAACGGATTACGCTGTAAGTACCACCGCGCCTACTAATGCGGGGAACTATGAAGTAACCGTTTCGTTTGACGGCAACGACACGTATAACCCTTATAGCGCTACGGTAAAACTCGTTATAAATAAAGCAAACAATAATTTTACTGTTTCCATGGCTGATTACGTTTACGGCGAAACCGCTTCCGAACCCAACGTAACCGGTAATAAAGGCGGAGCGGCAACTTTTGCTTACGTCGGAACCGGAGATACCGAATACGCATCTTCCGCTAACGCTCCTACGGACGCAGGTTCTTATAAAGTAACCGCGACCGTCGGCGAATCTGCAAACTATCTTGCAGGAAGCGCAGAAGCGACTTTTACCGTTTCCCGTGCGGACAACGAACTCGAAATTACGATGGCAGATTATGAAGTCGGTCAGACGGACGTAGAACCCGTTGTCGTTAAAAACACGTCGGGTGCGGAAGTTACTTACGTTTATGAAGGAACGGGAAACACCGAATATGCAAAAAGCAGTGCTAAACCCACCGAAGCGGGCGATTATATCGTTACCGCAACGACTGCCGAAACCAAGAATTATAAGACTGCAACCGCAAACGCGACGTTCAAAGTGGAAATGCCGAAGAGAACCGACGTTCCCGAAAACAAACCTCAATTAAAAGCAGGCGTAATGGTTCTTGACGATTCATTCTCTATCGAAGTCGAAGCGGATACCGAATACTGCCTTACCGACGCTGACGGAAAAGTTCTTACAGAATATCAGACTACTGCGGAATTTAACGGATTAAAATCTAACACGACGTATTACGTTCAGTCCCGCCGTCCCGCAAAAGCGGATGCGGCAGCGTCCGATCCTTGCGCGCAAAAACTCGAAGTTAAAACTCTTACGAGCGCGTTGCTCGACGATTTCGAACGTAAAGCGGCAGGCGACGGAGCAGGTAACTTTGCCGTTTCCAACGCAAAAGCGCATAGCGGCAAGAACAGCCTTATGAGCGGAACTCCCGACGGCGCTTACGGATTTATTCTTCAACCTAATTCTCTTATCGAAAGAGACGATAACGGCAACAAGTATAACGGATACTGGCAGAACGGCGATTTCGTTCAGAACTATATCGATATAAGCGGATATAAATACATCTCTTTCTGGGCATGGTTCGATAAAGACGTTGCGATAGGTCAGGGGATCGAAATGTGGAAAACCCCCGGCGGAGACGTGTTTAATTGCGGTGTCGGACAGGCTGTAAAAGGCGGTTCTTGGCAGAGAGTCGTAATTGACTTAAATGTAAACGTCGTGGTTCGCGGATCCGTTGACGATATCTGCACGCACGTTGCAAAACTATACGTTAACTTTGCCAATACACCCGCGTCTGAAATCGGAACGTTCTACATTGACGATTTGATGATGCTTAAATAAAAACGATTCATCCCCATATAAGGGCAGAACAAAAACTTTCGGTGAATAATGGGTTATCTTATTATATTTTGCGCGTCTGCGCTTAACGGAATATGCAACGTTCTCGGCGAGTGTTATAACAGACGCGTAAAAACAGCCGATTCGTTCTGTTATACGATTATTATATCTTTAATAGTTTTCTTATTCTACCTTGCGTACGGGGGATTTTCTTTCGGGTGGGATTTACTTACCTTTCTCACCGCGTGCGCCTACGGACTATGTTACTCGCTGACCTTCGTGTTTATGCTTAAAGCGTTGGAA
>JAEDMA010000036.1 GCA_016295005.1 Christensenellaceae bacterium
TGACCTTCAGACGGAGCATGAGCGCTATCTTACGGAAGAAGTGTTCAAAAAACCGGTGTTCTTAACCGACTATCCCAAGGGAATAAAGGCTTTCTACATGCGTCTTAACGACGACGGAAAAACGGTTGCCGCAAGCGACCTTTTAGTCCCCGGAATCGGCGAACTCATCGGCGGAAGCCAGAGGGAAGAAAGAATAGACCTTTTAAGAAAGAGAATGGCGGAATGCGGCTTAAAAGAAGACGAATATAAAGCCTATCTCGATATAAGAAAATACGGCGGCGTTACCCATTCGGGGTTCGGTCTGGGATTCGAACGTCTGGTTATGTATCTTACGGGTATCGGCAATATAAGAGACGTTCTTCCTTTCCCGAGAACGGTAGGAAATCTGTAAGGTACGGGAAAGAGTATAATGATATTCGATATAGAAGGGGTACAGAGCAAAATCGGGTACGCGTTTCGTGACGTAATGCTTTTAAGGAAGTGTTTCACTCACTCGTCTTACGCGTACGAACACGGCGGCGACGATAACGAACTGCTGGAATTTTTCGGCGACGCGATAATAGAATTCGTAACCACAGAGTACCTATTTAAAAACGCGTCGGGCGACGAGGGGAAACTTACCGAAGAAAGAAAAGAACTGGTTTCTAAAGAACCGCTTTTAAGGTCGGTAAAAAAGTTGGGTCTTACCGATTACGTTCTGCTCGGAAAAGGGATAGACAGAACGCATACCGATGAAAAACTTTTTTCCAGCGTGTACGAATCTTTGGTTGCGGGAATTTACATAGACGGCGGATTAAAAGAAGCCAAAAGGTTTATTGCCGACACCATAATAAAAGATTACGAAGCCGATAAAAAGAAAAAGGAAAAGAAAAAGCCGAACGCCGATTATAAAAGCGAATATCAGGAATACGTACAAAAATATAAATTAGGAAGCGTTTCGTACGAAACGCTGTGGAAAAAAGGTCCCGATCACTTACCCGAATTCCGCGTGGCGGCGCTTCTTAACGGAGCGAAAACGGCGGAAGGAACGGGACCGAATAAAAAAGCCGCGGAAAGAGAAGCGGCTAAAAAAGCGTTAGACAAATTAAAAAAACAGGGCGGTAACAAACATTGAATTTCGAAAAAGTCGAATTATACGGATTTAAATCTTTTGCGGATAAAGCCGAAATTAAGTTCGGTAACGGAATAACGGCGATAGTCGGGCCGAACGGGTGCGGAAAAAGCAACGTCGCAGACGCCATTCGCTGGGTTTTAGGCGAACAGTCCGCAAAGAGCCTGCGCGGTTCGAGCATGCAGGACGTCATATTTTCGGGTACGCAGAACAGGAAATCTCTTTCTTATTGCGAAGTGTCGCTGTTTTTCGATAATTCCAACAAAATATTCAGCCTTGACTATAACGAAGTAATCATAACGAGAAAACTTTTCAGATCGGGCGAAAGCGAATACTACATAAATAAGCAGCCTGCAAGACTTAAAGACATTGTGGACCTGCTTCACGAATGCGGTATCGGTAAAGAAGGTTATACCATAATCGGACAGGGTAAAGTAGAAGAAATAATGTCTGCGAAACCCGAAGACAGAAGAGCCATTTTCGAAGAAGCGACGGGTATTGCCAAATTCAAAACGAGAAAGAACGAATCGCAAAGAAAACTCGACAGAACGCACGAAAATCTCGTAAGATATTCGGACATTCTTTCGGAAATAGAAAATCAGCTGGCGCCTCTTTCAAGACAAGCGGAAAAAGCCAAAGAATTCAACGAACTTTCCGAACAGTTAAAGTATCACGAACTCAACACCTACGTCGCCAAAGCCGAAGGGGTTGAAAGCGCGAAAGCCAAAATTAACACGAGAATAAAAGGTATCGAAGAGCAGGGCGCTCTCCGTATGGACCAACTTTCCGCCGCGCAGAAAGATTACGACAAAATCTTTTCCGATATAGAAGAAGCCGACAGAGAAATAAAAAAGTTGAACGACGAACTGCTCGTTAAAAGGGTAGATATGGAAAAATCGTCGGGCGCAAGGCAACTTTACGAACAGAAAATATCTTACGTTTTAAGTCAGATAGAAAGAGCGGAAAAGGAAATAGAAGAAAACCGCAAAAACGTTAAAATCTGTTCGGACACCATAAAAGAAAACAACGAATCGCTTTCTTCGGATAAAAAAGAATTGAGCAAAATAACTTCCGAATGGGAAGAAAAAAACAAAAAATTATTGTCTTTAAGCGAAAAAATATCTCTCGGCGAAGAAATCGCTTCGGCAAATCAGAGAAAAGTTATCGAATCGATAGAATCTTTGTCCGACGTTAAAGTCAACAAAGGAACTATGTCCATAGAACTCAGTAATTTATCCGAAAAACTTGCCGAACTCAACGCCAAACTCGACGAACTTTCCGTTAAACGCGATAAAATTTTCCACGATAAAGAAAGAATAGACAAAAATATTGATTCTTTGGACAGATCCGTTTACGAACTTAAAAACGGTATAGGGGAAAAGGAAAACGAAGTTCGTCTCGAAAACGAAGAAGTCGCTGAAATCGACAACAAAATTTTCACGTTGAACTCGGTTATCACCACGCTTATTACGAGAGATAACTTCTATAAAGGATTAAAAGAGAGTTACGAAGGATATATGCCGTCGGTAAAACTTTTGCTTAACAAAGCCAAAACGGACGGCGAACTTAAAAAGAGAATAAAAGGCGTAGTCGCGGAGATAATAAAGAGCGACAAAAAGTACGATATAGCGCTCGAAACGGCGCTTGCTTCCGCCGCGCAGAACATCGTTACGGCGACTACCGACGACGCTAAATACTTAATAGAATATCTTAAAAGAAACGGCTTCGGCAGGGTAACCTTTTTGCCTATAACTTCGGTTAAACCGAGAACGACGAGAACAGAACTTTCCGCGGCGTTAAGAGAACGCGGGGCGTTAGGAGAGGCGAGCAGGCTCGTAACCTTTAACCGTGAATACGAAAACGTAATCTCGGGGCTTTTAGGCAACACCTTGATAGTCGATACGCTCGAAAACGCCAAAAACATAGCGGATAAATACCGTTTCTGTTTTAAAATAGTTACTTTGGAAGGCGACGTTTTCGAAACGCGCGGCTCGATAACCGGAGGTTCGAGAAGACAGGGCAGCGAAGGCCTTTTATCCAACGACAGAAAGATAGAAGACAACGCCGAAACGTTGAAAGCCAAACGCGCCGAAATGGACGCGTTAAAAGAATCCAAAAAGGCGGAAGAAGTTAAGCGCGATAAGGCGTTGGACGATTTGTCCCTTTATAACGAACAGTATAACGCAAAACGTCAGGAAATCGTTCTTGAAAGAGAAAAACAGGCGGTTGCGGAAACTTCCTTATCGGAACTCGGTCAGGAAATGGAAAGAACTTCCGAACTTATCGAAGACGTAAACAAACGTATCCGGAAACTCGACGAAAACTATAAAACCGTTCAGTCGGGCGGCAAAAAACTCGAAGAAGACAAGGAGAGCGCGGAAAGCATAGCAGACAAACACCTTGCGGAATTCGAAAAACTTAAAAAAGAAAGAGATTCTCTTTCCGAAGAGAACACTCTTTTGCAGATAAAAATCACCGAGTTAAAGAGTAAAATATCGACTTCGGAAAGCGAAAACGCAAGACTTTCGCTCGCAAAATCGGAATCGGAAGAAACTATTGCAAGACTATCTAAGAGTAACGACGGCGCGAGAGATATAATCGAAGAGTTAAAACGCGAAGAAGAAAAAATCGCGCTGACCAAAGAAGAACAAGACTATATTAACGGAATCCGCGAAAAGATAGAGTCTATCGAAAACGGCAAAACGGGTCTTAAAGACCAACTCACAAAAAACGATGCGTTAAGAAAGGAATTGTCGGCGGAAATTTCCGAACTTACCGAGAAAAAACACGAAGAAGATATAAAACTTACCAAAATAGATACCGATCTCGAATACTTGCAGCAAAGTATCTGGGAAGATTATCAGGAAACTTACGAAACGGCGGTAAAGGTAAAAGAGGAAAATTACGACGTAAACTTCGGCGAATCGGAAATTACGAGAATCCGCAAAAAACGTTCGTCTCTGGGGGCGATAAACGCCACAGCAATCGACGACTATAAAACGATGAAAGAGCGTTTCGACGAGATGACCGTTCAGAAAGAAGACCTTGAAAAAGCCGAAGCAGATTTAAAAGAAGCCATCGAAAAGATTAAAGGCGAAATGATAACGCAGTTCGACGAAGGGTTTACAAAAATCAACGAAAACTTCCAGAGGATTTTCAAGGAACTTTTCGGCGGCGGCAGAGCGATGCTCGAACTCGACTATTCGGAAGTGGACGACAAACTCGAAGCGGGCGTAGAAATAATCGCCGAACCTCCGGGAAAGAAACTGCAAAAACTTTCGCTTTTGTCGGGCGGCGAAAAAGCGCTTACCGCAATCGCCATTCTATTCTCGATATTGCGTTTAAGACCTATGCCGTTTTGCGTGCTTGACGAAATAGAAGCGGCGTTGGACGAAGCCAACGTAGACAGATTCGCAAGGTATTTGCAAAAATTCTCGGAAGAAACGCAGTTTATCGTCATAACGCACAGAAAACCGACTATGGAACTTGCCGACGCTCTGTTCGGCGTAACCATGCAGGAAAAGGGCGTTTCCAAGACGGTATCCGTTAAACTTTCCGACGTTGCCGATATAGAAAGCGGCAATATGGTCGGCTGATTCAAATAAGGAAAATATATGGGATTTTTCAGTAAAATAAAAGAAGTTCTATCCAAAACGAGAAACGGTATAAGCAAAAAACTCGCCGAACTTTTTTCTTCCAATAAATTAGGCGACGAATTTTACGAAAGCCTTGAAGACGTGCTTATATCTTCCGACGTGTCCGTCGATACTGCGGTGGAGATCGTGGAAGAAATAAGAGAACGCGCAAAAAAGGAAAGATTAAAAGATAAAGACTATGTTACTTCTTTGTTAAAAGAAGAACTTTTCGACACCTTAAACTACGCCGACGCCAAAGAAATCAGATACCCCGCGGTTATTATGGTAGTAGGGGTAAACGGCGTTGGTAAAACCACGTCTATCGGAAAACTTGCCGCAAAGTTTGCTAAAGAAGGTAAATCGGTCACCGTTGCCGCGGGCGATACGTTCAGGGCGGCGGCTTCCGACCAACTTTCCGTCTGGGCGGACAGGGCAAACGTAAGAATAATAAAACACGCCGAAGGCGCGGACGCTTCCGCGGTTGTTTACGACGCGATAGCGTCTTGTAAAGCGAGAAATACCAACGTTTTGATTATCGATACGGCGGGCAGACTTCACGTTAAAAGCAACCTTATGGAAGAACTCAAAAAAATGGACAGAACGGTTAAACGCGAATATCCCGACGCCAACTATTATAAACTTATCGTTCTCGACGCGACCACGGGGCAGAACGCCAAGTCGCAGACGGAAGTCTTTAACGACGAAATCGGGCTTGACGGCATAATTTTAACCAAACTCGACGGAACTGCAAAAGGCGGTTTTATAGTTTCCCTTTCTTACGAAACGGAAATACCCGTTCTGTACGTCGGTACGGGCGAAAAAATCGACGATATAGAAGACTTCGACGCAAAAGACTATATAGACAACTTATTTTAACGGAATTTACTTAAAAAATTATGAAAAAAATTATAAAATTCATTGCGGCGGCATTAACCGTCGTAACGGCGGCGGTTGCGTTTGCCGCGTGTACGGGTACGCCGACGACTTTTACCAAAGGCGAAGTTTCCGTAACTTTAGACAGTTTTTACAGAGAACAGGATAGCGAATCGGTTTACTTTTATTATCAGAGCGTTTTAGGCGGCGAATTCTGCGTTTGCAGTAAAGACGGCTTCGATAAAATAAACCAAGAAAAAACGCTTGCCGAATACGCCGACGCCGTGAAAACCGCAAACGAAGAGGAAACGGAAGTTTCGGAAAGAAACGGCTATCTTTATTTTGTTACAGATATCGGCAATCTGTTTGTGATTACCGCAATGTATAAGTCGGAACAGGCTTTTTACACTATGAATTTCGGGTGCGCGAAAAAGGATAAAAAAGATAAAGAGAAAATACTGTTTTCCCACGCCGATTCGGTGAGGTTTTCCGCTGATTCGGAAAATGCGTGAAAAAACGATTTCCGTTAATCGGGAAAATGCGTGAAAACAGTTGACAAGACGGGCTATATAATATATAATTCACAGCGTAAGGCAGTTTTGCTTTACGCTTTTCGTTTGTTATGGAAGAAGATATATATTATATAAGATTGTTCGATATATATAAAGGTTTGCTCACCGATAAGCAGAGAGAACTTTTTTCTTCTCACTATAATTTCGACTTGTCGCTGTCCGAGATAGCGGAGTCGGAAGGGGTAACCAGACAAAGCATATACGACGCCGTAACGAAAGTAAAACAAAAGCTTTCCGAATACGAAACCGCGTTGAAGATATTAGAAAAGAACGAAAAACTTATATCTCTTGCGGAACAATCGGATAAGGTTACGGCAAAACGTATTTACGATATTTTAGGGTAAAAAATGGCTTTATTTTCCGGATTGTCCGAAAAACTTAATCATATTTTTTCCAAACTCGCTCATAAAGGCAGGCTTACCGAACTGGAAATAAAAACCGCGATGAGGGAAATCCGTATCGCGCTTTTGGAAGCCGACGTCAATATAAGCGTCGTAAAGGACTTTGTCGCGAAAGTTTCGGAGCGCGCCGTAGGGCAGGAAATACTTAAAAGTCTAACCCCCGCGCAACAAGTTATAAAGATTGTAAACGAAGAGCTTATCTCTTTAATGGGTTCAACGAATTCCAGGCTTGCCGTTTCGCCCGATCCGCCGACTATAATAATGATGTCGGGGCTTCAGGGCGCGGGGAAAACCACGCTCGTCGGAAAACTTGCGGTGCACTTGAAAAAACAAGGCAAAAAACCTTTGCTCGTCGCGTGCGACGTGTACCGTCCCGCGGCTATAAATCAACTTAAAGTCGTCGGCAAAAACGTCGACGCGGAAGTTTTCGAAAAAGGGCAGGGCAATCCCGTTAAAATCGCCGAAGAAAGCGTTAAATACGCAAAATCTTACGGGTTCGACACGGTGATTATCGATACCGCCGGCAGACTTCAGATAGACGAAAAGTTGATGAAAGAACTCGAAGACGTAAAGGCTGCCGTTCATCCCGACGAAATTCTGCTCGTCGTCGATTCCATGACGGGTCAGGTTGCAGTCGAAGTCGCGGATACGTTCAATAAACGTCTCGAAGTAACGGGGCTCGTGCTTACCAAACTCGACGGCGATACAAGGGGCGGCGCCGCGCTTTCTATGAGAGCGGTTACGGGCAAACCCATAAAATTCTGTTCGGTCGGCGAAAAACCGAGCGATTTAGAACCTTTCTATCCCGACAGAATGGCTAACCGCATACTCGGAATGGGCGACGTGCTTTCGCTTATCGAAAAGGCGCAGGAAGCCGTCAGCGAAGAGGACGCGAAAAAACTCGAAAAGAAACTGAGAGAAAACTCTTTCACGTTAGACGATTATCTTATGCAGTTCGACGCGATGAAAAAAATGGGCGGAATAAAGAACGTTCTTTCCATGTTGCCGGGCATGAGCAATAAGGTAAAGATAAACGACGGGGATATCGACGAAAAGAAACTTCTTTCGATGAAAGCGATAATTCAGTCGATGACCAAAAAAGAACGCGATAATCCGTCGATAATAAATTTTTCGAGAAAGACGAGAATCGCGAACGGGTCGGGAACGAGCGTTCAGGAAGTAAACAAACTTCTTAAACAGTTCGAACAGACCAAGCAAATGATGAAACAAATGAAAAACAATAAAATGTTTAAATTTTAATAAATATTCAAGGAGATAAAAACAATGGCAGTAAAAATGAGATTGACCAGAATGGGAGACAAAAAATCGCCTTTCTATCGTATCGTCATCGTAGACAGCAGAACGGCAAGAGACGGAGCGTATATCGACAAAGTCGGTACTTATAACCCCACCGCTCAACCCGCAGAAGTAAAATTCGACGAAGCGAAAGCGAAAGAATGGCTCGGCAAAGGCGTTCAGCCCACCGATACGGTAAAGAACTTGCTCGTAAACAGCGGTATTTTACCCAAGCCCACCAAACTTTCTCCCTCTAAAACCAAGGTTCGCAAAAAAGATAAATAAGGTTTTTTAAGGAGCGATAATGGTAGAACTTATTAAATATATAGTAAGTCAGTTTGTTGATAATCCCGACGACGTTACCTACGACGTAACCGAAACAGCGAGAGAAACGAACGTAACTATTACTCTTTCCGAAAGCGATATAGGCAAAGTCATAGGTCGTCAGGGAAAGATTGCAAAGGCGCTCCGCACGATAGTTCGCGCGGCGAGCCAGAAAGAAAACAGAAAATACAATATCGAAATCAAGGAACGCGGGGAAAAGGAATAATTTTCCCCTTTTTCTTAACTTATGCAGAATTTTTTGGAAATCGGTAAAATCGTAAAACCGCAGGGGGTTAAAGGCGAACTTAAAGTAATGCCTTTAACCGACGACCCGGCGAGATTCAAAACCCTTCGCGAAGTGGTGATTGACGGAGCGACGTTTAAGGTTTCGGGTGTAAAACTGTCGCCCGACGCCGTTTTTTTGTCGCTTTCGGGAGTTACCGACAGAGATTATGCGGAAACTTTCAGAAACAAATTCGTTGCCGTTTCGCGCGAAAACGCAGTCGAACTCCCGGAAAACACTTTTTTTATAGTAGACCTTATAGGCTGCGCTATAGTAGACGAAAAGGGAAAATATATAGCGGAAATAACCGACGTAACCAAAGCTCGTACCGATATTATAACGGCTTCGGATAAAGACGGAAAAACGATGCGGTTTCCGTTTTTGAAAAAGTACCTTATCTCCGTAGACGAAGAAAAGGGCGTTATGACGGTAGACGGCGAAAAATTAGGGGAAGTATCTTGTTATGAGGATTGATATACTTACGCTTTTCCCCGATATGTTCGCGCCTCTTAAAGAAAGCGTGATAGGCAGAGCGGTAAACAGCGGCAAACTCGAAATTGTTATAACCGATATAAGAGAGTATACCGCCGATAAACACAGAAAATGCGACGATACGCCGTTCGGCGGCGGCGCGGGTATGGTAATGACGGCGCAACCTATCGCGAGCGCGATAAACGCCGTGGACCCCGATCATAAAGCCAGAAGAATTTTCATGTCGCCGAAAGGCAGAACGTTTAATCAGAAAATCGTCACCGAACTATCGAAAGAAGAAAGACTGCTTCTTTTGTGCGGACATTACGAAGGCGTTGACCAAAGGGTTATCGACCTGTTTATCGACGAAGAAATTTCTCTCGGGGATTTCGTTCTTACCGGCGGAGAAATACCCGCAATGGCGATAACCGACGCCGTCGCGAGATATATCGACGGCGTAATAAACAAAGATTCTCTTTTACAGGAAAGTTTTTCAGACGGTACGCTGGAATATCCGCAATACACCAAACCGCAGGAATTTATGGGAATAAAAGTTCCCGACGTTCTTATAAGCGGCAATCACGGCGAAGTGGATAAATGGAGAAAAGAACAGTCGGAAAAAATTACGAAAGAGAGAAGGCCGGATTTATCGGAGAATAAATAATTATGCAACATTTACAATGGTTTCCGGGGCATATGACGGCAGCCGTCAGAATGATGGAAGACAGCCTTAAATGCGTGGACGGAGTTCTGCTTGTTTTAGACGCCAGAGCGCCCAGAGCGTCTCTTAACCCGAAACTCGGAAAATTGTTTGAAAATAAAAAGATTTTATACGTTTTGAATAAAAGCGACCTTGCCGACGAAGAAGGTGTAAAACGGACTATCGCCGAATTCAGAAAGGAAGGAAAAGAGACCGTTTCGCTTTCTGCGACCAACAAAAGCGCGATCGATAACCTTTATAACAAAATTTTCGTTATGTTAAAGGAAAAACTCGACCGTAACAAAGAAAAAGGCGTGTTTAAGCCTGTCAGAATAATGGTTGCGGGAATTCCTAATACGGGCAAATCGACTATAATAAACGCGCTTTCGGGCGGTAAAAAGACGGTGACGGGCGACAAAGCGGGGGTAACCAAAGGAAAGCAGTGGGTAAGGCTTAAAGATATGGACTTGCTCGATACCCCGGGTACGATGCCGCCGGCGTTTCAGAATCAGACGTACGCCGTTCACCTTGCATATCTCGGCAGTATGAACGACGCTAACATTGACTTCGAAGACCTTGCTTTCGAGTTTATATCGGAATTTAAGGTAAGGTTTCCGGAACTTCTTAAAAATAAGTACGGAATAGAAAATCTTGACGCCGAACCGTTAGATATTTTTAACGAAATTTGTGTTAAACGCGGGTTTTTGATGAAAGGTGGGGAATACGATTACGCCCGTTGTTCCAAAGCGATTATAGACGATTTCAGAAAGGGCAGAACGGGTAAGGTAGTTTTAGACTGATGGATAAACTCGAATACGAAAGAAAATATCTCGCAAAAGGCTGTAAATATATCGCAGGGGTAGACGAAGTAGGAAGAGGTCCTCTTGCGGGACCCGTGGTTTGTTGCGCCGTTATAATGCCGCTGGGCGATGAAAACATTATCGCAGGCGTAGACGACAGCAAAAAAATATCCGAAAAGAAAAGAGAATTACTTGCGGAGAAAATAAAACAAAAAGCCGTCGCTTACGTTATTGCACAGTCGGAAGCGGAAGAGATAGACGAAATAAATATTTTAAACTGCGTTAAAAAGCGTATGACGGAAGCGGTAAAAAACTTGTCGGTAAAACCCGACGCGATACTTATCGACGGAAACGATACGCATCTCGATTTGGAAAACGCCGAATACGTGGTAAAAGGCGACGGGAAAAGTTATACCGTAGGTTGCGCGAGCATCGTCGCGAAAGTGTACAGGGATAATCTTATGAAAGAGTACGCTAAAGAGTTTCCCGGATACGGGTTCGAAAAACATAAAGGATACGGAACGAAAGTTCATATCGATAAAATAAAGGAGACAGGTCCTTGCAGATTGCACAGAAAAACTTTTATAAAAAATTTTTGGGACGGGCAGGAGAAATAAAAGCGGCGGAATATCTTAAAAAGAAAGGGTATATGATTTTAGAAAGAAACTTTAAAACCCATTTCGGAGAGATCGATATTATCGTAAGGGACGGCGAATACATAGTTTTCGTCGAAGTGAAAACGAGAAGCGGCGACGAGTACGGCGCGCCGTGCGAGGCGGTGGACGCCAGAAAAAGAGAAAAATATTTTAAGGTCGCCGAAGAATATCTTTTAAGGGCGGGTAAAACGGACAGCCCTTGCCGATTCGACGTTATAGAAATAGAAAAAGGGCAAATAAATCACATTATTAACGCTTTTTATGGATAAAATCGCTTTACAAAAGATAAAAAAAATGTTATTATATAAAACGCTTCGGGTGTTCCTCTTGAAAATCAACGAACACTTAGTTTAATGGAGGTAATAAGCAAATGAGCACAATAATCGATGCTATCAATCAGGAAAACGTAAAAAAAGAAATTCCCGAGTTCGCAGTCGGCGATACCGTTAAAGTAATGGTAAAAGTTATCGAAGGCGACAGAGAAAGATTACAGGCTTTCGAAGGAATAGTAATCGCGAGAAAACACGGCGGAATAAGCGAAACCTTCACCGTAAGAAGAATGTCTTTCGGTGTCGGCGTAGAAAAAACTTTCCCGATTCACTCGCCCAAAGTTGCCGATATACAGGTTGTAAGACACGGTAAAGTTCGCAGAGCGAAACTTTATTACCTGAGAGAAAGAACGGGTAAGGCGGCAAAGGTTAAAGAAACCACGAAATAACAAAACAGAAGAAATTAAAAGAACTTGTCTTAGCCGATTGAGTTCTTTTTTTCTATATTGTAAAAAGGCGGAAAAAAGCATTTACTTTAACGGGAAAATATAATATAATACAAACGTAGAAGTGTTCTGCGAACACTTCGGGGCTGAACGCCCCACGCGAATTTTTATTCTAAAAATTCGCACGTTTTCTTGAAATTCGGCGCTCGTAGCCCGCAAGCAAGTTTTCTCGCTTGAATTTTAATACGCGTAGGGAGTTTGTGTTCACAAACTCGGCGCTATCGCGCCCCCGTAACTGCGTTACGCCTACGCTCTTGAAATTCGGCGCAAAAATGCCTGCAAATGCTAACGCGCTTGCGCATTTTCGCTTGAATT
>JAEDMA010000037.1 GCA_016295005.1 Christensenellaceae bacterium
CAGGGTTTTAAAAGTTTTTATCGTAAGACAAAAACTTTACTTCTTATAGTTTATATTCAAGGAAACGAATTGTTTTCCTCGGCAGACTTTCGGATATAATTACTTTCCTTTTAATTATGTCCGTCCGGATTTTTCCGAAAAAATCAACGGTAAAAGCGCCGGGGCTTTTTATTTTAACTTTTCCGCGCCCGAGTTATAAACGGCTATACGCCGAAAATAACTTTCGAAAGAACGGAAACGACGGCGATAACGGCAAGATATAAAGAAAACCATTTATAATCGGCTCTTTTAATAACCGAAAGCATAAATTTTATCGCTATGTAACCCGTAACCGCAGCGGTTAAAACGCCCGCGATAATCGGAACGATTTCCACCGAAACACCCTGTTTTACGCATTTATAACCCGAAACCAACGCCGCTCCCAAAATAACGGGAATACTCATTAAAAAAGTAAACGCCGCGTTCTGATTTTTTTCCAGCCCCGAAAAACAACCTGCGGAAAGAACCGTGCCGCTTCTCGAAAGACCGGGGACTATCGCAAATCCTTGCGCCACGCCCATACAAACGGCGTGTTTTATCGAAAGAGGTTCAAAAACTTCTCTTTTTTTGCTGACCGTTTCCGCCACGAACAATTCCGTTGCGGTAAGAATAAAGGTAACGCCTAAAAGAATCGCCGCCAAAAGGTCGCCCGAATAGAAATAACCTTCTATTTTGTCTCCTAAAAACACGCCCGTAAGCCCCGCGGGAATCGTGGCGATTATAAGGTATAACAGTTTTTTGGGAACTTTGAAAAGTCCTATAATTTCCCTGAACAATACTATAAAAACGGGAATAAGCGTGCCTATGTGCAACATAACGTCGAAGAACAATCCCCCGTCCTCGACTCCTAGCCATCTTTGAAGCAAAATAAGATGACCGCTCGAAGAAACGGGAAGAAATTCCGAAAATCCCTGTACCGCTCCTAAAACTATCGCTTTCCATACATCCATAATTAAACCCCCCGAAACTATTTTCCTACGCAGAATCTGGAAAAAATATTATCGATTATCTCTTCCGAAGCCGTTTTGCCGGAAATCTCGCCCAAAGCGTCCCATCCGTCTTTAACGTCGACGGATAAAAGGTCGAGAGGCAAAGTTTTAACGGACGAAAGAGCAAAAGACAGACTTTCATAGGCTCTTTTGAGCGCTTCGAAATGTCTTTCTTCGCATATAAAGTCGCCGTTTAAATCTATTCCGTTTCCGACGGTTTTATTATAAATACATTCCTTTAACCCGTCAAGATTGATTTTTTCTTTCGCCGAAACTTTTATATCGGCTTTTTCGTAAAAAAATTCGCCCACGTCGGATTTATTTAAAACCACCAGAAGATTTTTATCTTTTATATCGTTATAAATTTCTTCGTCGTCGGAAGAAATATCGCTTCCGTCCACCACGAAAACGACAAGGTCGGCGGAGTCGGTTATCTTTTTCGAAAGCCCCACGCCGATTTGTTCTATCTCGTCGCCGCTTTCTCTTATCCCCGCGGTGTCGAAAAAGAAAAAGTTTACTCCTTTATAGGAAATTTTTCCTTCAACCACGTCGCGCGTGGTACCAGCGACCGAAGAAACGATCGCTTTGTCGTAATCTAAAAGCGCGTTAAGCAAAGAACTTTTCCCCGTGTTGGGTTTTCCCGCAATGGCGACTTTCACGCCGTCTTTTATAATTCTTCCGCCGCGATAAGTTTTTAAAAGGGCGGAGATTTTTTCCGTAACTTCTTTTAATGTTTTTTCGGCGGTTTCGCGGGATTTAACGTCTAAATCCTCTTCCGGGAAATCCATGTCGGCGTCGATTTCCGAAAGAGCGTCGGTTAAAAGGTTTTGCATTCTTTCGATCTCTGCGGTAAGTTTTTCTCTGTAAAGATAATACCCCGCTTTAACTCCGCTTTCCGACTCGCTGTTTATCATATCGATAAGCCCTTCCGCGGAAGAAAGGGAAAGTTTACCGTTCATAAAAGCGCGTCTGGTAAACTCGCCGTTCGCGGCAATTCTCGCGCCGGACGAAAGAACGCTTCTTAATACGCCTTTTGTTATGGCAAGTCCGCCGTGACAATGCAATTCGACGGAATCTTCCCCCGTAAAACTTTTAGGCGCCTTAAAATAAACGCACATGCCGAAATCGGTAAAACCGTCCGCAACGATTTCCCCCACGTACATTTTGTTGGGTTCGAAATCTTTAACGGAAGTTTTTCCGACAGGCTTAAAAACTTTTTCTGCAACGGCAAGCGAATCCTTGCCGCTGACTCTTATTACCGCAACTCCCGACGGAACCAGCCCCGTGGAAATCGCTGCTATCGTATCAGACATTACTTATTCTCTTTATCGTTGAAATCGGAGAAAGGCTCGTCTAAAGGACGGTCGTTCGTTCCGCTATCCTTATCTCCGTCGTTGTCGCCGTTATCGTTACTATTTCCGTACGGATTATTGCCGTAGGGATTGTTGCCGTACGGGTTGTTATTGCCGTAGGGCGAATTGAAAGGATTATAACCGTTGAATCTCTGTTTTAAGTAATCTTCGTATTCTACTTCTTTTTTGTTTCTTATCGCAAACACTAAAATGTAGAAAAGCGAGGGAATAAACAAGCACAGCAACGAAAGCATAAGATATCTTTCCGGCCAGTAACGTTTGAACATCGCGATGTAAACGAGTATGAATCCCAAAGAAGAAACGGTATTAAAAAAATACGAGAAAACGTTGAGCACCAGAAGAATTTTAGATACCGCGTCGAAATTCTGATACGGATAAATTATATTTTCCACCCAGAATCTGGAATCGTAAAGGTATTGCGTAACGTCGCCGAAATTGTTTATAGAGACGTCGCTGATATAAATTTGTCCGCCCTGAAGATAGTATCCTATAAGAGGATAGTAAGTTACAACGAAATACGCGAGTTCGCAGAGTTTTCCCGCAGTAAAAATCAAAAACAAAATCAATGCGAAATCGTTGAAATTTCTGCCGAAAACGGTAATTCTTTTGCACAATTTGCCCGCTATATAAACCCATGCGAACGGAACGAAACTCCAACCCGCGTTTTTAGCGATTTTTTCGTCGGAATTTTTTCGCGCGAGGCAATATAACCCTATCGAGCGCAAAGCGTATAACGCCAGATATATCGCGGCAATAATAATTGCGGCAAACAAAATCGTCGAATTGTCTAAAGGAATGCTTTTAACGGCTCCCTGAATTTCCACTATAACGCTGATCATATTTTCTCCTTATCGGCAGATTAGTACGCTCTTGCGAAAACCACCTTATGCTTTGCGGGTTTGCCGCAAACGGCGCATTTTTCGGGTACGCCTTCTTCGTCCACCATAACTCTTGCGGTGGCCTGAGCGACTTCTTTTATTTTGTCTTCGCACTCTCTGCAACCGCACCAGCCGGCTTTAACGAAATTTTTCCCTTCCACGCCTTTTAATATACCGTCGACGGAATCGGCTTCGACAATTTTAGAATCTCTTCTTTCTCTCGATTTTACGAGCATATCTTTCTGAACGGTATCGAGAAGCGCGGTAACGGTTTCGGTAAGATTATCGAGAGATATTTCTTGTTTTTCGAGAGTATCTCTTCTCATAATAATCGCTTTGTTGTTTTCTATATCTCTCGGCCCTATTTCTATACGGAGGGGAACGCCTTTCATTTCCCATTCGTTAAACTTCCAGCCG
This sequence comes from Christensenellaceae bacterium, assembly GCA_016295005.1. Lineage (GTDB taxonomy): Bacteria > Bacillota > Clostridia > Christensenellales > Borkfalkiaceae > UBA1259. Next base: position 3,697 of record JAEDMA010000037.1, read on the forward strand.
GGACTCATATCTCTTCTGTCGACTTCGGCTCTTACGCCTGCTTTAACGAGCGCGGCTTCGAGTTCCGCCGCCTTTTCGTTTACGCCGCCCTTATGCGCGGCAACAGGAATAATTATCGCCTGAATCGGAGCGACCTTCGGCGGAAGAACGAGACCTCTTTTATCGCCGTGCGCCATGATTATCGCGCCGATAAGCCTCGTGGAAGTTCCCCAGGACGTCGTATATCCGTATTTAAGAGTTCCGTCTTTGTCAAGATATTTAATATCGAAAGATTTCGCGAAGTTCTGCCCTAAATAGTGAGAAGTACCCGCTTGCAAACTCTTTCCGTCGAGCATCATCGCCTCCATACCGAACGTGGCGACCGCCCCCGCAAATTTTTCTTTTTCCGTTTTTCTTCCGCAGATAACGGGAATGGCGAGAGTCTGTTCGGCAAAGTCTTTATAGACCTGCAACATTCTCATCGTTTCTTCCATCGCTTCTTCTTCGGTTGTGTGTACGGTATGCCCTTCCTGCCACAAAAATTCCGAGGTGCGAAGGAAAGGTCTCGTGGTTTTTTCCCACCGCATAACGTTGCACCACTGATTCATTATTACGGGCAGATCCCTGTATGACTGTATCCATTTTGCGTACATCGTTCCGATTATCGTTTCGGAAGTAGGACGAATCGCAAGCGGTTCTTCGAGTTTTGCGCCGCCCGCGTGAGTTACTACCGCCACTTCGGGCGCGAACCCTTCCACGTGTTCGGCTTCTTTGGAAAAGAAACTCATCGGGATAAGCAACGGGAAGTATGCGTTTTTGGAACCCGCCGCTTTGAATCTCGCGTCCATATCCTTTTGTATGTTTTCCCAGATAGCGTAACCGTACGGGCGGATAACCATCGTTCCCTTAACGGGACCGTAATCGACGAGTTCGGTTTTCAACACCACGTCGGTATACCATTGAGTAAAATCCGCATCTATATCGGCTATTTGGGTCACGAATTGTTTGTCGTTCATATCTTTCTCCTTATGTAAAGGTATAATATTACATTTTATTCCATCGAATATCATACCATAGCGAGAAAATTTATACAAGTTTTTTTCTCAACTATTTATCAAAAGACTTGAAAAACAAACGGTTTTATTTTATAATTTAGTAAATAATATGCGGTTAATCCCCGCGCAAGGAGATAAAATGAAAGATATTCAACGACTTACGATAAACGCCATAAGAGTTTTATCTGCCGAAGCCATAGAAAAAGCGAAATCCGGTCACCCCGGTCTTCCGCTCGGCGCGGCTCCCATAGGCTACGCCGCTTATACCAACATGGTTTTCAATCCGAACGATACGCGCTTCGACAACAGAGACCGTTTCGTTCTGTCGGCAGGGCACGGCTCTATGCTCGATTATTCCCTTCTTCACCTTTTCGGATATAAAGTAAGCATGGAAGACATAAAAAACTTCCGTCAACTCGATTCCATAGCGGCAGGTCACCCCGAATACGGCGTATGCCCCGGCGTTGAAACGAGTACGGGTCCGTTAGGTCAGGGTGTCGCCAACGCCGTAGGTTTGGCTATCGCGGAAAATTATCTCGCGAATAAATTCAACACCGAAGACTTTACGATAGTAGACCACTACACCTACGCTTTGTGCGGCGACGGCTGTATGCAGGAAGGCATCGAAAACGAAGCGGCGTCGATAGCGGGGACCCTTAAACTCGGCAAACTTATAGTATTTTACGACGATAACGATATAACCATCGAAGGCAATACCGATATTACTTTCAGAGAAGACGTAGGCAAACGCCACGAAGCGCTCGGCTGGCAGGTATTGAAAGTAAACGACGTAAACGATATAAACGCTTTAAACAGAGCGATTAAAAAAGCCAAAGCGGAAAAGAACAAACCGTCTTTAATAATCGTTAAATCGGTTATAGGTTACGGTTCGGCGCTTGCGGGCAACGAAAAAGTTCACGGTTCTCCGCTCGGCGAAGAAGGACTTAAAACCTTAAAAGAAAATCTCGGGTGGAATTATCCCCCGTTCGAAGTTCCCGAAGAAGTTTACGCTCATTGCAGAAGATTCGCTTCTAAGGGAAAGAGAATAGAAAGAGAATGGAAAAAGACTTTTAAAGCGTATAAAGAAAAATACCCCTCTCTTGCCGCAGAATACGAACAGTGGATGAGCGGAAAGGTTAAAAACCTTGAAAACATCGAAGAATTGTGGCAGTACGAAAAAGACGACGCTTCAAGAAATTACGGCAATATCGTTCTCAATAAGATAGCGAAATACGTTCCGAATTTAATCGGCGGCAGCGCGGATCTTGCTTCCGCCAACAAAACGTATATGAAAGGAAAGGGCGACTTCTTACCCGAGAACAAAACGGGCGCGAACATGCACTTCGGTATAAGAGAACACGCCATGGCGGCTATAAGCAACGGCATGTATCTGCACGGCGGGCTTATAAATTACTGCGCGACCTTCGCGGTTTTCTCCGATTATATGAAGAACGCGATGAGAATGTCGGCTATAATGGAAATCCCCGTTACCTACATTTTAACTCACGATTCGATAGGCGTCGGCGAAGACGGACCGACCCACCAACCCATCGAGCAACTCGCCGGACTTCGTGCGATGCCGAACATGAAAGTGTTCCGTCCTTGCGACGGAAGAGAAACGACGGCGGCGTACGTTTCGGCGTTTAACGGCAAAGAACCGACGGCGATTTTCCTTTCGAGACAGACTATCCCCATGATAGAAGGTACCGGCAAAAACGCGCTTAAAGGCGGCTATATCCTTTCCGATTCGGAAGGAAAACCCGACGCTATAATTATAGCTTCGGGCAGCGAAGTAAACGTTGCGATGAAAGCGAAAACCCTGTTAAAATCTGACGGAATCGACGTAAGAGTAGTTTCGATGCCGTGTATGGAATTATTTGAAAAACAATCGGAATCTTATAAAAACAAGGTTCTCCCCGCTTTCGTAACCGCGAGAGTGGCGGTAGAAGCGGCGGCTTCTTTAAGTTGGTATAAGTACGTAGGTTTAACGGGAAAAGTGGTCGGAATGGACCGTTTCGGTCAATCCGCTCCCGCGGCGAAGTTATTCGAAAAATTCGGCTTCACCCCCGAAAACGTTGCGGAAAAAGTTAAAGAAACGATAGCAAATAACTGACGATTTTAACACTTAATAATCAAAAAAGACGGAATTTAAAATTCCGTCTTTTTCTTTTTGCCGTTATTTTATCGGTATTTTACTGACGATTTTACGTGTTTTTTATTCTAACGAAAAACCGTAAAAAATCGCTTTTTTTGTAAAAATCGGCATTTTCGCCTTTATTTATATGACGATTTTCTCTTTTTAAGCATTATCGCCGCGGCAATCAAGGCGAGCGCCGGAACGAGAGCGGATAGAGCCGTGACGTTGCCGCCGCACCCCTTATTTTCTTCGGGGGAATTATCTCCTCCGCTTGCCGTCTTTTTAAATTTTACGGTTATCTGCAAGTCGGTATCGACGGTAATTTTTACCTTGCCGTTTAATGCCGTTACTTCTTTACCGTTCACCGTGACCGATTCGATTTCGTAACCTTCGTCCGCGGTTAAGGTGAGTTCTATTTCTTCGCCGCCCTTTACTTTTCCGCTCGCGGGGGTTACGCTACCCTTTCCTTCTACCGTTACGGCGTAGTTATATTCGACCGTTTCGACATACTCTTTTACTTCGAGTTCGTAGCACGGCGCGACGGCGTTATTATACTCGTTATAAAGAAGCGCCGCGTCTTGGGGTACGATTTTGCCTTGCAGGTACCTTACTTTGGTAACCTTTTCGCCGTCGGTGGTAAAGGTAAGTTTCGTTCCGTCTGCGGTAAGCGTCTTTTTAACCCACGAGTTATTTACGAACGCTTCGAGATAGATTTCCCCGTCGCCGTAAGTTAAAGTTTTCGCGTTGGCGACTTGTACGGTTATAGTTCCGTCTTTTTCGGTCGCGCTTTCAAAATAGGGCGCTACGCCGTAATAAGATTTAACGAGCAATTCGCTATAAGGAATCCCCAGCACCTTTTCGGCAAACAAGCCTGCCGCCTTACCGCCGACTTTCCATTTATCCGCCGGGTGAACGGAATCTGAGCCGCCGCTCGCGTCGCCCGTTTCTATCGCGCTGACCGTGTAAACGTTTTCCATCTCGAACATCGCCTGCCACTGTTGTTCCCTTAAAAGGGAAAAGTCGGAAGGTGCGTACTGCACGAGTTGAGTGAATACTACGGGAAGATTTTCGTCATTAAAAAATCTTCTGTAACTTGCGACGTATTCCTTTTCCTGGTTAAGGTAATCTTTCGCTGCGGCGACGGGACCTGCGTTGGTTTCGCCCTGATACCACAATATGCCGCCTATATCGTAACCCGTAACAGGGTTTATCATAGCGTTAAAGTGTTCGGAATTTTTCCTTGCGCCGTAATATTTTACATAACTGTTTACTCTCGTAAAGGAATCTTCTTCGAGCCATTGCTCGATTGCGCTGCCGCCTACCGCCGACGTGATTATGCCTACCTTTACGCCCGTCATTTTTGAAAGGTTCTGCGCAAAAGCCACCGCGTACGCGCTGAATCTGCCGCAGCTCGTAAAGTCGGTAAGATTTATCCACGACGAGCTTTGAGTTAATTCCGATTGTTTTTTATCGGACTTTCCTGCGGGAACGGCGAACACGCTTACGCCGGAAAAGTCGTTGCCGAGTTCGGTATACTGCGTTTGCACCGTTTTATCTTTTCCGAAAATATAATTTACGGAAATCTGCATATTGCTCTGACCGCTGCAAAGATACACTTCGCCGACGGCGACGTTTTTATATTCTATCGTTTGTCCGCCGTAGGATATAACGAGCGTTTCGCCGTCGTTATAATCCATTGGGTCTAAATAAGTTTCCCACGACGTGCCGTCGGTAACGCAGGTTTTTTCCTGTCCGTCATAACTGACGGTGACGGTCGTACCCGCGTTTCCGCCGGTTCCGTATATTTTTATCTTTTTTCCCTTTTGCAACACCGCGTTATCGGTAAACATAAAGTTCGGAACGATTTTTTTCGTCATTATGTTTTCGCCGTCGTAATATATTTCGTAATCGAAAGTATAGGTTTCTCCGTCGTTTTCGGCGGTGTATCTCGCTACGTATTTACCCGCTTCGGTAACTTTATACGCCGTTCCCTCTTTTACGATTTCGTTATCGCCCAAGTAAAGTTTTACGCTTACGTTATCGGTAATTACGCCGCCTTTTATATCCCCTTTAAGAAAAGACGTCGGCAAAACCAAACCGTTTTCCGTTTTTTCCGCATCGCCGTTTAATTCTATAACGGGATTTACGTCTATCTCTATCGATTTAGTTACGGTATAGCCGTCGTTAGTGGCGACTTTTACGATTAACGTATTTATTCCGCTTTTATCGAACTTAAAGATTATATCTTTCGAACCGACGTGCCCCCAGGTGGAAGTGTAAGCGGCGGTATAAGTGGTTTCTTCTCCGTTTCTGACGGTGATATATATGCCGCCGGCTTTATTTGCTCCTTTGTTTCCGTTTTCGTTCCAGCCAACGTCACCGACTATAACCGAAAACAACTGCATGTATGCGTCGGATTTTTGCACGTCGCTTAAAAGGTTGTTATTCGGTTGCGTGCTATTTAACGTAAATCTGTAATCTTTACCGATTTCGTAATTCGTTTCGGTAAGTTTGACGGCGGAAGAAGCCCACACGTCGGATAAAACGAGTTTGCCGTCCGTAGGAACGAAACTCTGTTCGTTTACGCTTTTTATTATCGCTTTGGGCAGGTGTTCATTATTAGTGCAGTAATACGCTCTTAAAACCTGAATTCTGGTTATTTCTGCTATGCCGAGATTTTTTACTGCCTTCTTAAAACTTTCGGCTACGGTTACTTCTTTATATTCCGTTTCGCCCGAGTCGTTTATTTGTTCCGCCATAAAACCGTTTTCGAGCGAGAAACCTATTTTGACCGAACCACCCGTTTCTACCACGGATTTTGGAAGTTTTATATTATCCACTTGCGCTTTATACTGAGTTTTTTGGTTGGCGTCTATATACGCTCCGACGTAAACGTTTGCGAAAACGTAGTTATTAGTCGTTGTATATGTTTTGCCCCAGACAGTCATTTTGGCAACTTCTTCCGTTTTGCCCGTTACGCCTTTAAAAAACACTATGGAATAGTTATCCGCTTTAAAGCCTTCGTCTGCAAAATCGCCCGTTTCGGGGTTTCTTACGGGGAAACCTATTTCAAGACTTAACCCCTTACCCGAAAGAGGGAAAATACCTACTAAATTGAATGCGTTGCTGTTTTTGTTCGACACGCTGTACGCCCCTTGTTCGGTAAAGGTTATTTCGTTATTCCCCCAGTAGTCGAACAGTTTTTTTACGCTGCTTTTATCTGCGTTGGCGTCGGAAAGAGATATTTCCGTAAGTCCCTTTTCGGCGTTATAGTTTATCCCCGCGGTCGCGGCGGACACGCCGAGCGTTCCTACCGATATACAAGCCGCGGATATTACCGCTAAAAACGCCGTCAATAATTTTTTCATATTCTTTTCTCCTTTTTATTTCGCCTTTAACTCGACGGTTTTTTCGTCTTTTTTAGTTAAAACGTCGAACACGACTATTTCGTTTTTACCTTTTTTTACGAGCGGATAAGGAACGTAGAGTTTGTTTTCCGAATTTTCTATATCCCAGTGTCTGCCCAGATTAAATCCGTTTATATACGCTACGCCGCGGGTAAAACCTTTTAAAGTTAACACCGCGCTTTTTACTTGTTCGGCGTTAAAAACGAATTTATAAAAGCCTTGTTTGTTTTCTTCGATACTTTCTTCGTACGTTTCGGGAAGTTTTTCCATAGGAACGGACAACATTTCGTACCCGAACACGGTGGAAAGCACGTTATAAGACTTATCCCACACGGCAAAATCGGAAGTTACGCCGCGTTTTCCGCCTATGTATCTGCCGAGATTTACCCTGCCTAAATTTTCCGTTACCACGGTTATTTCTACGTACTTTCCGACTTCGGGAAAAGGTATATGCGTTGTGTTTTTCTTGTCGTAATACGCGGTAGCGATATACTTTCCGTCAAAATACACGTGGGCTACGTCGCGAAAATTTTCTAACACGAGATCTCCGCCCTTTTCGCTTACGAACGCTATCGTTTTATAGGCGATATATCCGTACCCCTGCTCGCATTCTTCCATACTCAAAACGCTGTTGCTATTAACCCTTTTTATCAGTTCTTCGTGTTTAAATAATTCCGTCGCACCGATAAATTCCGCCTTTCCGTAGTCCATAAACTCTTCGTCTTTACGTTCGTTTACGACGGGAATATTCCGCTCTCTGCAAATCGCTTCTTGTTCGTAATAGTATTTGGGAGTTTTTTTACCGTATTCGCTTATCGGCGCTTCCACGTCGTAACTTGTGGAAAGCGGAACGTATTTACCGTGTTCGTCTTCATGCGCGCCGTTCATAAACCCGAAGTTAGTGCCGCCCGTAAACATATAAATGTTGGTAAGTTCCGCGTCCTTTACCGCCGTTTCCACCGACCTTTTTACTATTTCGGGATCTCTCGTTATCGGCTTTTCGCCCCAGCGAACCGCTCTGCCGTTCCACAATTCCATTATCATAGGCGCGTAGCCGCCGTGATATTTTTCGAGCGCCGAAAGGGCTTTTTTAGTGTCCGAACGGTAGTTCACCGAGTCTGCGACGTTTTTTAACGTTCCGTTTTCTATGGTAAAATCGGTGTCGCCGTCGGAAGTTATAAGCATACTGCTTATCCCCTGTTCGAGATAAAATTCTTTTAAGTAATTAAGATAATTTTTATCGTTACCGTAACTACCGTACTCGTTTTCTATCTGCACGGCGATTACGTTGCCGCCGTTACCTATCTCTCTCGGTTTTATTATTTCGCACACCTTTTTTAAGTACGGCGTGAGTTTATCTAAATACCTTTTATCCATAGAACGGATGTTCATAGGATATTTATTGAGCCACCAGGGGAAGCCGCCGAACTCCCATTCCGAACATATATAAGGCCCCGGTCTTACTATCGCGTACAAGCCTAAATCTTTACACAAATCGAGATACTTTCCGACGTTTATATTGCCGCCGAAGTCGAATTCGCCTTCTTTTTTTTCGTGCAGGTTCCAGCAGATATACGTTTCTACGCAGTTAAGCCCCGCTTCTTTCATCTTTATCAAGCGGTCTTCCCACTGCTCGGGCAAAATTCTGAAATAATGCGCCGAACCGGAATAGATTTTTTCTCTTTTTCCGTTTATATATATCTTGCCGTCCTTTATCTCTATCCCTTTCATATCGTTTTTTTAATTATCTCTCTTTTTCTTTGCGATAAGCGTAGCCGCTACCACCGTCGCCATAATACCGATTATCGCGCCCGTTCCCGAAAACGCTCCGCAACCGCCTTGTTTTACTTCGTTTACCGTGATAAGCACGGGCGTTTTTTTGCCGTTATATTCTATTATCACGCTTTTATCTTCAACTGAA
>JAEDMA010000038.1 GCA_016295005.1 Christensenellaceae bacterium
TGGGCAGGCAATACGACAGAAAAGCCGAATTGAAATCTTTGGCTTATACTTATAACATACCCGAAAGATTTCCGACCGGAGTGTGGAGTGAAGCGGAAAAACTAACCGAGCCGAGTGAAAAAGATTTTAGAAACAGGCGTGATTTTACGAATAAAACCGTTTTTACTATCGACGGAGACGATTCAAGAGACTTCGACGACGCGGTAGGTATTGAAAAAACCGAAAACGGCAATTATAGATTATATGTTCATATTGCCGACGTTTCGCATTACGTAAAATTCGGAGGGATAATTGATAACGAAGCGTTTGAAAGGGCTACCAGCGTTTACTTCCCCGAAGCGGTAACGCCTATGTTGCCCGATAAACTCTGTAATGACCTTTGTTCGCTTAAAGAAGGCGTAAAACGCCTTACGTTATCCGTAGTTGCCGAAATCGATAAAAATGGCGCCGTCGTCGATAAAGAAATTACCGTCGGCGTAATTAAAAGTAAAGCAAGGCTTACTTACGGCGAAGTTCAGAAAATTCTTGACGGGGATAAAGAAACTATAAATCGCCGTAAGGATATTTATTCCGATTTGCTTTTAATGAACGAATTGACGGATATTCTTATAAGAAAACGCAACAAAAAGGGTAGTATCGATTTAGACGTAAAGGAAAGCGTCGTTACGGTAGATAAAAACGGGAAAATTTCCGTTTCGGCAAGTAAAGGCGATAAGGCGCATAAAATAATAGAAGAATTTATGATTCTTGCAAACGTTGTCGTCGCCGAATACGCTTACTTTCTCGAATTGCCGTTCGTATACAGAATTCACGAGAAACCAAGCGTTGAAAGTCTGGAAAAATTCTATTCCTTTTTAGACGGACTCGGTATAACGTATAAGCGTAAAAAAGACGAAGTTTTTCCGAAAGATTTTCAAAATATTCTCGAAAAGGCAAAAGGAACGCCCGCGTTTACGTTGATTAACAGAGTTATGCTGCGTTCTATGCAAAGGGCGAAATACAGTCCCGAATGCGTCGGGCATTTCGGTTTGTCGGAAAAAGAATATTGCCATTTTACGTCGCCGATTCGCAGGTATCCCGATCTTTGTATTCATAGAATTTTAAAAGACTTTTTAGGAGGGAAGAAGAACGTTGCGAAAAAATACGGAGATTTTGTAAGTAAGGTTTCTTTGCATTCTTCGGAAAATGAAAGATACGCCGCCGAAGCCGAAAGAGCGGTCGATGATTATTACAAAACCCTTTATATTTCCGATTACGTAGGGGAAACTTTTGATGGAGTCGTAAGCGGCGTTACGGGGTTCGGCGTTTTCGTCGAACTCGATAACGGAATTGAAGGACTAATACGGATAGAAAACATAAAAGGTAAAAGGTTCGTGTACGACGAAAACAGATTTTCGTTGTCCGATGGTAAAACGACGTATAAACTCGGCGATAAGGTAAAAATTACCGTTGTCGGAGCAGATATATCTTCGAGAAAAGCGGAATTTGTTTTTTATGAAGAGAAAACTTGCAAAAATAAGAGAAAAGTAGTAAAATAAATCATAATGGAAGAGAAAATTATTTGCGTCAACAGACAAGCGAATCACGAATATTTTATTCTGGAAAGGGTAGAAGCGGGAATCGAACTCGAAGGCGCGGAAGTAAAAAGTTTAAGACAAGGAAACGTCAATTTGAAAGACAGTTTTTGCGTTGTTTATAACGGAGAAATGCTTATAAAAAATATGCATATTTCTTTGTATGGAAACGCGGGCGCGTTTAATTCTAAAGACGCTAAAAGGGACAGAAAACTTTTGCTACATAAAAACGAAATAATTAAACTCAAATCAAAAGTCGAGCAAAAAGGGCTTACGCTTGTTCCGTTAAAATTATATTTTAAGCAGGCGCTTATCAAAATGGAACTGGGGCTTTGTCAAGGCAAGCATACTTTCGATAAAAAGAATTCCTTAAAGGAAAAGGATATTAAAAGAGATAAAGAAAGGCAGATAAATAGTTACAGATAGCCGTTTAATCGCTATAAATAATTAAAGACAAAACGGGGGCGATTCAGTTTCGATCGGGCGTATTCGTTTTGAAGTAAGCATACCGAAGGCTCGGCTTCGTAAAAACGAGATTTTAAATTTAAATGCTAATAATAACAATCAATTAGCTTACGCTGCTTAATTTAAGCGTATGTCCTGTTTTATTTTTCCCGTCGGGTAAAATAAGGGCATCAATCAAGACGGGGAACGGCAAAAAGTTTTATTCGCGGATTTTTTGCGGCTTTTAGCGGAAGTGGAAAAAATATAGGTTGCCGATAACCGTGTTTTTTTCGAGAGTTAACGTTCGGATAAGTATGTAGAAGGTCAAAAGGAAGCGTTCGAGACCGGAGTGCAACTCTCCGCGCCTCCACCACGTCAGGGCAAGGCTATTTCGTCCACCGTTGCTACTGCAACGGCTTGACCTATGAGCCTGCCCTTCCTTTTTCCCAAAAATCTTTTGCTTTGCAAAATATTTTCGGGAGCCCTAATATTTTTTGGTGTCCTCGGTGTGTATTTCACACGCCCAAGTCCACCAAAAACAGCGTTGGTAAAACAATACGTTTTGCCAACGCTGTTTTTCTATATAAAAAACGATTAAAACAGGGGATTTTTCAAAGAATAAATAAAAGGATGAACCATTACTTTTGTTTGCCTATAGGAATGTATTTAAGCATCCTGTCGGGATATTTTTTTAATTCCGAGATACTTTTGCCGTAGTATTTTTTAAATATTCTGGAAATATAATTTTCGTCGTTAAAACCGACGCTTTCGCCGGCCTGGCGTAATGTCAGTCCGTTATTTATAACAAGATTTCTTATTTTTTCGAGTTTCAATCGATTAACGTAGGTAATTATTGTTATACCGGTAACCGTTTTAAAAATATTACATAAATATTGCGGGGTAAGGTTGACGGCGTAAGCGATATCGTCTATAGTTATTTTTTTATCCACGTGTTCCGCGATATATTTTTTTGCTCGGTTAACGTAGCGCATATTACCGTATAAATTGTCTTCCGAAACGCTTTTGGAATAATCGTCTATAATTTCGAGAATTTTAAAAAAGTAAGATATTGTCTTAATATCGTAAGAGCCGCCGATTTTATATTCCATTATAAGCAAGTCCATATATTTTGCGATATTCTGGCAAACGGTTTCGTCTGATAATACGGGAAGATATGAAAATGAAAGACCTTCCGAATCGTTTGCGGCAGGCGTAAAGATAAAAGAAAAAGTATGGTGTTCGTGGAACGCTTCCGATTGAACCCTACGAATCGATTTATATGCGCCGATAAAAACCGTACCCTCTTTTAGTTCGAACTTGTTGTCGTCAGTATCGTAATAGGTGAGATTCCCTTTCTTAAGATAGGTAATTTCGAGACTATTCGGCATTAAGTCGACTATTCCGTGATATTTTGTGGCAGAAAAAATATGAGCAAACCATATTTTCGGTATTTTTTCCATACAAATAGTTTTTAGCATATCTGAATTATAGCAAATAATCTTAAAATAGTCCATACTTTTTAATATAATCTATTGATTTTAATTTTTAAAATATACATAATGTGATTGAATTTGAAAGCGGAGCGGTCAATTTTTATGACTAATAATAAAAAGTCGGCGTTAAAAACGTGCTTATCTAAAATCGGTAAAAACTTCGGGAAGGAAGAATTGCAAAAACATCTCTTTCTTTTTACGATATTTCTTATACCTATGGCAGCTTTCTTCGTGTTCTGGCTTTACGTAAATTTACAGTCGATTTTAAACGCGTTCCGCGTGGAATCGAACGGAGAAGTCATATGGTCGTTCATTAACTGGAAATATTTCTGGGAAGATTTGACGAGAAGCGGCTCAATGGTAGACATGGCGTTAATATTACGCAACACCCTAATATTCTTTTTTACCAACGTTGGCGTTATATTGCCGATATCATTTATATTTTCTTATTTTTTGTATAAAAAGATTGCAGGATATAAGTTCTACCGTGTAGTGTTTTTTGCGCCGAATCTTATTTCTGCTGCAGTTCTTGCGTTACTTTATAAATTTATGCTGAATCCTTCGCTCGGCGGAACGATTACTAAATTATACACGTTGTTTACCGGACAGGTTTCGCCGAATTTCCTTATGGACGAGCGATATGCAATGACTGCTGTCGTCGCTTATTGTATATGGACGGGGTTGTCGGTAAATCTCGTATTGTTTAACGGGGCAATGGAACGTGTGCCGATCGAGATAATCGAAGCGGTTCAACTCGACGGCGCAGGGGTATGGCGTGAATTGTTTAATATTATACTACCCATGATATGGCCGACGGTAAGTACGCTTCTCGTTACGACTACTTCCGGTTTGTTTATGGCGTCGGGCCCGTTACTGTTGTTGACCGGCGGCGCGTACGGAACGAATACGATTTCGTTCTGGATATATCAGCAGGTTCAGGCGCAAGTGGCACCGTATTATCCAGCAACGGTTGGCTTTATATTTACTTTGGTAGGCGTTCCTATCGTTCTCGGCGTTAAAAAATTAACGGAGAAAGTCTTTACGGAGGTCCAGTACTGATATGGAAAAGATTTCTCTGAAAGGTAAAAAAGGTCTTAATTTAAGAAGACGCAGTAATAACGAAAAAGTTATATTTGCGATAGTGTTCGTTGTTTTCTTTTTGTATGCAGGCACGTACGTGTTTACTTTCGGGTGGGCGTTTCTCGTTTCAATGCGTGAAAAGTTAGAGTTTATACACGATCCTTTCGCATTACCCGTGGTCTGGCACTTTGAAAACTACGTAGAAGCGTTTAAGGCGTTAAAGGTAGGCGACGCTAACTTGTTCGTAATGTTCTTCAATACTATATGGTATGCTGGCGGAGCGACGGTTATCGGCGTTATTGCTTCCAACGTGTTGGCGTATGCGGTAGCGAAGTATAAAACCGTTTTTACAAAGTTTTATTATGCGCTCACGATATTTATAATGCTTATTCCTATAATCGGCGCGTTACCGCAGCAATACGTACTTTACGATAATTTGGGACTTATCGATTCGCCGTTGTTTTTAATAACTTACGTCGGCGGAACGGCTTACCAGTTTATTCTTTTCCACGGGTTCTACGCCGGTGTTTCCGATAGCTACGCGGAAGCCGCTAAGGTTGACGGCGCGGGGCATTACACGATAATGTTCAAAATTATGATTCCGATGTCCGTTCCTATGTCGATTGCTCTCGGAATAATAACCTTTATAGGATATTGGAACGATTATATGACGGTATTGTTGTTTCTGCCGAACTTCCCGACGCTCGCAACAGGACTTTATTTGTTCCAGACGCAACCCGAGATTCGCTCTCATTATCCGTTGTATTACGCGGCGATAATAATGTCTACTATACCGATTATCGTGTTATATGCGTCTTTCCAGAATATGATTATGAAAAACACCGTTGCCGGAGGACTTAAAGGCTAACTTCTTCCGTCACTAATAAAAACCATTAAGGAGTCGAAAATGAAGAAAAATTTTGCAAAAGCAGTTTCCTTGGCATTATCCGTAATCGCTGCGACGTCAGTCTTTATCGGTTGCGGAGGAAACAACAGCGATTCGACCGTGTTACAAATTAACTGGACGATCGGCGGATACGGCAGAGAATATTGCGAACCGCTTATGAACGCGTTTACCGTAAAGACCGGTATTAAATGCGAAGCGACTTACGACGATAACTCGGCGAGCATAATCGCTTCGAAGATAGGTTCGGTAAAGAGAAATACCATAGACTTATTCTTTACGCAGGTACCGCTTTTCAGCAGTATTGCGGCGCAGAAGAACAAAAACGGATACGAAAACTTATATCTCGAATTATCCGATTTGTATAACGAAAAGGTACCGGGTACCAACGTTACGCTTAAAGAACATCTTAAAGACGGAATGTGGGAAGCTCAACTGACGGACGACGGACAAGCGTATACGGTCCCGTGGATAGCGCCTATGGACGGGCTTGTGTACAACAAAAAAGTTCTCGACTCGTTCGGAATAACGACGATTCCGCGTACCACCGACGAATTTGAAAGCGTGTTAAAACAAATAAAGAGCGGACTTTCGTCTACGGGCGAACCCGTTACGACTGAAAACGGCGGAACGATAAGCGGACTTATTTCCGCAAACAACTCTGCGTATTGGGCGTTCGTATGGCCTACATGGTGGGCGCAGTACGAAGGAATGGATAATGTTCGTAACTATTTTATGGCAAAAACACCCGATGCGGGCGAAAATTACGTACCGGACTGGAATGCTTTAAAGCAGGACGGCAAACTTATCGCAATAGAAGAGCTTAACAGGTTTATAAATAAAACAAAAGGGTATATGCACCCCGATTCGTTAAATAGGGACAACATTTTCTCTCAGATAGATTTCCTTGACGGTAAAGTTGCATTTATTCCTACCGGTGACTGGATGGAAAACGAATCGGCGAAAGCGTACAGAGAAAAAGGCATAGATATAGACGTTCGCTTTATGAAAACCCCCGTTACCAGCAGGCTTGCAGTAAAACTCGGCATAACGGAAAACGAACTCCGTTCGGCTATCGATTACGTTGACGCAATTTCCGAAGGAAAAACTGCCGACGCGCCCGTATACGAAGGGAAGAATGCTGCGGAACAGGAAAGCATAACTAAAACCATAAGCGAAGCGAGATTGCTCGTTTCGTCGTCGCAGGCGGCGCTTGACAGAGCGGTTATTCCCGCGTATTCCGATAATATCGACGGAGCAAAACAATTTTTATTGTTCTTTGCAAGCGACGAGGGGCAAAAAATTATGGCTAAATATTCGGGCGCTTCCAGCGCGTTCAAATACAAGATGTCCGAAGAAGATAAATCGGAATTCTCTACGTTAACGCGTTCCGCTTTGGATATTTGCGAAAGAAACGGAGTTTCTTATTGGATTGACGATATTAAATATCCTATTCGTTATAAAGCAAACTTGCTTATAACTTATTGGAATGCGATAAATTATCAGCGCGGATTCGAGGAAGTTCTTTATAATAATTCGAAAACGCCTAATCAGGTATACGATACCGACTGGGGTTCGTACAGAGATTGTTGGGACAGAATGTTGTCGCAGGCAGGGTATTAAGATTAACCGATAAAGGGGAAAATTATGAAAATAAAAAAGTTTTTGATTATTTTGCTCGGAATGTTTGCGATAGCGTGTTTTGCTTTCGCTTGTAACAACCCCGATAATCCCGACAACGGGAAGAATAACCAAACAGTTGCGGATATTACAATAAACAACGGATTCGAAGCCGACGGAAGCGAAAAGTTAATCGAAGGTTCGGCAGGAGCGGGAATATCCTTAAACCGGGATAAAGCGTTCGTAAATACGGGTAACGGTTCTTTAAAAATAAGCGTTAAACACGCGCCCGTTCCGAAATTCGCGTTTTCCGACAGGCTTGTCGAAAAAGATATATCAGATTGCGATTATTTAAGTTTCTGGGTATATCTCGACGGCGAAGTTCCCGTTAGTTTATCAAATACCGCTAACGACGGAACCTATCAGGGAACGACGGTAATTAACAGATATTATATAAAAGAATCGATACAGCCTAAAACGTGGACCAACATCAAGATAACCAAGGGCAACGCGTTTTTCGACAATATGATGTATCACTTGCCTTACGGTAAATTTATTCTTTGCGGTATAGGCGAAAACCTTAACGCGCCGCTCGATTACGATTTCTATATAGACGACGTAAGAGTATATAAAAAAGGAATGACGGGTGAAACGGAATTGTTTGCGGTTGATTCCGACGGAGAAGTAACCAACACTCTTCCCGACGGCGCCGTGGGCAGAAAATACGTACTTCCGAAAATTATCGTACTCGGCTCTGACGGAAGCGAATTATTCGGTGAAACCGTCAACGTTTCGGTTGTTGCTCCCGACGGAAGCGCAACGGCGATTACCGATGGCGAATTTATTACCGATAAGGCGGGCGTTTATACTCTTAACGCTACGTGTCTTAAAGACGGTTTTACAGGTAAATACAGCAATACGTTTAATGTTAAGTTTGTTGAAATAGAAGAAGAAAACACCGAAACCGCCAAGGTCGGAGAACCTTACTCAGTACCCGAACTTAGTCTGTTAGATCCTTACGATAAGACTGTTCTTGACGGCGCGACGGTTACCGTAAAGGCGTTTAACGGAAAAAATCAGGAAGTGGCTTTAAAAGACGGCAAATTTACTCCGAATATCGCAGACTGCTATACTATCGAATATCTGATAGAAAAAAATCAAGCCGATACGAAAAACTCAGAAGTTTATAAAAAATTCGTGTGGGCAAGCGAAATTTCAGGATTGATTTCTGACTTTTCGTCCGATGAAAGTGCAACGATTTTCTTGTCGGCAGACGGATCATCGACGTTAAAGGCGTCTGAAGCCATTGCTAAATACAGCGCGGACGGACAAGGAAAATCTCTTTCGATGGAAATAAACGGCGTTGCGTATCCGACGTTCACGTTCGGCAATAAGTTCCCTTACGGAAAAATTGCGAACACCGAAATAGAATACGTAAGTTTCTGGATATACAACGACAGCGAAACCGATTTGTATATAACTAATTCGGGCAATCAACTCGACAGACAGTTGCTTGTTTCCAAACTTTGGAACAGGGCGGTGTTTTATTCGGATAATTTTTCCGATTCGTTTAATCTTAAAAACAGCACGTTTACGGTATATTCCGCAAACGAAGCGGGCGAAAGGCTTAACGTTTCGCTTTATTTCGACGATTTAAGAGTAATTAAAGAAGGTTGCGCCGAAGAATCCGATTTTTCCGTTTCTATAACAGAAAACGATTATAACGAAATTACGGGCGAAGGCGTAAGATTTGCGCTTAACGGCACATATACTGCCGACGTAAGAGTTTACGCTTTCGGCGACGATACCGAAGAAATCGGTAAAGCAACTATTCTTTCGCTTAAAGATTCCAACGGTGCTAACGTTTCCGTTAAAAACGGGGTGTTTACACCTGTAAGGGAAGGATGGCACATAATCGAACTGTACTATCGTAACGACGGAATAGATAATTCCGTAACCAAAAAGTTTTTTGTAAGACCGCAACTTGAATTCAACCCCGGTGTTGATCAACGCGACGCAGTAATGCCTTACGGCGAAGCGGAAACGAAATACGACACTTCGGAATATAAACCCGTTCTCTGGAATAAAGGTTCGATTGCGGTAGAAAAAGACGTTCGTTTTTCGATTTCGGTAGTTGGCGCCAACGGTAAAAAGGTAGAAACGGACGGAATGTCGTTTACACCCGCGAAAAAAGGGTTATACTCCGTAACCTTTTACGCGCAGGATTCGGAAACGAAAGAGTTTGCTTCTTACGTTGTTAAACTCGGCGTTTTTGAAAAAGGAAAAGTAGGCGTCGCGTATGATTTCGAAGACGGTGATATATCGGCAATTAAAAGCACTTATTACTGGTACGGTCGTGTTTCCGATGCCGTGATTACCGATGAAGAAGTAGGCGGCAATGCGACCAAAAAAGCCAAAATCGAAGTAACTAAAGAATCGGCTAACGGTAAAATGGCGCACGAACCGATGTTTTACATTACCGAAAATAATGTTTTACAAAATATTTCGCTTACCAAGTCGTTCAGTTTTGACGTTTATATAAAAGACGTAGATAACCGTTCGTTTAATCTTGCAAAAGTTCTTTACTACGACTGGAACAGTCAGGGAAAAGCAAAAGTAAATCAAGGTACTTTAAGACAAAAAGTCAAATCCAACGAATGGGTAACGATAACCATCGAAAGGAAAGATTACGAAAAGGTGCTCGGCGGATACGTATTCGGCGGCTGTACTTTGTCGCTCGGCGGACAGGCGTGGACGGAGATTGACGACAGACTTATTACGAGTTTCTTTTTAGTCGATAGTTCGGGTTATAAAGAGTGCGGCGGAATAACCATTTATCTCGATAATTTCCGCGTGGAGGTATAGTAAGATGAAAAAAATCTGCACGACGATAATTGCGTTTATCCTGATATTTACTTCACTTTTCGCGATGTCATGTAACGAAACGAATGACCCCGGGAAAAATAACGAACCCAAAGCGAACGTGTACACGGACAACCGAATGATGCTCGGTATGTACCACATAACTCCCGTAATAGACGACGTTATAAATCAGATTAAATTCGAAGACGCGGTAAACGGGGACATGTTCAACGTGTTCCTTTTAAGCCGAGTCGAAATACCTAACGAAACGGAATTCGATTATTACTGTACGAAAGTATACGAAGCGGGTAAAAGATTCTTTATTTTCGATTCTACTTATCTGTGGAACGGCGCGGCAGGCAATACCGTGCATAAAGATATTTACGTTCGTATGCACAATATGAAAGAAACTCTTCGTTCTAAAACTTATTACGACGCGTTTTTAGGTTACTATGTAGACGAGCCGCTTCTTCTCGGTATTCCGTTAAGCGAATTACGAGAAGCGAGCAAAGCGTTCAGAACGACTTTCCCCGATAAACGGTTTATGGTAGTGTTTTCCGCAGCAGGTATCAGCACCGAATACGATATAGGCGCGGGAAAAGACAGGCTTACCCGTGAAGGCGGAGAATTTATAACCGACATAGGTTTCGATATTTACGGACAGTTCGGCGATTACTATCTCGATTTATGGGATACGATGACGGAAATGTTTAAGGGGCTTGAAAAGAATTTCTGGGCCGTACCCATGGCAATGAATTACGGCAGCAGGGTAACCGAAGATGACGCCATAGGGAGCGTGGACGGGTGCTATGAGGTTATTAAAAAGACAAACGGCGGAGCCGGAATGATGCTTTATAACGCGTATACCTATCCCGCCGAAGTAGAAAACATAGGCAATATCGGATTTTGCGACATGGCATACACCACGAAAGAAGAGTTTATGACGTGGAAAGACAAAAAGGATCCGTGGCGTAAATATTATTATAAATTTTATAACGAAGACGGTTCGCAAAAAAATCCCGGCGTAGATTTCGTTCCTTGGACGAGGCTCGACGCAAGGATAAAAGAACTTGCTGCCGAAATAAACAAAAACAACGAAGGCAAACTTATAAAAGCGGAAACGGAAATAGTTTGCGGTGAAAATCTCGAATACGCTTACGATTTTGCTCCGCATTCGCCCGTCGCGAGCGAGTATATTCCGAATTTAAAGTATGAATACGCTCAAAAAGGTTCCGACGTATGGACGACAACCGCTCCCACGGAAATAGGCGAATATCAGGTTAAAATTTCGCTTGAAGAAACTATTTATCGTAAAGCGGCGGAAAAAATCGTTGATTTTAAAATCGTAGAGTCTACCGATACTTTGATTTCTTCCGCTCTTATAACCGAAAACTATTCGGCAGCCGTGAAAACGGTAAGTTTTAACGTGGACGGATATTCTTATTCGGTTGACGGCGTAAATTATTTGCCCTACGAAAAGAATAAGGCTATTGACGTTACGAATATGATTTCCAACGGCGGAAGAACGAGATATATCTATCTTAAAGAAGGTATCAAAAATCCTTACGCATATAAAATTAAAAGTTATAAGTCGATAACGATTCAGGATTTTGAAAAAGGTACTAATCCCGCATACTCGGCTTATACGGTTTCAGGCGTTATTAAAAATGAAGGCTCGTATTCCGGCAAACTCAATTTCAAATACAACGACGTGGAAAGAAAGTACGTCAGCGAAAATTATTTTTCCGACTTTATCTATCCGCAGAACGGAAGTAATTTGTGGTCGATTGTCGGTTGCACTAAGTTAGAGTTTTATGTTTATTCCGATAAAGAATTCAATATGAGCCTTTGGCTTATAGCGGATAACTGGGGCGGCTGCGGCACCTCGCAAACATTCAAAGTCGGCAAAAACGAGTGGACGAAGTTGTCTTTCGATTTGTCGGCGTTCAGGGGAATTTCGTCAACGCCCGAGTACACTTTAAGCCATATGCACATGCTTACCTTCTTGTGCGATACCGTTCCTAACGAAGTTTTTATCGACTCGATAAGCGTAATCGGACTTGATTAGAATAAAGGAGATAATAAAATGTATTTCGGAATTTTTCACACTGCAAAAAACATTTATCCCGACGTTTTCGAAGAACTCGTTAAAAGCGATTACGTAAACGTTTTTTTATCGGAAAGCACTCCCGAAGATCCCGTTTC
>JAEDMA010000039.1 GCA_016295005.1 Christensenellaceae bacterium
ATTTCTCTGTCGGCGTTTTTTATGAGGTCGCGCATATAATCCCAGTTTACGGCTTGTTCGGGGAAAAGTCCCGTATGCTTAAATCCCATGGGTTTGACTTTGAAAGTAAGGTCTTTATAAGAAACCGTCCACTCGTCCGGCATTTTGCCGAAAGTTTTCCATTTCCCGCCGCCCGTTTCGCTTCGGACGTATTTTGCGGCAAGTCCCTTATAACCGTTCATATCCGTACCGCTTTTCCAGATAACCTGCGGGTCCGGACGAAGCAGAACGACTTTTCCCCAGCGTTCGAGTTTATACCCGTCGCCGGTGGCGATGACAGAATAGTCTTTCCATTCCGCCGCTTTCATTAAACCACCTTTTTGACGGTAACGGTGCATTTCGCGCCGTTTACGTCTAATTCTTTGGTAAAGCCTTCCGCCGCGCCTTTTTCAACCCTATCGGCGAGAACGACGTTCTTTAAGTTAGCGCTTTCCATCGCTTTGACGGAATCGGCGTCGTCCGTCATATAGTACACGTTTATTCTGTCGGTAACTTCGAAGCCCGCGTCCTTTCTCATCGACTGAATTTTAGAGATGAGTTCTCTTTCAGCGCCTTCTTCTCTGAGTTCTTCGGTTATGTGAGTATCCAAAACGACGGTAAGTCCGTTGTCGCTCGAAGCGACGTAACCTTCGGCGCTTTCGCTGCTTATGAGCATATCGTCATATGCGAATTCGAAAGTTTCTCCGTCGATTTCCGTTTTATAAACGCCGTCTTTTTTCGCCGTTTCAACGACGGTGTTCGCGTCGCACGAATCGAAGAATTTTCTTATCGCGCCGAGTTTCGCGCCGTATTTCGGACCCAACGTTTTGAGTTGGGGTTTGATTTTATAAGAAATGAATTTGTTCGCGCTGGAAAGATACTCCACTTCTTTTACGTTGAGTTCGTCTTTCGCGATGTCGAGCAATCCCGCGGAGATATTCATTTCTTTACCCGAACAAACGTAAACCTTGCTTAAAGGCTGACGATTTTTAATGTTGGAAACATTTCTGCACGCCCTGCCGAGAACAACTATGTCGAGAACGTTCTGCATACCTTCTTCGAGCGACGCGTCTATCAAACTTTCGTCGGCTTCGGGGAAAGAGCAAAGGTGTACCGATATAGGAGCGTCCTTATAAAACTCGGGTACGAGATTGCGGTACATCGATTCCGCCATAAAGGGAGTAAAGGGAGCGGAAAGTTTTGCAAGGGTTACCAAAACGGTGTAAAGCGTGGTGTAAGCCGCCGCCTTATCGTCCGTCATTTCGTGACCCCAGTATCTTTCTCTTCCGCGACGAACGTACCAGTTGGAAAGATCGTCGGTGAAACTCTGCAACGCTTTGGCGCTTCCGTAAATATCGTAGGAAGCAAGCCCCTTATCCATAGTCTTTATAAGCGTGTTAAGTTTAGAAAGAACCCATTTGTCCATTAAAGACAACTTGCAGTCTTTAAGATTGTATTCGGACGGGTTATATTTATCGATTTCGGCGTAAAGCACGAAAAAGGCGTAGGTATTCCAGAGAGTACCCATAAACTTTCTCTGCGCTTCGGAAACGGCTTCTTCGTAGAATCTCGACGGAAGCCACGGAGCGGAACCGGTGTAGAAATACCATCTTACCGCGTCCGCGCCCTGTTTATCGAGAACGCTCCACGGGTCAACGACGTTTCCTTTATGTTTACTCATTTTAATGCCGTTTTTGTCGTTTACGTGACCTAAAACTATGCAGTTTTTAAACGGCGCCTTATCGAACAGCAACGTCGATATCGCAAGCAAGGTATAAAACCACCCTCTCGTCTGGTCGATCGCTTCGGAAATGAAATCCGCGGGGAAATGTTTTTCGAACAATTCCTTGTTTTCAAACGGATAGTGATACTGCGCGAAAGGCATCGACCCCGAATCGAACCAGCAGTCGATAACTTCTTTTTCTCTTACGAAAGTACCGCCGCATTCGCATTCGAAAGTACAATCGTCTATATACGGACGGTGAAGTTCTATATCGCCGTCGATATGGCAAAGTTCTTTGAGTTCGGCTTTGGAACCTATAACGTGAACCTTGCCGCACTTATTGCATACCCATACGGGAAGCGGAGTTCCCCAGTAACGGTCGCGGGATAAACCCCAGTCGATAACGTTTTCGAGGAAGTTGCCCATTCTGCCCTTTTTAATGGTTTCGGGCATCCAGTTTACCGAATCGTTAGCGGCTAAAAGTCTGTCTTTAACGGCAGTCATTTTTATAAACCAACTTTCTCTCGGATAGTAAATAAGCGGAGTGTCGCAACGCCAGCAGAAAGGATAACTATGAGTGAATTCCATAGTCTTAAAAAGAAGTCCCCTTTCTTTAAGGTCTGCGATTATAAGTTTGTCGGCGTCTTTTACGAACATACCCGCAAACTTGCCGCAACGGGAATCGAGTTTACCCTGCGTGTCCACGAGTTTGGTCTGCGGAAGATTGTATCTTTCACCTACGATATGGTCGTCTTCGCCGTATACGGGCGCGATATGAACGATACCCGTGCCGTCTTCCATGGTAACGTAGTCGGCAACGGTGAGATAATAGGCTTTCTGCCCCTTTTTCTCGATTTCTTCTTTAGCAAAATCGAACAAGGGTTCATATTCCGAATATTCGTATTCTTTACCCGTTTTTTCCGAGATAATTTTATAATTTTCGAAGTATTTGTCGCAAAGCGCTTTCGCGAGAATATAATGCGTTCCGTCTTCGGCTTCGATTTCAACGTATATCTCTTCGGGGTTCATGCAAAGCGCCATGTTGTTGGGAAGAGTCCAGGGAGTGGTCGTCCAGGCGAGAAAATAGGTGTTATCTCTGTTCTTTGCCTTAAACCCTACGAATACGGACGTCTCTTTTACGTCTTTATACCCTTGCGCGACTTCGTGCGACGAAAGAGCCGTTCCGCAACGGGGGCAGTAAGGAACGATTTTATATCCCTTATACAAAAGCCCTTTTTCGGCTATCTGTTTAATCGCCCACCATTCCGATTCGATATATTTATCGTCGTATGTAATGTAGGGATTTTCCATATCCGCCCAGTACCCTACGCGTTCGCTCATTTTTTCCCATTCGCCTTTGTATTTCCAGACGCTTTCCTTACACTTTTTAATGAAAGGCTCGATACCGTATTTTTCGATTTCCTGTTTACCGTCTATACCGAGCGATTTTTCCACTTCGAGTTCGACGGGTAAACCGTGCGTGTCCCACCCCGCCTTTCTTAAACAATGTTCCCCTTTCATTACGTGGTAACGGGGGATTATGTCTTTGATAACTCTGGTTAAAATATGCCCTATATGCGGTTTGCCGTTGGCGGTAGGCGGTCCGTCGTAAAAGGTAAATTCGCGACTTCCGTCGTTTTCTTTAACGTTTTGTTCGAAAATCTTGTTTTCTTTCCAGAATTCGAGAACTTCTTTCTCTCTTTCAAGGAAATTTAACGAAGTATCGACCTTTTTGTACATGATTTTTGCTCCTGAATTTAAAATACTTATAAAATTATAACTTTTTTTGCCGGTTTTGTAAAGTCAATTTTATCAACTTTGAATTTTTTACGATAAAATAAGTTGCAAATTTATCTTTTTTAATATACAATAGTATAGCCGCGCTATGCGGGGAGTTAGCGATGCCCTGTCATCCGCAATTCGCTCAGCGGAGCAGAATACCGTTTTAGGCTTGTCCTGTGGAAGGTTGCGCGGCGTAAGGAACGTTGATTTTAAGGTCTTATGCAACGGAAACCCGCGAACCGCGTCAGGGCAGGAATGCAGCAGCGCTAAACGGTCACTTTCGTGTGCCATAAGGTTGCTTTAGAGGAGTCACCTGCGCCGTTTCCGCTTCGGCTCGACCTGTCGAGAACGGTTGCGCGGTTTTTTTGAATATTAAACGCGGTTAAGATTCCTCATTAACCGCGTTTTTGTTTTTCGTTTATTCTTTTTTACTTTTTGCCGTCGTTATAATAGGTTATCGTATTTCCGCTCGTTTTTACATTTGAAAAATAGCATTTCAGTATATCGTTCAGTTCGAAAAGATTGCCTTCGACGAGGTACTTTTTTGCGATAACGTGGCACTGCATTTTGCTTATGTATAAAAAGTATGAATCTTCGTTTTCAACAACTTTATAAAGGTACGAATAACTCGCTTCCACGTAACTTTTATACTGTTCGCCCTTAACCGTTTCGATATATATTTTATCGGTATCGAAAGAAAAAATTTCTTCGGTGTTTTCGCTTAAAATAGACATAGAATTATCTATCTTTTTCTGCGCCGCTTTCGTCATAAGAAGTAAAACGGGGATCAGAGCAATGCCCAACGCAATTAAAATTACGCCTGTAATAATTTCCGATTCCGTTATGACTTCGGCTAAAAATTTACTTATTCCGAAAACTACTAACATAAGAGAAAGGATAACGTATATCCATAAAAACTTCTTTATCTGCGCTCTGTTTAACGACGCCGTGCTTTCGGAATTGAATTTAGTACGGAATTTTACCATTTTTTTCACCTCAATACCGTTATGTAATCGTATGCATCCTGTCCGCCGTCTATACCGTAATATTCGAGATCGGGGAACGATTCTTCTAACATTTCTTCAAAGTCGGCTTTTTCTTCTTCGGTCACGTTTTTACCGAAGAACACTACCAGAAAGTCTTTATCTTTTCCGCCGAGTTTATCGAGTAACGAAAGGGCTGTTTTTGTTTTGTCGTCGTCGGAACAAAGCATTACTTTATTTTTAAAACCGATATACGCGCCTTCTTTTATTTTAACGTCGTTTATGCAGGCGTTTCTGACCGCTCTCGTAACCATACCCGTAACCGAAGACGCAAGACCTTCTTCTAAAAGATTTTTTATCGTTTCGGGGTCGTCGGAAAGGTAATCTGCGGAAGCCATTGCCGAGTAGCCGTCGCCTATGTTTTTGGTGCCGATAACGTAAACCTTGGATTTATCGTAAATGTTCGCCGCCTGTTCCGCCGCCATTATTATGTTTGAATTGTTGGGAAGAACGAAAACGTTTTCGGCGTTTATTTTATCGAAAGAGTTGATAAAATCTTCGGTGGAAGGGTTATGCCCCTGACCGCCGTCGATAACTTCGTCCGCGCCTAAATCGCGGAAAGTTTTTATAAGCCCTTCCCCGTTCGCCACGGCAACCACCGCGTACTTTTTCTTTTTTACGGGTTTAATTACTTCTTTTTTGCCTATGACTTCGTTATGCTGCAAAGTCATATTCTCTACTTTAACCGAAAGAAATTCGCCGAACTGTTGGCAATGGTTCAAGATTTTACCCGGCGTCAACGTATGCACGTGAACTTTAACCACGGTACCCGTTTTAAACGCGACGATGGAATCGCCGCCGACCGATTTGAAAAATTCTATAAGGTCTTCTACGGAAAAGTTTTCCGTGTCCGTTTTACTCTTTTGCAACTGCAACAAAAATTCCGTGCAGTAGCCGTATTTCATTTCGCTGTTTTCGTTGAATTTTGAGTAATCGAGAGTCGCCGCCGTGTTTCGGTGAAGTCCGCGTCGGCGATTTCTTCGCCGCGAAGAACCTTTATAAAACCGTTTAAGATCTCGCAGATTCCCGCTCCGCCACTGTCGATAACGCCCGCTTCTTTTAGTACGGACAGTAATTCGGGCGTTCTTTTTAACGACGCCGCCGCTTCTTCGCAAAAATCTTCGCAAAAACTGTCTATCGTGCTGTCTTCGGTAATGTTCGCGTTGGCGTATACCGACGCGTCTTTTATAACGGTGAGCATAGTGCCTTCTACGGGTACGGCAACCGAATTATACGCGAACTCCACGCCGCGGGCTACCGCGTCGCCGAATTCCTTTACGTCAGCCGTTCCTTTGCCTTCCAGTCCTTTGGCTATGCCTGCGAAAAACTGCGACAATATTACGCCGGAATTTCCCCTCGCGCCTAAAAGCATTCCTTTCGCCGCTTCGGAAGAAGCCGCTTCCAACGACGACACTTCCGCGTTTATTATTCTCGACGCGCCGCCCGACATGGTATGACACATATTATCCCCCGTATCTCCATCGGGAATGGGAAACACGTTAAGGTCGTTTATCTCGTTCACGCACGATTTAAGCGATTTATACCCGCCGCAAATAAGTTTTGCGTACAACTCTCCGTCAACCACTTTCGTATTCATACAATTTCCTTTTTATTTATCCTTTCGCGAATCGTTATAGCCTTTTATCGCCGTGATTACCGCCGCGCAAAAAAACACCGCAGATAGACCGTACGATACGTACGGCGCTGCGGTTATATTATATAATTGCGTCACTAATCCCGCCGCCGCAAACAAAAGAGCCGCGGCGATAAATATCGCTATAAGCGAAAAAATTTTTTTCATAATAATATCGTAAACGGTCCGTCGTTTACTTGTTTTATCTTCATATCCGCGCCGAAAACGCCCGTCTTTACCGTAACGCCCGCGGCTTTTAACCCTTCCGCCACGTAAAGATAAAGTTCGTTGGCTTTATCGGGAGTTTCCGCCTGCAAAAAGTCGGGGCGGTTCCCGTGCGACGCGTTCGCGTACAACGTAAACTGCGACACGAGAAGTATTTCGCCTTGCACGTCTTTTATACTTTTGTTTATTTTACCGTTTTCGTCTTCGAAAATACGAAGAGGCGGTATTTTCTTTATAAGATAATCCGCCTGTTCTTCGTTATCCCCTTTCCCTACTCCTAAAAATATAACGTAACCTTTACCGATTTTCGAAATCAACTCTCCGTCGACTTTAAGTTCGGCTTCCGTTACGCGTTGAATTACCGCTTTCATTTTAATTCATTTTAGCATACTTTATACGCTTTGACAAGTCTTTAACAAAAAAATCGCTTTTCGCCGTTATTTACGCCCCGAATTTTTCCGCTTTCGACTCTTTCGAATGGCGGCAAAAGGGTTTTACGTTTTCCCGGGCGGCTCAAAAAATTAAACGGCGGTAAGATTTTAATGCCTGAAAAAGGTTACTTCGCTTGAATTTTTTGTTCTTTCGTGGTAAAATATATTTATTCGGTTTTATAAGGAGAATTTATATGATTTTCAACGGTTTGGAAAAACTTTCACTCGTCGATTACGACGGTAAAGTCGCCGCGACGGTTTTCACGGGGAATTGCAATTTCAGATGCGGATTTTGTCACAACGGTCCGCTCGTCACCGAAGCCGATTCTCTTATAGAAATTCCCGAATCGGAAATTCTGGATTATCTTATCAAGCGCAAGGGCATTTTAGAAGGTTTATGCATAACGGGCGGCGAACCCACCTTAAAAAAAGACCTTCCTTTATTTTGCGAAAAGGTAAAAAAGTTGGGCTATTCCGTTAAACTCGATACCAACGGCACTAATCCCGATATGGTCAGAACCCTTTTCGAAAACGGACTTTGCGATTATTTTGCAATGGATATTAAAAACGACAAGGCGGGTTATTCCGACGTTATCGGCATTAAAAACTACGATTTATGTAAAATAGAAAAAACCGTCGATTACTTTATCGGCGGCAACTGCGATTACGAGTTCAGAACTACCTTAATCGGCGAATTTCACAAAAAAAACAATATAGAAAACATTTCTCTCTGGCTTAAAGGCGCAAAAAAATTCTTCTTCCAAAAATATAAGGATTCCGACAACTGCATAGAACACGGCTTTACCGAAGTTCCTCAAAAAACCGCCGAAGAATATCTTTCCGTTATGAAAAACACGGTTAAATACGCCGCGCTTCGCGGTTACGATATAGACTGATTGTCGCTGGTTTTCGATTTCCGTGGCGGTTTACGCCGCTTAATTTTAATGCTAACTTTCTTAATAACTTTTAAACGGTTCAACCCCGAAACGAAATCTTCGTTTCGGGGTTGCTTTTTCTTTTGCAAATATCTTTAAGGCAATTTTTTCGCCGTTAAAGTTTAATTATCCAGACTTTCGAGATAAACGGAAGCGTTGGTTGCCGCAACTGCTCCGTCCGCAACTGCGGTGGCTACCTGTCTTACCGCTTTGGTTCTGCAATCGCCCGCGACGAAAAGCCCTTCCGTTTTTGTTTTGCAACTTTCGTCGGCGATGATGTATCCGTCTTTATCGAGATCGACGAGATTTTCGAATTTTTTGTTATCGGGTATCTGCCCTATCGCGACGAACACCGCGGGTATTTCGTGTTTATTCACGTTGCCGTCTTTATCTTTATAAAGTATCGCGGTAAGTTCGTTTTCTCCCTCGAATCCTATTACCGAAGTGTTCGGTCTTACTTCGATATTCTCTTTGGATTTAAGGACTTTCACGAGTCTTGCGTCGCCGAAAAATTTATCGAAAAGCGTGTAAACGTACACTTTTTTGCAGTACCCCGCCAAAAGCAACGCGTATTGCAACGCCGTGTTGCCGTCGCCAATAACCGCGACTTCCTTTCCTTTATAGAACGCGCCGTCGCATATGGCGCAATAATACACCCCTTTGCCGACAAGATCTTCCCTGTCCGTTTTAAGGTGTTTATGTTTTACGCCCGACGCTATGACTACCGATTTGCCTTCGTATTCGTTATACTCGGTTTTTACTTTGAAAACGCCGTTTTCTTTTTCGATTTTTTCTACTTTCTCGATTTCCGTTTCCGCGCCGAGATCGGTTATCTGCTCGAAAAGGTTATCGGCAAACGCTTCGCCGCTTATCTCTTTTATCGACGGGAAGTTTTCCAGCCTCGGAGAAGTGGCTATCTGTCCGCCTAAACTTTCGCTTTCCAACACGAGAACGTTTTTACCATTTCTTAAAGCGTAAAGGGCGGCAGTCATTCCCGCCGCTCCCGCGCCTACAATAATAATATCGCACATTACTAATTCAAACTCTCTATATATTTTCTTATTTCGCTTGCGTTATCGTAAGCCGCCGTGCCGTTTTCTGTCGGAACCAGAAGCGTGGGTGCTTTTTTAATTCCGTATTTTACGGCGATTTCTTTATTTTCTTCGGCGTTGATTACCGTGTATTTCACCCCCGCTTTATCGAGCATCATTTTGCTCGTTTTACAGTTGGGGCAACCGTTTCTCGTAAAGAGTACGGGGCCAGTAAGGTCTTCGACGTTAACCTTTTCTTCCTTCTCAGAATGACAATCGCATTTTTTAGTGAACTTGGAATTAACTATATCGTAAGTTTTCCTTTCGCGGAACTCTTCTCTCTTGCCGTCGTTCCAGTTCTGAACGGGGCGATAATATCCCGTTATACGGCTGTAAACTTCCGTCGCTCTTCCGCAAACCGGACATTTGTAAACTTCGCCGGAAATGTATCCGTGGTCGGCGCATACCGAATAGGTAGGCGACATGGTATAGTAAGGAAGTTTATAGTTTTCCGCAATCTTTCTTACGAGATTCGCCGCCGCTTTCCAGTCGGGAAGTTTCTGACCTAAAAACGCGTGGAATACCGTTCCCGAAGTATATAACGTCTGCAATTCGTCCTGAATATCCAAAGCGGTGAAAATGTCTTCGGTATATCCTACGGGCAAATGCGAAGAGTTTGTGTAATAAGGCGTTTTGTCGCAATCGGACGCCGTGATAATATCGGGATATCTCTTTCTGTCATGTTTTGCAAGACGGAAAGAAGTGGATTCCGCAGGCGTCGCTTCAAGGTTATACAAGTCGCCGTAAAGTTCCTGATAATCGGAGAGTTTTTCTCTCATAAAGTTAAGAACGTTTTTGGTGAATTCCTGCGATTCTTTGTTGGTAAGGTCTTTTCTTAACCATTTCGCGTTAAGGCAGGCTTCGTTCATACCGACAAGACCTATCGTGGAGAAGTGGTTATTGAACGTTCCCAGATATCTCTTGGTATAAGGATAAAGTCCCGCTTCTAAAAGTTTACCGATGGTATCTCTCTTTACTTTAAGAGATCTCGCCGACACGTCCATAAGGTGCGTCAGTCTCGTATAGAATTCGTTTTCGTCTTTGGAAAGATAAGCGATTCTCGGCATGTTGATTGTTACTACGCCGATAGAACCCGTGCTTTCGCCGGAGCCGAAGAATCCTCCCGATTTTTTACGGAGTTCGCGAAGGTCTAATCTCAATCTGCAGCACATCGAACGAACGTCCGACGGTTCCATATCCGAGTTAATGTAGTTGGAAAAGTACGGAGTGCCGTATTTCGCCGTCATCTCGAACAGCAATTTATTGTTTTCCGTTTCCGACCAGTCGAAATCTCTCGTAATCGAGTATGTAGGAATAGGATACTGGAATCCTCTGCCGTTGGCGTCGCCTTCTATCATTATTTCGATAAAGGCTTTGTTTACCATCGCCATTTCTTCGACGCAGTCTTTATATTTAAAGTCCATTTCCTTGCCGCCGACGAGCGCAGGCATTTCCGCAAGGTCGTTAGGCACTACCCAGTCGAGCGTAATGTTCGTAAACGGCGACTGCGTACCCCATCTCGACGGAGTGTTTACGCCGTACACGAAAGACTGTATGCACTGTTTTACTTCTTTATAAGAAAGCTTGTCTACCTTTACGAACGGCGCCAGATAGGTATCGAAAGACGAGAACGCCTGCGCGCCTGCCCATTCGTTCTGCATTATTCCCAAAAAGTTTACCATCTGGTTGCAAAGCGTGGATAAATGCCCTGCGGGTGTAGAAGTAATCTTTCCGGGAACGCCGCCCAAACCTTCTTTAATAAGTTGTTTTAACGACCACCCTGCGCAATAGCCGGTAAGCATGGATAAATCGTGAATATGAATATCCGCGTTTCTGTGAGCTTCGGCAATTTCTTCGTCGTATATTTCGGATAGCCAGTAGTTGGCGGTTACCGCGCCGCTGTTGGAAAGAATAAGACCGCCGACCGAATAAGTAACGGTGGAATTTTCTTTAACTCGCCAGTCGGATACTTTTACGTAATCGTCTACTATCTTTTTATAGTCGAGCAACGTTTCGTTGATGTTTCTTACGTTCTGCCTTTGTTTACGATATAAAATGTAGCTCTTGGCGACTTCTACGTAACCCGCCTGTATCAGAACGACTTCGGCGCTGTCTTGAATGTCTTCTACGGTAACGACGTTGTCTTTTATCTTTTTTGAAAAGTCCGCCGTAACTCTCAGCGCAAGCATATTGAGTATTTCCGCCGTATAATTAACGCCTTTCGCATTAAACGCTTTGCTTAACGCCGTCGTTATCTTCGTCATATCGAATTCTACCAATTGTCCGTCTCTTTTTTTGACCTGAAACATTTTTATATCTCCCTTTTTTTCGCTGTCGAGTATTACTATACCATAGCTATTTTATCTTGTCAACATATTTTTCAATATTTTGTATAAAAATTTTTTAGTGAACCACAACATATTGTGGTTTAATAAAAAACCGCCCTTTTCGTCGACTTCGACGCGAAAGACGGTTTTTACTGTCGTTTATCAGGTATCTTAAATATTTAATACTCTAAAAATTCTGTGGTTAAGAACCATAAATACGATATCTAAAATCCAGATAACGTTCCAACCTAATACCAGACGCAAAATACCCGCAACTATCTTACCTTCCGTAAAACGGGTCACCGCGCCGAGCAACCAGGAAGTTACCGGGATGATTGCAAGAATCAAACTTACAATGTAACCTAAACCGAAATAATCACTTTTCTTTGCCATATATCTTTCCTCCATATATTTGCCTTATACCCATTATATTACCGAAAATTGTTTTTGTACACACTTTTAATTAAAAAAAAATATAAAAAAAATTTTATAAACCGAGAGTTTTTCCTTGCAAATATTTTAAAAATATTATACAATATTACGCGGACCTAAAAACGGAGAGGTGTCAGAGTGGTCTAATGTGCCCGCTTGGAAAGCGAGTATAGTGAAAGCTATCGGAGGTTCGAATCCTCTCCTCTCCGCCAGATGTGAACTGTACGCACCCTAATGAAAAGTTAGAGTGCGTATATTTCTTTTCAGTCGAATACTTCGAAATAATAATTAGACTATGAATACTAAAACCTATGCCGGGCGTTTAACCGCTCGGCTTTTTCTATGCTCAAAAAGTGCTTATACGAAAAACCGTATAGCAGTTTTTTCAATAAACATAATTAAGATAGGTTCTATAATAAATTTTAATAGATATT
>JAEDMA010000040.1 GCA_016295005.1 Christensenellaceae bacterium
TTTTGAACTTCGGTTTTTTAACGAAGTCGGTCGGGAAAACGCACCTATTTATTTTCTCGAAAGTAAATGACGGTCTGCCGTTGTATTCGCCCATTTTCCCGCGGGCGATAATATCGTCGTCGGCTTTTAGTTGTCTGATTTTCTCTACGGAATACTTTTTCGTAAAATAAAGCCCGCTAAGCCTGCCCGTCGTGTCGTCGATACGGATAAGGAAGTACGGCTTGCCGTTTTTGGATTCTTTTTCGGTAATTTCGGTAATTTTACCGCAGACGACGGCGTCGCCCGAAACGACGTCTTCTATGTAAGAAGCGACGTTTCCTATCGTTTTGTCGTCGATGACCTCCTCGTCCGAAACTTTAATCGTTCTCGCCTCGATTTTCTGAAGTTGGCTTTCAAAAACTTCTCTCGTTAAAATTTCGGGAATTTCCTCGGCTTCTTTTATATCGACCGACCCCGAAAAATCGTTGCAGAATTTTCTTGCCATATGTTCGTTAATAACGCTTAAAACGCCGTTTTTCATAACGTATTCGTTGCCGTCGGGCGAAAGTCTTAACTTGTACGTGACTATCTCGGGGAAAACGTTGGAATACACGTCGGTTTCTTTAAGGAAAATGGAAAGCGACGGATAATTCGCGTTGATAAACTTAAAAATTTCTCTGTTGACAAGGTCGGTGTTGCTGACGACCTTCGTAAGTTTCGTGACGACGTTTTTAAAAACGGGAGAAGTGATTTTACTGACTTCCGCCGAAATTTTATTTTTCAACTCGTCGTCAATGGTTTTATCGTAAATGAATTCGTAAGTGACGGAACGATTTTTCTTATCTATCTCGATAGACGAAATGCGAATATTTTTCAATCTTTCGTCCAAAGATTTGATATCGTCTAAAAATTCCGCGCTCGTTTTTATCGTAAACATTTGTCTATTTCTCCGAAAAACTCTTGTTTTGCGTCTTCTTTTTTAACGGTTTTAACGGGAACGCCTTTTCTGAAAATCACGCAGGACTCTCCCGACCCCGCAATTCCTACGTCGGCGTCTTTCGCTTCCCCGGGTCCGTTCACCACGCACCCCATAACGGCAATTTTAAGCGGTTTTTTTACGTTTTTAACGTAGTCTTCCACAAGCGAGGCGAATTCCATGCAGTTCCAGCGACATCTGCCGCATGTAGGACACGCAATCACCTCCGCTCCTCCCTCGATAAGTTTTAAGTCGGCGAGAATGGTTTTCGCGGCAATAACTTCTCTTACGGGGTCTGCCGAAAGACTTACCCTTACGGTATCGCCCACGCCGCGGGACAAAAGAGCGCCGAGAGCGAGCGAATTTTTAATAACGCCGTTGTATTCGGTACCAGCTTCGGTAACGCCGATGTGAAGCGGATATCCGCACTTTCCGGCAATATATTCGTTGGCGCGGATAGTAGTTAAAACGTCGGACGCTTTAACCGAAACGACGATGTTTTCCACCCCGTATTTTTCGAGAGAAGCAACCCTTTTAAGGGCGCTTTCTGCGAGAGAAAGATAACTTCTGCCGTACTTTTCGAGAAACTCTTTTTCTATGCTCCCCGTGTTGGAACCGACTCTTACGGGAATTCCCTTTTCCCTTAACGCCGCGGCGACTTCTTTCACCTTGTCTTCGCCGCCGATATTTCCGGGATTTATCCGGATTTTGTCCGCTCCGCCGTCTATGCAGGAAAGGGCGAGCCTGTAATCGAAATGAATGTCGGCGACAAGCGGCATTGAAATCTCTTTTTTAACCGAAGCGATAGCCTTTACGTCCTTTTCGTCCAGAACGGAAAACCTGATAATATCGCAACCCGCGTTTTGCAATCTTAAAGATTGCACGACCGATTCCGAAACGTTTTCGAGTTTGGTCGTCGCCATCGACTGAACGGCGATTTTTTCTCCGCCGCCTATCCGGATATTGCCTATTTTAACTTTTTTAACGCTGCTCATAATTAAAATATATTGTATCACAAAAATAAATATCCGTAAAGAGTAAAAAAGAAAGATACGAATATTTTACCCGTTCCGCCCGCGTTTTCATTAAAAACAAGCAAAAAAGCGGAAAGAAAAGCAAAACTTTTCTTTCCGCTAATATCGGATAGTATCTAAATCGCAAATCTAAAAACTCAGTTTTCGTTGGCTTTAAGTTTGTACATTACCAGAATATCGTCGAAATAGTCGTCGAGATAAGGAGCGAGTCCCGCGTCGGACATAATATCGTTGTAAGCGTCGGCTGCGGAAAGAGTGTTGTAGTAAGCGGTAACGCATTTCAGCACGTCTTTATAGTAGCCGTTGTTCACGAGTTCGTCTTTGGAAAAGCCTTTGGCTTTTATCGCAAGGAAATCTATCTCGTACTTTTTCATCGTTTTCGCGTTGTTGCAGGCGGAGTTTTGTTCCTTTTGCGAAAGTTCGGTGTTGTACTTTGTAATTTCTTTTGCTTTTTCTTCGTCGGCCTCTTTAAGTTCTTTGACTTTGGAAGAAATTTCCGCGTCGAAAATGGTCTGATAGAAATCGTCCGCGCCGTCAAGTTCTTCCGTTTTTTGCGTGATTTTCGCCTCGATACCGACGATCTGCGATTTGTACTTTTGCCTTATTTTTTCGATATCGGCGTTTTTGTCTTTTTCCTGTCTGTATTTTTCTCTAAGCGAAGCGTCGGAATAATAGACCCCGTTTTTAACCGCTTCGACGGCGATTTTTCTTTCGCTTTCGGCGTAATCCTCTTTTGTCGAAGCGATATCCGCGTCCATCTCGGCGAGAAGAAGTTTCTTCTTTTCCTGAAGAGTCTTTATTTCGTCGCTTATTTCCTTCTTTTTAAGGGCAAGTTCGCGGGTGTGCGCGCCCGAAAGAATCGTCGTTGCGGCGGCGGTCAACTCTGCGTCGGTCAAAGGAACGTAATTAAGCTTGGTAAGAGAAAGAGTCGGCAACTCTATAGGTTCGAAAGAAATCGGCGCCAACTTATAATGAGTATATATTTCTGCGAGAGTTTCGTACATCTCCGCTTTAGTGGTAGGTAGAGTAAAATCCATAAATAAACTCCTTAAACGGTGTAATATACTTTAACGAAAGAGGGTTTTTCTTCTCCCCTTATCGTAAAAGAGAAGGCTTTTCCGAAAATTTTAACCTTTTTTACGGAGTAACCTTCATCGAATTCTATCTCCGTCACGTCCTTTTCCGAACGGATTTCGAGAGAGAATTTCTTTTTACAGGAAGCGGAAAGGGAGTAAATTCTTTTAACTTTCGTCGTGTCGAAATCGTTGTAACCGAACGCCGCCGAAAACTCGGCTTTGTCGTACCCGAAAGAAATTTTCCCTACGGTACTTTCGGTAGAATCGTAGAACAATCCGTCGGAAAACATCAAATCGCCCGACGGGGTCAGAAAAGATTTTTCCGAAAGAAAATCGTAGACGAAGAGATACCCTTTCCCGGAAAAGACTATCGGAAGACAATACGCTGCGCCCGCGAAGAATGCCTCGCCCGAAACGGAGTATTTAACGTCTTTAAGCGCGACTTTTATTTTCTTTAACCGATTATCGGAAAAGACGAAAAAATATCCGTCGCCGGTGAAAGCGAAGCCGCCCGTAAACGCTGCCACGGAAAATTTATCCGTAACGAAAGGTTCTAAAACCACTTCGGATAGAGAGTAAAAATCATCGCCGTCCGTTACGGCAATCGCGTCAAGACCGTTCTTTTTCAAAACGTATAACTTTTTGCCTGTCGGGATAAGTTTAACCACTTCTCCTTTGACGGAAATATAACCTTCGTTTTCCGCGAGGGAAAAATCCTTTTCCCCGTCGTAACGTTTTCCGAAGAACACTTTGTCGCCCGAAAAAGAAAATAACGCGCCGTCGAGATTGACGTACCCTTCGCCGCCGAACAAAGTAATAAAAGAAGAATTTTTATCCGATAAAACCGCTCTGCCGCAAGAAGAGAATCCGACCCCGACTTTGCCGTTTTCGGTAATTTCGATAAGGTCGGGTTCTTCGTTAAAAACGGTTTTGGAAAAGGTTTTTATTTTTCCGCCCGATAGTCGGTAAATTCTCCCGTCCGAACAGTAAAAATAAACGTTTCCTTTGTAGCCGTAAAGTTTAACGGGCAGAACGTTTTTGGGGAAAGAAACCTCCTCGGCGTTCAGTTTAACCGCGGTTCGAACTTCTGCCGCGTCGGAGAAGTTGTCGATCGTGTAATCGCGATACTTTACCGCAACTTCGGAAAAACGATGTAATTTCATTATATAAAACTCCTTTCTTTAATCCTTTTGTTTTCGGGTTTAATAAACTCGCAGAGGGAGTTTACGAACCTGTTTCGCCACATAACGCTTTCGTCGAAGTTTTTTTCGGTAAGACAATATTCGGCGCATACTCCGTAAGCCATTATGCGAAGCGGAATATCTTCTTTAAAAGCGACCGTTTCGTCAAGTCCGTAATTCGGGGGCGAAAATCTATAAGTAATCACGGCGACGCTCTCCGACACTTCTATGCCGTCGAACCCGGAAACGAAACGGATATCTCTTCCCGCAACGTTTTCCACCTTTTTAATCTCGGTAACGTTTTCGGATAACTCCGAAAATAAAATTTTACCGTTTACCGCGTTTTTCTTCTCGGTTTTTATCATCGGAAAATAAGTGCAGGCGAGTTCGTCTACTATAATGTTGGAGCAAAGGGTTAACAGGTTTGTTTCTTTTACCCCCGCTTCGTCGCCGCTTAAAATTCCGCCCGTTTCGTCGGTTTTTGCGAGCAGCGACAGAACGTCGTACAGTCCGAGATAAGTAGCCGAAAGTTTAACGATTTCTTTAATGGTCATATAATCACCCGTCCTTTTTTCGCGAACGGCCGAGGCATTTTGCCCCGGCTTCGCGAAAGTAAAAATTTAATATAATTACGCCTCGGTAATACCGGAAAGCATACCCTGACCGATAGGTCTTGCGCAGATAAGTTCGGCGTACTTAACCAAAGTAGCGGTGTAAACGGGTTTTCCGGCGATTTGTTTTAACACCTTGCCGTCTTCGGCTTCTATCCACTGCCAGTCGCAGAGTTGATTTAAGGTAAAGTCGTCGGTATTCAATAAATACATCGTTCCGTCGGGGCAGAATCTGTCGGCTACGATGGGAATACCGTTGTAACTCATCGCGATATATCCGCCCGAAAGGGTTGCGGTATCGATGTTTCTGTTGTTGGTCGCAAAGAGTTTCTGCAACGCCCTTCTTACGCCCCAGGAGCAAACGATAAAGTTGACGGCGGCGCCGCTGTTTTCTTCTATCGTGTCTAACGCCGTCTGAATAACCGTTTCGGAAATATCGCCTACTCCGGCTTTTTTATAAGGGGTAAGCCAGGAATGATCCGCGCGGGTCAGACCGTATAAAGTCGCGCCGGAACCGAAAATCGCGCCGAGCCCCGTGATTTCGTTGTTATAAGAACCCTGAACGGTCACGATGCTGCCGACGGGAACTTCCGTAGCGGTAAGAGTGCTGCCCGAAACGGTGATTTTTTTGTTTGTCCTGTCTACTTTAAGAATTCTTCTCGCCGCCGCGCCGGAAATAGCCGCGCCCGCGGAAGTTCTGAAATCGACGGTCATGCCTTCTATAACGTTTTTGACGGAATCGAGAGTGAAAACGCCGTTTGCGATAGCGGAAACCGCGCCGAGTTTTCCCGTACCGTCGCCGTAAAGCATTCTGCCAAAGTTAAAGGAACTTGCTTTAAGCAACCCTTCCATTTCGGCGTTCAATAAACTGACGAAAGCGCCGGCGTTGTTTTCGGAAGCCCTTACCGCCTTGTCGGAAATTTCGATAGTGCCGTAAAGGTTTTTAAGGGTAGAAACGAACTGTTCGTAGTTGTTTCCGTAAGATTCGGGGAGGTTGCCGTCTTCGGTACCCGCGCCCACGCCGCCGTTCATACCGTAAACAGCGAGTTTTCTGACTTCTTTGCCCCATACGTCTTCGGAAGTCATTTTGATAGCGGCCAAAAGCGGATTGATTTTTAGATTAAGTTGTTCCGCGACCGCGTCGAGATAAAAAGTTTTTAACGCCTTGTCGGCGTTAGATAAAGTTACTGCCATAATTTCTCCTTAAAAAATAACGATTAGTTTTTGTCCGTAAGCAATTCTTTGGCGAGAATCCCCGCTTCGGAAAGGCTTTTGGGTCTGGAAACGGGAGTCGTCACGCCGACTCCGTTGTCCGATAAAACGACGGCGTTCTGTTTAGAACCGATAACCCCTTTGAGATATTCTTCCAGAATTTTACGTTTGTCCTCTTCGGTTACGGTTTTAACCGATGCTTCGTCGTTTTTTTCCGTCGGGACGGAAACGTCCGACTTGTCGGCGGAAAGTCTGCCTTCCAACTCTTTTATTTTCTGACAGCGTTTGGTAAACTCAGACTGTAAAGAATTGTAGGCGTTAATAAGCGAATCAACGCTTTTGAATTTACCTAATGAGACGCCGTTTTCGCCGCCGTTTTTTATAGCCGATTCGTTGGCCTCGGGCGTAACGGTCGTTTGTTCATCGATAATGTCGTTCATAAATTTTCTCCTTTTTCTTTTTCGGTATTTTCCGCTCTTTCCTTATGCGCGGCGATGTGAGCGAACAGCCTTTCTTTTTCGTCCGGCTTTAATTCGTCGTATTCGCAAAGAACGTATCTTATGTGTTCGTCTGCGTGAACCGCGTCGTCGTCGATGATTTCTATATCGAGACCTTGTTTTCTTATAATTTCGTTTTCTTTGCGCGCCTTGTTTTCCTGCAAGACGGAAATACCTTTTTTATAATCGAGTTCTTTATAACCCAATAAACTCAATATTTTTTCTTTGACCGAAGGACGAACGGAACCGTCTTCCGAGAATAAAAGACCCGATTCGTACAACTTGAAAATCATTTCTTTTTTCTGCGTTTCGGTGTAAATAAGTTCGTTCTCGTTTTCCGCGTACACGTCGTCGGAATCGGCGGCGGAACTGTCCGCGTAAACTATCTTCGAAGCGTCGAACTCGTCCTGATACTTGACCGCTTTAACCCCCGAAAGGAACTGCGAATAAAGTCTTAAAGCGAGTTTGGCGACTTTTAAGTAACACGAGCGTATGGTTTCCGCGTAACGGACCAGCCTTTCGTTATCCTGACGGATAAGAATTTCCAACGCGCTGCCGCTGGAAACGCTCGCGTTTTTAGAACTTGAAGAGACGTCGCTCACGCCGCTTATGGTAACGAATTCGTTAAGCAACTTGTTTTCTTCTTCGGTAAAATCGGGCGGCATAACGGCGTCGGTCATCATTTCGGGGGGATTAGCCCCTTGCCTGTAAACCAGAACTTTTCCGGGGTTTAACCCTTCTTCGGAAAGGTCGTCGGTATCCACCGAACCGTCCTCCACGGTCATAACTCCCATCGAAAGCCTGTTTAAGAATTCGTGTTTTCTGTTTTTGACGGCGTTGTACGCTCTCTGTACGGGAATAAGTCTTTCTATAACGCTTGCGCCGAAAAAACTTCCCGAAACCAAAACGGAAGTCTGTTTTACGAAAGGAAACGTTCTTTTTTTGTTGTCGCCGTTAAGATAAGGCAACTCTCCGTAATAAAGGAGTTTTCCGCCGGCAACGGTTATAAGCCTGCCGTTCGGGAATTCCGAACAAGGCGCTTCGTACTTTTCCATAACGAGCGCGTATTCCGAAGGATAGTTGTTTTCTTTATCGGAATATGCTCCTCCGTAAATGCCACCGTCGCAATCGGGCGAAACGGTTACGCCGTATAAATCGAAAATATCGGAAACGCCTACGGCTTTCGCGTGAATAACGCTTTTACAGTTTTCGATTTTTTCGGTATAAAGATTGTCGGGGAAAATTTCGAAAGGAGAAACGGGTAAAATTTTAACTTCCCCTTCGAAAACGTCTTTTCCGTTTTTAAAGCCGATTTTGTTGCCGCCGTCGTTATCCCATACGATTTTATAAAAACCCGTGCCGCACGTTTCCGACCAGGCGGTGACTTCTTTCGCGACTTCTTCCATTTTGTTTACTTTGAAAGCGCCGCTTATAAGTTTTTCGGCGACGCCCGCTTTCATAACGTCCTTGTCGTCTTCGGAACGCGGTCTTACGGCGATAATGGGCGAAACTTTGGCAAGTTTAGCGAGCCTTGATTCCATAATAGGCGCTATATGATTGTAGACGCCTCTGCTTTGCCAGAAGAACCTGCTTTCTTCCTGTGAAATTTCTCCCCTTGCGTTTATGTCGCAATACTGGTTGCCGTTAAGAAAATTAACGTTTAATTCCCATTTGCGTTCTAACGGCAGTCTTGCGGCTCTTCTTTTCTTGAAATCCGCCGTAACTTCCGCAACGATTTCTTCGACGAATCTTTTTTCGTCGTTTTTTGTTGAGTTGATTTTGTCCTGCACTTTTTAACCTCCTTTCGGTTGTTGTATTTTTCTGCGATGATGTTAAGCAATCTCTCTTTTTCCGCCTGTAATTCTTCGTCGGAAAGTTCGGTAACGGAAACCGATTCGCCGAGTAAAAGTTTTATGGCGGAAAGGTCGGGCGGAACGTTCTTTTTTGTAATTTTCCTTTTGGAAAGCCTTACTTCGCCTTCTTCTCCGAGCGAGTACTCTTCCACCGTTTCCGTTTCGAGATAACCGAGAGCGCGCTTTACTATCGCCGAAGTGATTTTGTCTTTCTGATTTTCAGTAATGCCGTTTTTCATTGCGAATTTGTCTGCACAATCTCTCCTTATGTTTTTGAATAAAACTTTTTTGCGGTTTTTCCGTAACGCCTTTGGGGCGGGTCATAAGATAATATCTCAACTCGTCCAGAGCGTGGTCGTCGTATTTTTTCGGACGTTCCCCCTCTCCCCACCAGTAACTTTTCAGTTCGCGGATAAGGTTTACGCACGTTTTGAATATATAAATATCAGGCTTGCCGTTATTTTTTCCGAGATACCCTTTCACCGTCTGAATACCCGAAAACAAATCTTTGTTGACTCTCGGGTCGGCAAGAATACCGTTGTCGTAAAAAAGTTCGGTAACGCTTTTTTCGGAAGCGAGCGTTTTTTGGTTTGCTGCGGAATCGATAAGGGCGCGGATTCTTCCCGAGCCGTCTTTTTTCCAGCCGAGCCTGTCCGAAATTTCTTTTATTTTTTCCGAATGATAGATAACGTCTTTGCCTGCTTCGAAATGCTCGGCGACTACGTAAACGTTGTCGTCGCCGTCCACGCAATACCAGTGCGCGGATAACGGATTGTTAAGTCCGGGGTCAATGGAAATAACGTCCTGCCACTCATCGGGAATATCCGAAAAAGGCTCGATAACGTGGAAATTCTCGTCGAATTCGGGATACACAAGCCCCACGCTTTCGCGGAATCTTCCGTACCGCCTGCTTTCCAACTGATCGGGCGATAAACTCGCCGTAAGGTTTTTTATCTCTTCTTCGTCAAGATAAGGGTTATCCGCCCATTCCATAAACTCGTACCACACTTCGGCAGAATTGCCGGAGTTTAAGAAAATCTCGTCGTAAATAAAGGTAAGCCCTTTTAACGGTGTCATCGTTCCGAAAATATCCCCTTTTTTGTCCAGAACTCTCATTTTGCACTCGTCGTAAATATCCTTCGGAGGTTCTTCGTCGAACCAGACGTAATCGAGCGAACTCCCCTGAAACTTTTCCCTTCCCTGGTCGCAACTTTTAAACCCTATAACGGAAACGCCGCCGAAAACGTTTTTCACTCTTATCTGGTCGATAACGCCGTATTCGGGGCTTTCTTTTTTACCCGACAGCATCGTAATGCCTTCGATTTTAGACGGGTTAAGGTAATGAAGAATCTTTTTTTGCGCGACGTCCCTTTGAACCTGTTGAGAAAGAGACACCACCCAGCCGAACGTGTCTTTTCTGTTTTTGCGGTAAGGGTGAACGCCGAGAGCCGTATATACGGTTTCCACCGCGCCGCACTCTGTTTTGCCGCTTCTGTTGCCGCCGAAAACCCACCTGTTTTTTTTCGGGCATT
This sequence comes from Christensenellaceae bacterium, assembly GCA_016295005.1. Lineage (GTDB taxonomy): Bacteria > Bacillota > Clostridia > Christensenellales > Borkfalkiaceae > UBA1259. The sequence continues at coordinate 9,952 of JAEDMA010000040.1, forward strand.
TGTGAAAAGCCACTTGTTTTAAGTGAACTTTATCTCCCGAATTGTAGTTTTCGAGATTGCGGAAAGATTTTCTTCTTTTTTGTTCGGCTTCTATTTCGAGAATTTTATAAATCAGGTCGTTCATAATCGACAAATTATCCTTTTAATAGCGATATACCGACTTTAAAAGTAGTCGTCGGTACTGTAAAATAACTTTTATCCGACGAAATAAAGGGGGTAAAAAATGAAAAAGTTATTTTTAATATGTTTATCTTTAATATTTCTGACGACGCCCTCGGTTATCCGTACGGCATACGCCCGAAACGAATATATGCGGGTAATCACGCAGGATACCGCCTTTTACCGCTCGGAAGATCTTTCCGAACGGATATTTTATCTTCCTTATACGTATTACGTAAAACTCGATTCGGTAAACGGCAACGTCGCGCATATCGAATGTTCTGTAAAAGGCGGCGCGCTTATCATCGACGGTTACGCCGAATACGATAAACTTTTCGCCGACGAACTGTCGGTAGAAAATCCCTATCCCGATATTACGTTAAAAACCTGCCGTTCGGCCGTGCTGTATTCGGACAGATCCTTAAAGAACGCCGTTCAATACGTGTTCGGCGACAGAGAACTGTACTATTACGGAAACGAAACGGACGACGTCGGAAACAACGTATATTTCGTTGGTTACAACGGAAGATTAGGCTACGTTGCCGAAAGCGACGTATACCCTTTTTCCGTTCCGGATCACCCTAACCCGCTGACCTTTATAAAGGAAGAAGAGAAACCGGTCGAAGAAGATAAATCCGATTCTGTAGGTCCGGAAAGTTTAAGAATAGTCATCATCGCTCTTTTAGCGGCTTCGGGTTTGATATCTCTTCTCATCATTGTCCGAAAGAAAGACACGGCAACCGCCGTAACTTTTTACGACGATAACGATTACGAGTAGCCTTAAGCGGAAACCGAACGGGTTTTTTCCTTTCTATTATTGCGTTCGAAAGTGTCTTTGCCCTTTTTAAGGATTTCCTCTCTTTCCTTAACCGTTTTTACGAGTTCTCTGAAGAAAGCGATTTCCATACAGTTATCTTTGAACCATTCGTCGCGCACTCCTTCGCACTCAAATAAAAAACCTATTTTCTTTTCTAATTTGTAAATCTGACGAAAAAACTCTTTTCCCTGTTTTATATCGCAGGAATTTTTATTTCCCGTCCTAAAATATTTTTTATCAAGATAAGCAATATCTTCTTCCGAAAAGTTTTTTAAAACCGCGTCCGAAACTCTTTTAAGTTCGGTAACGACGCCTTTCTGAAGAGCAAGTTCGACCATTTTATAACACTGACGTTCGCAAGGCGAAAAGTCGTGCATGGAAGCTACGGCTTTTCTCGCCATGAGTTCGGTTATCTGGTCGGCAAGTTCGTCCAGATGCGGATAGGAATACAAAATTGCTTTAACGTATAAGTTGTTCATAAGAACGCTCCTTTTGTGCGGATTTACCGCGTGTTTACCAAGATTGTAATATATAACTTTCAATAGTCAAGACTGTTGTGACATATTTTTGTACAAATTTCAAATATTGTACAAAATTATTTGAAATATGCCATAAAATCCTTGACAACCAACTTTTTCGGGATTATTATAAAAAATTTTCCGAACATTTGTTCGTGTTTAATATAATACCGCGTCTTACACGAAACTGTCATATTAGGCAAATTTTTGAAAATTTTTCTTTTTTATCCACGCCTCGCCGTTCCGAATTTCCACCCCCGTCACTATCTAACGCCTCTCTCTATGTTTTGCCGAACCTTTTTTCTCTACTCCGCCGCCCCCTTTCACCCTTAACCGTAATTTCCATCTCTCTGCTCTCTCATACGTTTTCCCGTTCCCCGTATCCTTTCGCCACCTCTCGCCACCCCGTCATTATCTAACGCCGCTCTCACTGTTTTCCCGAACCTTTTTTCCCGTACTCCGCCGCTAACCCCTTTCACCCTTAACCGCAATCTCCATCTCTCCGCTCTCTCATATGTCTTTTCGTTCCCCGTATCCTTTC
>JAEDMA010000155.1 GCA_016295005.1 Christensenellaceae bacterium
AATCAGGACTTAAAATACCTGATGAACAGCGGATACAAATATGTGTTTATCGACGAAGTAACGCTTATCGAAGATTTTATCGAAGGCGCTGCGCTTTTTTCGGATATATTTGCCGCTTGCGGAATGAAAATCGTGTTATCGGGTACGGATTCGCTCGGATTCTTTTTTTCCGAAGACGAGCAGTTATATGACCGTTGTATTTTCCTTCATACCACGTTTATTCCGTACAGAGAGTTTGAAGAAGTTCTCGGCATTAAGGGAATCGACGAGTATATTTGTTACGGCGGCACGATGAGTCTCGGCGGCGTTCATTATAACGAAAAGTCCACGTTTGCAAGCAAGAAAAGCGTTGACGAATACGTTGACAGTGCAATCGCAAAGAATATTCAGCACTCTTTGAAGTGTTATCAATACGGCGGGCATTTCCGCGCGCTTTATGATTTATACGAGAAAGGCGAACTAACAAGCGCGATTAACAGAGTTGTCGAAGACGTCAACCATCGTTTCACTTTAGACGTTCTGACGAAAGATTTTATGTCTCATGATTTGGGAATTTCGGCAAGGAATTTGCGAAACGACAGGCAGAATCAAAACGATATTCTTGATAGAATCGACAAAGAAGAATTTACAAAGCGGCTTAAGAATCTGCTCGAAATCAGAAATAAAGAAGAACAAATCGTAACGATTTCGGAAGATCATAGAAGAGAAATAAAAGAGTATCTCGATGCTTTGGATTTAACGGTTGATATCGATATTCAGACGTTGCCTGTCGGTCGTGAAAAGAACTACAAAACCGTTTTTACTCAACCGGGAATGAGATATTCGCAAGCAAAAGAACTTGTGCAATCGTTGCTTGAAGACGGGGAGTTTCAGGAGCTTTCAATAGATGAAAGAAATGCGGTTATCGAACGGATTTTAAGCGATATAAAGGGTAGAATGATGGAAGACATCGTGTTGCTTGAAACAAAGATTGCGAATCCGAAAAAGCAAGTTTTTCAGCTTCAGTTTGCCGTCGGCGAATTCGATATGGTTGTTGCGGATAATGCGAAAGCGACTTGTGAAATTTACGAAGTAAAGCACAGCAAGGAGCAGACGAAAGAGCAATACAGGCATCTGATTGATGAGGAGAAGCTGAAAAACACGAAATTCAGATACGGGAAAATCACGAAGAGAACGGTCATCTATCGCGGAGAAAATGCAACTCTCGAAAACGGAATAGAATACAGAAACGTAGAAGATTATTTGAAATCTCTTCTTTGAAATCGCGAAGTGCGTGGTTCGAAAACGGAACGGAAAAAGCGAGAAAACTGAAAAAAGAAAATTCAAAACGGCTGATAAAATCAGCTATTTTGGGCAACGCAGACATCTTTGTAGTACGAAAAAGCTACAAAACACAAAAAGCACAAGATTTAGTAGGTCTTGTGTTTTTTTTTGTCTATATACCGAAGGAGTAAATAATAATTCCACGGTGAAAGGAAATAAAAATTAGGAACAAACAGCAAATTCGCGGTCGGAGAAGATAAATCTTTTTCGACTTTTTAATCAATGCGGAATATGAAGTTTGTATGCCAAAATCGCGAATTTTGGTGCAAAGGATATTACATAAGCACTAGCACACGTCCCACTGTCAGTTAGGAATTTTTAGAAAAATTAATACAGTTAAAAAAGCGCAGAGTCGTTTTTTTTAGATTTTGAATAAATTGTTATCCTGGATAGCGTTATCAAGAAAGTTATTGATGATTTTTTCTGTATACGGAAGGAGCGATTCCGATTTTGTCTTTAAAAAGTTTACTGAAATAATATTCGCTTTTAAATCCGCAACTGATAGCGATTTCATGGATAGAAAATTCTGAATTGAGCAAAAGCTTACGTGCCAATGATAATTGTTGTTGAATAATATATTTTTTCGGAGAAAGCTTAAAACACCTATAAAATTCTTGATAGAGATAGCTTGGACTAATGCCGGCTATTTCAGATAGCAGTTCAATGTTTAAGTCTGTATTTGTAAAGTGATTTTGAATGAATTTTACAGCCGGTTCTATCTTTAAATAGTGTGAAGAGGGCACATAATCTTCTTTTTCATAAAATTGCAGGATGCTTAGAATTTTATAAAAGAGACTCTTTAATTTCGCAATCATATTGCGTGGGGTTGATAAAAAGACTTTTTTAAGGTCGTTGAACGCATCGAAAAGTTCATCAGACTCGCAATTAAAAGCAAATGGATCGGGAATCAGACTATCATCTTTTGCGGTGAAATCGACAATGATGCAATGAGAGACGGTCGGACGGTAAATTTTGTAAGAAAAACCTTTCGGTAAGAATAAAAAAGTTTTCGGTTGTATATTTATCTTTTTTTGTTGAAAGGTATAAATTGCTTCTCCGTCAATAAAGTAAGCGAAACCGTGAGTTTTCCTCGAGGACGCAATGATACTTTTCGCCGGAACAATGGTAATTTTCGCACAGCCAATAATTGTTTCAACATCAAATTTCTCAAATATCATAAAAAAATTATACAATAAATAAGATTTTTTTTCAAGTGTATGGTTTGATTTTTTGAGGAATTATATAACTAAAATTTTAGAATATAGTGTTGAAAAGTATAAACAAAGCGAATTTGTATAT
>JAEDMA010000156.1 GCA_016295005.1 Christensenellaceae bacterium
GCTCTTTCCCCACTGCTATATCCCGCAATAAAGAGAACGTAAAAACGGCGAAAAAAACAATTAAAATAGCGAGTTATTAATCATAGCAGGATTCTTTTATCCGAAGATTTTTTATTCCACCGCTCCAAGCGGTGGATATTTTTTCGCTAAAAACTACAAAACGTTACCGCGGCGAAATTCGCCGCGGTAACGTTTATAAGTTTTTTAATTTTACGAGTTATCTCTGAACTCTGCCCGAGCCGCCGCCCTTCACGAGCGCTTTTACCTCTTCCACGCTTACGGCGTTGAAATCGCCTTCTATACTGTGTTTAAGACAACTTGCCGCAACCGCGAATTCCACCGCTTCCTGAGCGTTATAGCCGTTTATAAGCGAATAAATAAGCCCTGCGCCGAAAGAATCGCCGCCGCCCACTCTGTCTACAATGTGCATATCGTATTTACGGGAGAACTTCGCTTCCCCTTCGGTATAAAGCATAGCCGACCATATATTATCGTTTGCGGATATGCTCTCGCGAAGAGTTATCGCCACCCCTTTAAAATCGAATCTGTCGGTAATTTTTTTCGCCACTTCGATATAACCTTCGCGGTTAAGTTTGCCGCCTTCGATATTGCTTCCGCACGATTCTATGCCGAAAACGTCTTTCGCGTCTTCTTCGTTCGCTATGCAGTAGTCGACGTATTTGCAAAGTTTATCCATAACCGCGCCGGCTTTTTCTTTGCTCCACAACTTTTTGCGGAAATTAAGGTCGCAGGAAACGGTTATACCCTTTTCTTTCGCCTTTTTCAGCGCCTGTTCGGTAATAACAGCCGTTTCGTCCGACAATGCGGGCGTAATTCCCGTAAAATGGAACCATTCGGCGCCGTCTAATATTTTATCCCAGTCGAAATCGGAAGCGGAAGCCGTAGCGATCGACGAATTCGCTCTGTCGTAAACGACCTTGCTCGGTCTTTGGCTTGCGCCCTTTTCGCAATAGTATATGCCTACTCTGTCGCCGCCGCGGACTATTTCCGAAGTATCCACCCCGAACTTTCTCATACTATTTACGGCAGCCTGCCCTATTTCGTGCGACGGAAGTTTGGTAACGAAGGCCGCGTGAACTCCGAATTCCGACAACGAAACTGCAACGTTTGCTTCCGCTCCGCCGAACGTGGCTTCTAACTTATCGCTCTGAACGAATCTTAAATATCCTTCGGGAGCGAGCCTTAACATAATTTCACCGAACGTAACCACTTTCATATTATTCACCTTTAAGTATTTTATTTATTTCTTTGCAGTTGGCGGTTATATCGCCTTTCATCATAAACGAACCGCCTATTCCGTAAACCTTATCGAACTCGGCGAATTCTTTTAAGTTGGATAAATCGACTCCGCCGGTAGGAATAAACCTGATTTGCGGGAACGGAGCGGATAACGCCTTTAACGCTTTAAGTCCGCCGTAAACGCTTGCAGGGAAAAATTTAACCGTGGTTATTCCTTCTTCGAGCGCCTGCATAATCTCGGTAGGAGTTACGCACCCCGGGAAGTAAGTAACGCCGTTTTCTTTACAAACTTTCGCTACCGCCGAAGAAAATCCCGGCGAAACGATAAACTTAGCGCCCGCTTTCAACGCGGTTTCGCACTGCGCGACGTTGATTACCGTGCCTGCGCCTATTTCCATATCGGGGAATTCCTTTACCCCGATTTTAATCGCTTCTTCGGCGCAATCGGTGCGGAAACATATTTCCGCGCAATTTACTCCGCCGTCTTTTAACGCTTTCAGCGTCTTTACCGTGTCGCATACGTCCTTTATTACCACTACCGGTATAATTTTCGTCATAATTTACTCCTTGATTCAGTCCTTTTCGTAGTGTACGAATTCGTTTAATTCTCTTCTTTCGAAATGCCTTTCCGAAGGAACGCAGTCGTCCGTTTTATACCCTACCGCGATAATACATTCGGGCGTAAGATTTTCCTCCATAGAAAACTCGGTTTTAGTCGCTTGCGGATCGAAATTACAGATATATATTCCGTTAAGTCCGTATTCTTCCGCGCCGTATAAAAGGGTCGTCGCGACGATGCCTACGTCTTGCAGCGTACTGTCCTGACCGCTGTAACGATTTCTCCACGCCTTTTCTTTATCCGAACAAACGACTATCGCTACGGGCGCGCCGTAAATGCACGCTTTGGCGGTTTCGAGTTTTTTCAGAGATTTTTCTCCGCTTATAACGTACAATTCGTAAGGTTGATTGTTTTTAGCCGTCGGAGAAAGCCTTGCGAGCCCGCACAACTTTTCTATAATTTTTTCGTCGGGTTTTCTATCCGAAAAACTTCTTACCGAAAATCTTTGTTTACAAATTTTTTCGAAATCCATATTTTACTCCTTTTTACCGTTAAACTTTAAAAATAAAAAAACTAACCGCATACGACGTTCAAAAACTTCTACGGTTTTCATTATAACATTGAAACGAGAAAAAATATAATTTTTTCGGTAACCGTCGTTGCCACGCTTTCATACAAAATTTACATTGTTATTATACTCCCCGAAACCCTAATTGTAAAGAGAAAATCGGAAATCGCCTCCCTTTTACGACCATTAATATTCCTTTTATTTTCCGTCGTTTGACTAAAACATA
>JAEDMA010000157.1 GCA_016295005.1 Christensenellaceae bacterium
CGGGAAAATGGGCGAATACAACGGCAGACCGTCATTTACTTTCGAGAAAATAAACAGGTGCGTTTTCCCGACCGACTTCGTTAAAAAACCGAAGTTCAAAAAGAAAGCGCCTTTCGAATATTCCGCCGTTTTCCCCGAACCCGCTTCGACTATTAAAGTCAAAAGCGTTTTCGATACAGATTCGGCTCTTCCCGAAGAGTTGACTTCTGTCAACTACGTTGTTTTCGATATAGAAACAACGGGGCTTGACGTTATCAACGACTGCATAACCGAAATAGGCGCGGTTAAAATTAAAAACGGGGTTATATCCGAACAGTTTACTTCCCTTATAAAACCTACGAGAGTTATAGAAGACAGAATTACTCAGCTTACGGGCATAACGAACGAAATGGTTAAAGACGCGCCCCCGATAGAAAAAGTGCTTCCCGATTTTATCAGGTTTATAGAAGGGTGCGTCATCGTGGCTCACAACGCCGACTTCGACAGAGGATTTATAAGAAAGTACGCCGAAGCCGAAGAGTACGTTTTCGACAACCGCGTTATGGATACGATGGAAATGACGAGAAGATGTCTTCCCGAACTTAAAAAAGCCGATCTTCACTCTTTAGCCGAACATTTCGGCATAGCGTTTCATCACCACAGAGCGCTCTCCGACGCTTACGCCACCGCAGAAGCCTTTATTGAACTGATGAAAATTAAAAATAAGTAATTTTATGCAAAAAACGCTTGCGTTTCCTTTTATTATATGTTAATATAATAACAGTAAATATCGAGCCTGACGTATGAGAACGGTCCTCCGTTCTCATAATTTTTTGTAAGGAGCCCTTATGAAAATCAAAGACAAGAGTTTAATCGTTTCCCTTGCGGAAAAAATCGCTTCGCCGTTAGGGCTTTCCGTATACGACGTGGAATTCAAACAGGGCAAAAACCCGTCGCTTACCGTTTTTATCGATAAGGACGGCGGCGTTTCGCTGGACGACTGCGAAACTTTCCATAACGCCATAGACGCGCCGTTAGACGAACTCGACCCGACGTACGGGTTTCCTTACGTGCTGAACGTATCGAGCCCCGGCGCCGACAGACCGTTTAAAACGGAAAAAGATTATCTTTCCCACGTGGGCAAAAAGGTAGAAGTAAAATTTTATTCGGCCGTTAAAGGCAAAAAAAGTTCCGACGCCGTTCTGGTTTCTTACGACGGGGAAAACGTAGTGCTTGATGACGGTAAGGAAACTTTCTCCGTTTCCCTTAAAAACATCGTCAGAATGAACGAATTTATAGATTTTAATTAAAAAATTATTATTTTTACATAAACTTTTAAGGAGTAACAAGATGATTAATCAAGACTTTTTCGCGGCCTTAGCCGATCTTGAAAGAGAAAAAGGTATTTCTCAGGAAGAATTTATCTCGGCATTAGAAACCGCTATGGTTTCCGCTTATAAAAAATCTTCCGGCGATACAAGCGGAATTTCCGTAAGACTTAATCCCGAAAAAAAGACTATCAAAATTTACAGCGTTAAAAACGTGGTGGACGAAGTGGTCGACCCCGATAAGGAAATCGGCGTAGAAGAAGCAAGGCTTGTCAAAAAAAGTTATAAAGCCGGCGACGTTATGGAAACGGAAATCTCGCCTAAAAACTTCGGCAGAATAGCCGCGCAGACCGCGAAACAGATAGTTATGCAAAAACTTCGCGAAATCGAAATGAACAATACCGTCAGCGAATTCGAGGATAAGGAAGGCGAACTTATGTCTTGCACCATTCGTCGTATCGAAGACGGCAACGTTTTCGTGGAAATCGGCGGTTCGCAGTTAGAGGGAGTTATGTCCGAAAAAGACCAGATTCCCGGCGAAAAGTACGAAGTTAATCAGAAAATCAACGTTTTCGTAAAGAAAGTTAAAAACGCGGGCAAACTCGCAAGAGTTATGGTTTCCCGTTCGTCGGTGGGTCTCGTTAAAAGACTTTTCGAAAACGAAGTTCCCGAAATCAAACAGGGTATAGTAGAAATAAAAGGCGTCGCGAGAGATGCGGGGCAGAGAACCAAAATCGCTATATACAGCAACGATCCTTCGGTTGACGCGCTCGGCGCGTGCGTAGGAAATAAAGGCGCAAGGGTCAACGCGATAGTCGCCGAACTCGGCGGAGAAAAAATAGACATTATTCCCTGGAGCGAAAACCCGCTCGAATTTATCGCAAAAGCGTTATCGCCCGCGAAAGTCATCAAAGTCATCGAACTCGACGGCGAAAATTCCGCAAGGGCTATAGTTCCCGACGACAAACTTTCGCTCGCTATCGGCAGAAGCGGTCAGAACGCTCGTCTTGCCGTTAAACTTACAGGCTGGAAAATAGACGTTAAAAGCGAGAGCGCCGCTATCGCGGAAGGCGACGAATTCGGTGAATCGGCAGAAATTCCCGCAACGGAATCCGCCGAATAAATTTCGGGGAAAACTATGGAAAAAAAAGTTCCCGTAAGAACGTGTATCTGTTGCAGAACGGCCAAACCTAAAAAAGAACTTCTACGCATAGTCAGAACCGAAGAAGGATTCGTCCTGGATTTTTCGGGTAAACTGAACGGCAGGGGGGCGTACGTCTGTAACGACGAA
>JAEDMA010000158.1 GCA_016295005.1 Christensenellaceae bacterium
AAAATTCGCGCTTTTATTTTGGCAGTAAAAAACGTTCGCCGACGATTATACGCGCAACGAAAATGGCGCGCAAAAACCGCAAGCGAACGCAGTTTAAGTTTTGTTAAAAGTTCCGATTAAACGAACTCGCTGTTGTTGAACACGTTATCGTTGGGATTGTCGTAAAAAGTGCTGCTTTGCAGACAATCGACGGATTCATCCATCTTAACAACCGTAATTTCGGGCGCCGTAAATTGTTTTTTCATATTATTCCACCCCCAAAAGAGATTTTACAACGTTTTTGATAGATTCGGGCGCGTTTTCGTCCGCGAGTACCGCTTCCGCAACGTATTTAATCGTTCTTACGTTCTCGTTCGCCGTAGCGAAAATCTTTAACGTTTGTTCGCCGTTAGTCAATCTGACGTAGCCTTTGCCTTCGAAGGTGAGTTCGATATCGTCGATACCGATTACCACCATATTATAGCATATATAGCCGTCCTCTTCATAATATTTTTCGGCGTCTTTATCAAGTTTTTTGCCGTCGCCCCTGTTGATAAGCATAGAAAGCGCAACGTTTTCTTCTCCGAAAAGGGCTTTCGCCTGTTCGTAATCGGCTTTGTTAACTTTCGCGATGAAACGAAGTCCCGTTGTGTCGGCGGAAACTCTCATGCTCGCGCCGAAACCCATAACCGTTTCGATTCCGAACGCCTTAACGAAAGTATCGGCGGTAGCGGCGTAAGTTCCGTTATTTTTGATTACGCCCTTTTCCGTCCAGCAGACGAACTGTTTATTAGTCATTTCCGCGTCGCTTAAATCGTAAGAAGAAGCGACTTTTTCCACCGTTCTTTCACCCTCCACGTCTTTAACGACGGTGTATGTGGTACGGTAAACTCTTTCTAACTTCGGCGAATAACACCAAGAATTAGTCATGGTAACGCGGCCATCTATTCCTTGCGGAGAATTTTCATCCGCAAAGGTGAAGAAGAGTTCTCTTTCGCCGAACATATATTCCGCAAAATCGGCTCTGTTGCCGGGGTCTTCTCCGTAAACGTAAATATCGCCGAATTCGAGATTAACCGATAGGTCTGCAATCCAGAGTTTATTCCAGCAGATACCCAAAGTGTAACTGTCCGCCTGCGGAACGTTAAGCGGTTTACTATCGCTCGTCTGAATAAAACGAATGAGCATATATCCGTTGAAACTTGCGGGAATGTCCTGACCCCACGTACCGTCGAAATAGTTATACACCTTTCCGTCGTAAGTTCTGGAAACGGGAGTATAATCTTCGTTGATAAAGTAAACGAGAGTGTTCGCCACGTCTTTACCGTTAACAAGTAACTGAATGCGGGTAAGTGCGTCGTTATTGTTTTTAATTCTGAAAGCCAGCGTTTTGCCGATAACTTCTTTGTTTACGGCAGGAACGTTAATTCTTTGTGACGATTCGTAAGAGTCCGGCGTCGCAACGTACCTTACGCCGTCGAATTCGGAAGCGATATAATTTGTACCTTTTGTTGTATAGGAAGTCACGTTAAAATTTTCCGTCTTGGTAGTAACCCACCAGCCTACTGCGGTATAACCGGTATCTCCGCTCGTACCCCATTGGCCTTGCTGACCTGCAAGCCACACGTCGCCGGCGGTTCTCGTAAAGGTTACGCCTTTATATTTAGAAGAAGCCGCGTCGAGAATTTTAACGAAACCGTTCGCGGTATTTTTGTATACGTTACCGAAAACAAAGTCGCCCGTTATTTCTATTTCGGTTCTGAGTCTAACGCCGACCTGGACCAGAGTTCTTCCGGAAGTCAGCGGGTCTCCTTCTTTAATATTGTTTTCGGTACCTATGGGCGTTACCCAGTCGATTATATTATTGAACAATCCCCTGCAAACAAACGCCGAAAGGGGAATTTCCAGATAAGAGTTGCCTATTTCCGTTGCGGTAAAATTAGCCCACTGGCCCTTGCCTATATGTTTCGGCGCGCGGTTCGTGTCGGTATAAAGATAACTCGTCGTGGAAGGCATGCCTTCTTTCCCGTTAAATTCGTAGTAGAACCCGTAAGAGTCCACCGCGAAAGGATAAACTTTACCCGTCGTCGATAAAAAGTTAAAATCGAACGTTAAAGAAGTCGCGTCGGATAAGGCCGTTTTTTCCGCAAGATTGAATACCAGGTTGCCGTTCGTTTCGGTAGTGCCTTTGGCGGTAAATCTTAACCCCGAACGCGCGGGACTCGCCGACGATACAGAGGGACTTACTACTTCGGTTGCGGAAACGGGCGTAAGCGACATAAAGCCTGCCGAAAAGAAAGCCAAAGCCGCAACCAGAATCACAGCAAGCGTTTTGGTTTTCAGTGTTTTTCTCATCTTCTCTCTCCTTAAAAATTTTCCGATTAAATTTCGGAATATGTTTATTTTTATAAAAGTATGCGGAGTTTAACCGTAAAAACCGCCCCTTTAACGAATACATATTAACATAGAAAATTTTATAATTGTGGCTAATTTTACCGCAAAAACTAAAAAAAAGCCGTTATTTTTCACCTTATCCCCCACAAAACAGAAAAACGCGGTTGCAAATAAATTTGCAACCGCGCAATAATATTAAAATTTTTTATACGTTAATTTTTACCG
>JAEDMA010000159.1 GCA_016295005.1 Christensenellaceae bacterium
ATGTGAAGAGAAAACGGCAGAAAATAAAAAAGAAAAGTTGACCATAAAAATCGATAACGTAGTAACGAACAAAATTTTCGGCTTACCGATTTTTATAGGCATAATATTTTGCGTGTACTTTTTCTCATTTAAAATCGGCGGTATATTCAGCGGAAGTATATCCGGTTTTTTTGATAATATTCTTTCCGAAACAGGCGACGGCAATATTTGGCTTTCATTGCTTGGCGCCGTTTGTAAAGGTGTCGGAACGGTTGCAGAATTTTTGCCGCATTTAACAGCGTTATATTTATTTCTTGCCTTACTTGAAGAAAGCGGCTATATGTCAAGGGTTTCTTTTATTTTAGACAGGTTTTTCAGATCGTTTGGACTTGGAGGCAAGTCGGTTATACCGTTGGTATTATCTTGCGGTTGCACGGTTACGGGAATTACCGCTGCGCGAATTATCGAAACCGACGACGAAAGGGCTATGACGATTATCTTGTCCCCGTTTTTGCCTTGCGGTGCAAAAGCCGCGGTTTTCGGGTGGTTTTCTTATCAACTGTTCGGCGGTAACGCCCTTATAGCCGCCTCGTTGTATTTGTTGGGTATATTTGTCGTTGCTGTCTGCGGAAAGATTTTAAGCGACCGTAACGGCAAAAAAAGCGAAAAAGGTTTTCTTCTGGAAATGCCTGTATACAGAATTCCCGATATGAAAAGCGTTATTTTTTTGTTGCTTGACAGATTAAAAGAGTTTTTGCTTAAAGCGGGAACTGTTATTTTCTCGATTTCTATTTTGCTTTGGGTGTTACAGAATTTCGGTTTCGGCGGTTACGTTTACGGTCAGACCGAAAAGAGTTTCTTATACGGAATCGGCAACGCGGTAAAATTCATTTTTTATCCGCTCGGATTCGGTAACTGGCAGGCTTCGGTGGCTTTAATTTCGGGGTTGCTTGCAAGAGAAGCTGTTGCCGAAACTTTATCGTTGGTTTGTTCCGAGCCTTCGGCTTTGTTTGATACCGTTTATTCGGCTTACGCGTTTTTGGCGTTCGTGTTGTTGTCTGTTCCGTGCATAGCGACCGTCGCGCAGGCAAAAAGAGAACTAAACGATAATAAAACTTTTGTTTTTATGTTGGTATTCGAGTTTTTAACGGGGTATATAGTCGCTTTGATAATAAATATTTTCGGTAAAATAATATCCGAACCGAACGGCTTGATTTTTTTCGTATTCGGTTGTATAATAATCGTAACGGTAATCGTCGGATTATCCGTTATTCTTAAACCGAAAAAATGTAATTGCAAACGCTGTACGAAAGGAGAATGCAAATGCAAGATAAACGTAAAACGCAATACGACTACATGAGAGAGTCGGAATATAAAGAGGAAGACGCGTTATATCCCGAAGAATGGAACGAAGAAATAAAACGTTCCGCGAAAGAAAAATACTTCGAGTACTATGACGATATTAAGACGAACATAAAAGAAGACTGGTAAAGAAAAAGCCCGTGTTTTGCGGGCTTTTTACGTTCAGGGGTTTTGTTAATCGGGTTGTCTTAAAACTCTGTAGTTTCTTATCATATAAAGTATAAGTGAAATAACCATCATTATATCACAGGCGATATTTAATATCTGAGACAGAGTGTACGGTATTTCAATCCAGAATAGGTGAAGAATAAACGTCGAATAAATCAGTACCGTACTGAGTTTTCCGTACCAGAGAGAACTATACGTCGTACCCGTTTTTTTAACTACTTTTAGTGAAACGATGCCCTGAATAATTTCTTTAGAAATTAAAAGCGAAAGCAATAAAATCATTATTCGGAATTTAGCGCATAACATAATGGCGATAGAAATTTGCGAAAGTTTGTCCGCTATCGGGTCGAGCGCTTTTCCTAAGGCGCTTACCATGTGAAATGTTCGTGCGATAAATCCGTCGATAACGTCCGTTACGGCAGACGCCAGCGCAATTATCGCGGCGACGTCATACAGTTCTTCGGTAAACGCCCATATAAAAAAAGGTATTGCGATTACCCTCAACAAAGACAGTATGTTTGGAATCGTAAAAATTTTATTTTCTTGATTTTGGCTCATTATTTCGTTAACCCGTTCTGATTTTAAATGATATCACTATTTTAACATATATCGTTTTTATATGTCAAATCGCTAAGAAAAAAATATGAAACGGGCATTTAAACGCGTGCAACTATGTGAAAAAAATTATCAACAAAACAGGGAGTTTTTAACCAATTATTGTTGGTAAAGTGTTAATTTGTAACAATAAAAATATAATATGTAAAAAAAAACGTAAATTTTTAAAAAATGATAATATCCACGTTAAAAAGCTTGACTAATTTAAAATATTTTAATATTATTGACAATAAAAAAGATTTAACTAATAAAATTATGTGGAGATTTATCATTAAAAGATAAAAACGGAGAAGAATAATAATTCGATTTGCACGTTTATATTTTTTCTGATTAAACAGCAGATTGAAAACGGAAGAATTTTTATTTTTTTAGAAAAAACCGCTGAAAATATTTTATTTTTTGAATCGAAAGGAAAAGTTTGTGCCGATATAAAAATGGACATTAGTATCGGCATATAAAGAGGAGGCATTT
>JAEDMA010000160.1 GCA_016295005.1 Christensenellaceae bacterium
GCGACCGACCGTTCTTAACCCCAACCCCGAGCGACTTTCATACCTTTTTCCTTTTAAAAACCCTTGCCGGTTCTTTGCGTCCGCTGATGACCGATTTTACCGTAGATTTTTTTTGTTATAATTTTTCAGACGACGTTCGCGGATGATAATCGAAGAAGAATATCTCGCCCGTTATCGCGTCGATTTTGTAAAAATATTGAAATTCCGGGCAATACCGTACTCGACTCCGGGATTGATTTCCATTGACAAAAAAATAAAAAATCAGCATTTTTTACAAGTCAGCGAAGATTCCGCTTCGTTTATAAATGAACCTGCGGACTTCGATTTGCAGACAATGTAAGAGTAAACCGCGTCCACGATAGCGAGAGCGGCGATACGTGAAGAAAGCCCTAAAATGCGGTAATTCGTTTCGTCGGAAACAGTGGTTAAAACGCAGTCGCTCACTTTAATTATCGGCGATTTTTCGCGGTTTGTAACGGATACGGTAAACGCGCCGTTGGCTTTGGAAAGTTTCATCGCTTCGACTATATCGCGCGACCTTCCCGAGTGGGAAATGCCTATAATCACCGTGTCGGAATCGGCGTGGGTTGCCGCAATCATCTGTAAATGGTTGTCGGTGTAAGCGGCGGCGGAAATACCCGTACGGAACAGTTTGTGCGCGGCGTCCTGCGCCACGGAAGACGAATTGCCCAATCCGAAAATAAAAACTTTTTTTGCGTTTAGCAACTTTACGCAACATTCTTCCAGAGCGTTTTTGTCGATAACTGCTTTGGTTTTTTCCAGAGAAGAATAAATGTCCGTGCATATTTTGGAAAAGACTTCGTAGGCAGAGTCGGACGAAGAAACGTTCTCGCTTACGGGCTGAAAATCTTTTTCTTTGGCGAGGGCGATTTTAAGTTGAGGGAACCCGTCGAACCCGAGTTTTTTGGAAAATCGGGTAATGCTCGCCACGCTGCAACCGCATAATTCGGAAAGGTCGCCTATAAAAAGAGACGGAACCGTCTGATAATTTTGCGATATGTAATCGGCGATTTTGCGTTCCGCCGCACCGAAAGAAGAATATTTTGCGTTTAAGTTAAGTAAAACCTTGTTCATAAAAATCACTCCGATAGTAAAAACAATTTTATACGGGAAAACGAAATTTGTCAATGCGTTTTCATACTTACACGGAATAAAAGAAAATAATTTTCATTAAAGAGGAATAAAGCGGTAACCCGAAAACAGACAAAATCGTTATTTTTATAATCTGATATAATCATTTTTTAAATTGAAAGGGGGAAGATAATCTATTAAAATGTAAAAGATAAAATAACGTCGGAATACGTCGGAGGGCTACGTGAGTATTGATACAATGAAAAATAAAAGGATAAAAATCGTTATCGATACGGATATAGGCGACGACGTGGACGACTCATTCGCGATTGCGCTCGCGCTAAAAACGGAAGAGATAGAAGTGCTCGGCATAACCACCGTATATAAGAATTGCGAGGTCAGGGCGAAGATTTTAAAACAGCAACTGGAAGCGTTCAATAAGTCGGAAATACCCGTGTATACGGGGGCGGACGAAAACCTTAAAGGAACATATAGCAGGTTTCCGTACGAAAAGAGCGGCAAAGACGGCAAACCCGTTATGACCGCATACGACGAAAGCATGAAAGACTATACCGCCGACGGAGACGATGCGGCGGAGAAACTTCTCGAAATAGCGGAGAAAAACGCGGGAGAAGTAACGCTCGTAGCGATAGGACCGCTGACGAACGTCGCCACGGCGATAAAAAAAGACCCCGAAAGGTTCAAAAAATTCAAAAACGTCATAATGATGGGGGGCTGTTCCAAAAATTGGAGAGAGTGGAACATTCTTTGCGACCCCGAAGCGGCGAGCGTGGTGTTGTCGTTCGGGATAGATATAACGGTAATCGGCAACGACTGTACTAATAAATGTTATATGCGCGAAAAGGACGAAACGGCGTTAAAGAATCTTAAAGGTAAAGAAGGGGAGTTTTTGCGTAAAATGTACGCGAGTTGGAAAACCTACAATTCGAGAACTTCCCAGATGCACGACGCGCTTATAATCGCGGAACTTACTGAAAACTTCTGCGAGTACGAAACGCGGCATATATTCGTTCCTCTTTCGGAAACGGAATTAAGGGGGCATACGTTATCTCTTTGCGATAAGAGTTTAGGTTCGGTAAAGATGGCTGTTTCGGTAAGAGAACAGGATTTTATGGATTATTTATTTAATCGTTTAGGGAAATAAACTAAAAAAGGGGAGAAAAGCAGAATGACGAAATTGTTTAAGAAAACGGCTGTGTTTGCGCTTGCCGCGGTTGCGGTTTTTGCCCTTTGTTTCGGCATTAAAAGCGTCAAAACGGCGGTGGCAAAGAACGTCGATCGCGAGTTTTCGCTGACTTCTAACGCAGAGCAGGTAATTTCGGGCGTCGAAACGCTAACCGTAGATACGGCAAAGTATAAATATCTTGCAATCGAACTTCACACTATAAGTTCGGGCGTAACCGATACTTATACGCCGTTTCAGTTTATTATATCGGGCGAAGACTCGGAAAAGAAACTTATAATGGCGACGGATTATA
>JAEDMA010000161.1 GCA_016295005.1 Christensenellaceae bacterium
GTTACGAGAACGAGCGCAATCATCGTGGCTACCTCGAAGTATATTTTGGACGTGTTGAGCATATAGCCTATCGAATACGCCGTTTGAGATATTACTTCCGCCGCCACCATAAGTTTTAAGTTAAGCGAAAACCCCGATCCCGCCGTTTTACACATCGACGGCAGTATCTGCGGCGCTTTTACTTTAAGTATTACGTCCCTTTCGCTGACGTTAAACACTTTACACATTTCTATCTGTTTTTTGTCTACGGACGAAAGCGCGTTCAATATCTCCGTGTATATGGTAGGCAATACGACGAGCATGGTTACTATTATCGGCGCGATATAAGAAGTCGTCCAGAAAAGCAGCAACAACACAATCGCTATCGTCGGAAGAGCCCTTATTATCGCTATTAACGGCGATATTATTTTTGCCGCGATTTCGAATTTATCGGACAGAGCGGCGAGAACGAAAGACAGAACGAAGGAGATTGCAAACGCTTCGAACGCCCTTAACAAAGTATTAAAAAGAGCGTTATAAAATTCCCTTTCTCCGAAAAGGGCAAACATCGCCGATAAAGATTGTGTCGGCGACGGCAATATATATTCGCTGTCTACTTTCGCCGCGGCTACCGCCCATATCGCCGCTATCGACAATACGGAAAGTATCGGCAAAAGAAAGTTAAGGGTTTTCTGGAATTTTTGCATTTTTACCCGGCTATTACCGTTTTAATATTATGCTTTTTTAGGACGGCTTTAAGGGTTAAATCGGGGACGTTGCCCTGACCTATTACAGCCATTCTCTTATTATTAAAATCGTCTACGGTGATTTTTTCCGTACTCATTATATAAAGGTTTCCGTGGGTCACGACCGATACCATTTTATAAGTATCCGCAGCGTAACTTGCGTAAAGTTTGGAAGCAGCGGTTATCGGCATTACGATTATATCTCCCGTTCCTTTGGATATAATTCCGCCTATCGTGGCAGCGTTTATTACGTGATAATTAAACGTTTTGCCCGTTTCGAACGATTCTTGGTCGTTGATGAACTTTGCAATCGCAAGCGCGGGCGCTCCGTCGGGCGCGTAAACGCTTATTTCTTGTTTATCGGCTACTTCCGATTGTATTTCTTCATCTGCGTCGTAGAAGAAGTCGTCTTTTACCTCTTTCGCGCTCTTTTCGTCGATTTCTATCATATCGCTGACATACTTCGTAACGGAAGTTTTTCCGTCCGCCGCGCTTTGCCAATAGATTTTGCAGTTGTCTATTACCGTTTCGCTAAGCGTTTTTGCGTTAAGAGAAGTAACAACCCCTTCGCCCATAGCGTTACTTATAGCGGTTACCGCCGCTTCGGGATTCGTTTTTACCCATTTTACGTTTTCCGCAAACGCATCGCTTACTTTATTCACGATTTTGGGATTATTCTTAAGCACGCTCTGTTTTACCATTATTACCGCTTGCGGATACGCCTTGGCTGTTCCGTCGTACAGTTCCTGCAAATCGAGCCTGTACCAGGTTTTATCCGTCGCATTTTTGGTTAAAGTGGTTGCGGCGGGTTCGGGAAGAAGAGCGATGGTTTCTTTACCGCTTATCATCATCGGCATTACCGACGACGCGTCGTCGTAATATTTAACGGAAAGAGTTTTTTCTTCGGGTTCTCCGCCCTTCTCTCCGCAACCGATAAAAGACATGCACGCAACTATTACAAGCGCGCTTAACGTTATGCTAATAACTTTTTTCATTTTTTCTCCTTCGGGAGCAAAATAAACTCCCTTTCGCCTGACGCGAAAGGGAGGAAATAATTTATAAGACCGTTTTCGGCCTATAATTACTCTATTACCCCTTCGCTATCAGGCTCACCTTTTAGTTTAGGTTGTTTTATTATTTTTATTTTAACTTTAAATTCTTTTTTTGTCAAGAAAAAAAGGGCTACTCGCCCTTTTCCTTTAACATTATATACTTACGCCTGGTCGCTTCGCCGCCGCGAAGGTGCCTTTCCGCAAGATTTTTCCCCAGTACCTTTTTTACTTTTTTGTACAACCGTTTATCTATCTCTCTTAATCGCTCGGTTACGTCTTTATGAACCGTGGATTTACCCAAATGAAATGCCTTCCCCGTTTTCCTTACGGTCGCTCCCGTTTCGATTATATAAACGGCTTCCTCTATTACTCTGTCCGTAATACCGTCATACATAAATATTCCTCCTACGGGTAATATCTATGCCGCTTTTTAGCGAAATATGACGAAAACGAGGACCTATCCGATTAAAATCGTTCGTTTATAGTTATGGCGTTTTCGGCGGCGCATACGATGGCAATATTAAAATCTATACCGTTATCAATAAATGCGCCGGTCACATACAGCGGCTGATTCTGATGAAAAAGCCGCCTCTATTAACCATATCTGATTTCTCGACAGAAAATCAAAAACAATTAAAAAACTTAAATTATAGTAGAATTTCTTTTTTCTGAAAATTTTTAATTCCGACGCACAAAGTGGTGTTTTTTTATTAAGGGCTGCAAAAGAAAAAAGGCTTTGTCTTTTGACAAAACCTTTCTTACTGGATGCAGCGACTACCTATCTTCCCGAATCGTCTCCAATTAAGTATTTTC
>JAEDMA010000162.1 GCA_016295005.1 Christensenellaceae bacterium
GTTTGTCTTCCGCGCCTTCAAATCCGAAAATAATTCAGACAGCGGCAGCCATGGCCAAGGCGTTCAATGCGACTTTTTCCGCGTTATATGTAAAAACTCCCGCGTCTGAATCTATGGAGGCGGAAGACTCGGAACGGTTACTTGCAAATATCCGTTTTGCCGAAACGAACGGCGCGTCGATAGTTACCGTATGCGGGGACGACATTGCTTTTCAGATTGCGGAATACGCCCGTCTTTCCGGCGTTACGAAAATAGTAATCGGCAGAACCATTATCGGTAAGCGAAAAATTATTGGCAAGCCGACTTTAATTGAAAAACTGATATCGATTGCTCCCAATGTCGATATACATATCATTCCCGACAGCGATGCCGTTCTGGCAAAAGGAAAGAAAAAACTTTTTGAAAAACCACATTTTGTAAAAACACTCAAAGAATTGACGGTTTCAACGGCTTTACTGGCTTTTTCGACTTTACTCGGATATCTTTTTTCAAGTCTCGGTTTTACCGAAGCAAATATCATTACGATTTATATGCTCGGCGTTCTGATTACCGCTATACTGACAAGAAACAAAATTTGTTGGGTTCTTTCGTCCGTTGCGAGCGTTCTGGTCTTTAATTTTCTTTTTACCGAACCTCGGTTTTCGTTTCTTGCATACGGAAGCGGATACCCCGTCACTTTCATAATTATGCTTGCGGCGTCTCTCATTATAGGCGGAACAACCGAAAAACTGAAAACTCGGGAACGTCAGGCAACTCAAACGGCATACAGAACAAAAATTTTGTTTGATGCGAGCCAGTTGATTCAGAAAGCGTCCGACGAAACGGAAACATTTCGGGTTACGGCAAATCAATTAGAAAAATTGTTAAATCGAAACGTAATCGTATTTAATGAAAAGGCGCAAAAAGTTCATGTTTCGCAGGCTGAAAGCACCGACGCCGATATATCGCCCGACTGCGAGAAAATTGCTTGGCAAGTAACGAAAAGCAACGTAAAAGAAGGGAAAGGAACGGATATTTATCCTGAAAGCGACTATACGTTTTTCCCGATATGTAAAAACGGCAAAAACTACGGAGCAATAGGCATTTTCGTCGGAGAAAAACCGATTGATTCTTTTAACGAAAGCATTGTGGTTTCCGTTATCGGCGAATGCGCAATCGCAATTGACGGAATCATAAACGCCAAAGAAAGAGAACGCGCCGCCGTTTTGGCAAAAAACGAACAGTTACGCGCAAATCTGCTCCGTTCCATATCGCACGATTTACGGACTCCGCTTACTTCCATTTCGGGTAATGCGAGCAATCTGATTTCAAACGGTAACGATATTGACGACACGACAAAAAAACAAATATACGAAGATATTTACGACGATTCGCTCTGGCTTATCAATCTGGTTGAAAATCTGCTTGCGGTAACGCGCCTTGAAGAAGGCAGAATGAATATAAATTTGACGACGGAACTTGTCGGCGACGTAATAGCCGAAGCATTGAAGCATGTTCATAAGAAAAGCGAAAAACAAAAAATCACCGTAATACAGTCGGATGACTTGCTCCTTGCAAAAATGGACGCTCGGCTTATCGTGCAGGTTTTAATCAATCTTTTAGACAACGCTATTAAATACACGCCGTCCGATTCGCAAATTACTATTACGGCAAAAAGAAACGGAGAAACAGTCTGCGTAAGCGTGGCGGATAACGGAAACGGAATCGAGGGCGAACAAAAATCGCGGGTGTTCGATATGTTTTATACAGGAGCAAACAAAATTGTCGATTGTCGTCGCAGTATCGGGTTGGGACTTTCGCTGTGTAAATCTATCGTAAATGCGCACGGCGGAGAAATAACGATAACCGACAACGTTCCGCACGGCGCGATATTTACCTTTACATTGCCCGTCGGGGAGGTGGAAATACATGAATAACTTACTGATTTTAGTCGTAGAAGACGATGCGCCCGTCCGTAACCTTATCGGAACGACTTTGAAAACGCACGATTACGATTATATTACCGCAACGAACGGAGAAAGTGCCGTTATGCAAGCGTCTTCTCATAATCCGGACGTTGTTCTGCTTGATTTGGGATTACCGGATATCGACGGCGTGGACGTTATCAGAAAAATACGCTCCTGGTCGGAAATGCCGATTATCGTAATCAGCGCGAGAACCGAAGATAAAGATAAAATCGACGCGCTCGATGCCGGGGCGGACGATTATCTGACAAAACCGTTTTCCGTCGAAGAATTGCTTGCCAGAATCCGCGTCACGGAAAGAAGACTTCTGTCGGTACAATCGACAAACAAATCCGAATCGGTTTTTTTAAGCGGAAATCTGAAAATAGATTATGGCGCAGGGTGCGCATATTTAAGCGGCGAAGAACTCCACCTTACCCCTATCGAGTATAAATTGCTTTGTTTGCTGTCAAAAAACGTCGGGAAAGTGCTTACTCATACTTTCATTACGCAAAAAATATGGGGCGCGGCATGGGAAAGCAACGTCGCTTCCTTGCGCGTATTTATGGCGACTTTGCGCAAAAAAATCGAACCGTCCGCCGATTCGCCGCAATATATTCAAACTCACGTCGGCA
>JAEDMA010000163.1 GCA_016295005.1 Christensenellaceae bacterium
ATCGAACCCGTTTGCCGACTGAAACTTACATTCGTCAAAACGCGGTTGTTCGTTAAAAGATATGTCGAATTTTGCGCTTGCAAAGCCGAGTTCTTTCAATTCGGTTAAAACGTTATCGATAAACCCGACGGCGGCTTTCCTCCTGATTGATGAAAGTTCAACGTATTTATCGTATATCGCATCTTTTAATACTTTCTTTTCATTTAGCAGTCGTTCAGCCAAAATATCGAAGTTTTCTAATTTTTTCTTCTCTTCCAACGCTTCGGAAAGGAAGTTGTTTATTTCGGTAACGTTTTCGCCGTATTTACGTTTAAGATTTTTTATAACGTCAAGTCGTTGCTCTATATCGTCGATATTTAAATCCTCGTCGTCCATATCGTCTGCAAGGTTTTCCGCTGCGGAAGCAACGTCTTCGAGTTCCGCATAAGCGCTTTCGAGACGATTATATAACGAATTGTAATCCTCGGAAATAGAACATATTAAAGACAGTGATTTTGACGCGTTTCCTAAAATATCTGAAATGCCGCCTTCGTCATAAAAAGACGCTTTAACGGAATTTAAAGACGTTAAAATCTTTTCCATGTTGATAATTCGTTGTTTTTTTTCCAACAATTCCGCTTCTTCGCCTTCTTTCAGATTTGCGCCTTCAATCTCCTTTATCTGATAATTCAGTACGTCTAACCTGATCGCCCGGGAACTTTCGTCACCACCCAACTTATCCAGTTCCGATTCAATTGCCTTTAATTCGTTATACTCCGATTTTAATTTTTCTTTGGCGGATAAAATATCGTTACCGCATATTTTATCCAGCAATTCAAGTTGATTTGCAGAACTCAACAAATAAAAGTGCTCGCTTTGCCCGTGTACGTCAACAAGTTTAGACGTAAATTTTTTAAGCATACCGACCGTTGCGCCGTTTCCGTTTATTTTAATCGAGGACTTACCCTCTTTATTGAACTTACGCGTAATTATAAGCGAGTCTTCTTTATCCATATCCAGTTCTTCGAACACCGTTTCGATTTCGGAATTCCCTATTTCATCAAACTCCGCTGTAACAACGCATTCGTTTTCACCGTTACGGATAAAATTTTTATCTGCTTTTGCCCCCAAAACAAAATTCAGAGAATCTATTATCACAGATTTCCCTGATCCCGTTTCTCCGGACAACACGTTCAAACCGTCGGTAAATTCTATTTCTGCCGAGTCTATCAACGCGACGTTTTTTATTAAAAGTTTACTTAACATCAGATATTCCTTAATGCTTTTATTACAAGTTCGGCATCAGAGTCTTTTTTTGTTATGATTAAAAGAGTGTCGTCTCCCGCAATTGTTCCGAGAATCTGCGTAAACTGCATCGAATCTATTGCTGCGCCGACGCTGTTGGCGTTTCCCTCGAGCGTTTTGATAACGACAAGATTATTTGCTGCGGTAATAGATAATACGGCATGTTTATACATATTAAGATATTTTTCCGACATTTTACCTGTGTTGAACTTAACAAAACGACTCTTTTTTGAAAAACCCGTTCCTTTTACGATGCCTAAATTCCTTATATCGCGAGAAACCGTTGCCTGGGAAACGTTATATCCTTTTTCGTTAAGTTTTTCCGTCAACTCTTCCTGGGTTTCTATTTCAAATTCGTTTATTAAAGATATAATATCTTCTAATCTGTTTTTTTTACTCATCTTAAAATCTTTCCCCGAGTTTTTTAATCAATCTTGTCAAAAAGTTATAATTCTCTTTTCTTAAAAATGTAAGCGAACTGTTGCTTTTTTTTACGACGACTCCCTCGCCTGTCGATAAAAAAGAAACAAATTCACCGTCGGCAAATATACCCGCGTCGGGTTTCCCGACGTTCTCGATTTTAATCACGCATTCCGAAGAACAAACTATGGGTTTAGCAAAAATCGAATGGGCGCAAATGGGTACGACGGAAAACGCATTGACGTCGGGAGTTAACACTGCGCCGCCGGAAGCAAGCGAATATGCCGTAGATCCTGTTGGAGTAGAAACGATTACTCCGTCACCCGTCAGATTTTCTAATTTATCGCCGTTTATATAAACCGCAAGATCGGTGACAAGGCCGTTTTTTTTGTTTCCGTCGCATACTCTTTGAATAGATATTTCGTTAAGAGCATAAACCTCTTTATCGCCGATTTTAAGCGAACAACAAATTCTTTCGTCAGTTTTTAATGTTTTGTTTGTAAAGCAATCTGCCGCAAATTCCGTCTCTTCGCGCTCGAACTCGGTCAAAAAACCTAACTTCCCGGCATTTATACCGATTATAGGTAAATTATGTTTTAAGGCGCAGTTTTTTACGTCTAAAATCGTTCCGTCGCCACCGATTACAAATAAAACGTCGCATTTATCAATATCATCGCCGCATTCGTTGAAAATTTTTGTTTCGACGCAATTAGCATTTAATCTTTTTATAAGTTTTTTAGTATAAACGCAATCGGGGTCTTTATATGCATTTGTATAAATCAATGCCGTCATTTAATCACCTATATGATAATACCGAAAGTTTTGTCTGAAAGCGCGCGAAGCGCATTTTCAAGCAAAACTGATGCTTTTTC
>JAEDMA010000164.1 GCA_016295005.1 Christensenellaceae bacterium
ATCGGAATAAGGCGATTGATTTCGTCGGCGCGCTTATTCCGCCGTTCAGATTGCAATTTTATTCAGGAACTTTTCAATCAAATCAATATAATAATCCGACCGGACTATGAATCCCACATGCCCGCCCGGAACACTGAGAATTTCCGAGTCCGGTTTTTTCAAGATATCGCCGCATATAAAAATGAAAATGTGGCAATAGTTGTGTATGTACGACAAAATCTCGTTTTTCGGGCGATTTTTGAGAGTGTGTCGAACGAAAAAGTAACCAATGATTTTTCCATATCGGTCTCATTTGCTTTATTTTAAAAAACGTAAAGGTTGCGGCAAAACAAAAAAACGGCGGAAGTAGGATTCTCCGACTTCCGCCGCCTTTTTACAGGTCATATTAAACTGTTTTCACACGACTTACGGTTTTTTGTAACCGCATTTGGGGCAAACGCCGTTTTCGTCGAGCGTGATTCCGCAGAGCGGGCAACGGCTTAAACTCAGGCGCGAAGGAAATTCTTCCGAAGCCGCGTTGACGCCGCTGGTAAAGGTAAGTTTTACGATATTGAGTTTGTCTTTCAAAAGGTCGTAAACGATTTTTATCATACCTTCCACCGTCATCGTTTCTTTGGTAACGACGAGACGGCAATCGGGATACGCTGTGGCGAGTTCGGTGCTGAACGCAGGTCCTTTCATAACGTTTGTGGGCGTGCCGTCCTTTATTCCCTGTTTTTCGTATACCGCTAAAATCGCGGGAAGAAGCGGGTCGTCTTTGCGGAGAACGAGCGCGTGGTCGAAGTTTTTAAGAACTTCCCAGGCGGTCTTCTGTATTTCGTTGCAGGGGAAAACCATATTGACGCCAGCGTTGACGGAGTCTTCCACTTCTATGGTAAGAGTCCCCGTGTGTCCGTGAAGATACTGCGCTTCACCCTTAAACCCGTAAAAACGGTGTGCGTACTGTAAATCGAGTTTGGTAATACTTCTCATATTTATACTCCTTTAATATTTTTTCTGAGGATATGCTCCCCAATCGTTTCAGGTAATCGGTTCAAAATCCGCCGCGCCGTGTTTACACCACGGGCATACGAAGTCGGGCGGCAGCGTTTCGCCTTCGTAAACGTATCCGCATATCTTGCATATAAACCCCTTCGCCGCCTTGGGTGCGGGTTTGGGTTTGACGTTTTTATGGTAATAAGAATAGGTCATTGTTTCGCCTTTTGAAAGATTAGCCGCTTCTTCTACCGAACATATAAACGTGATATGCGTGCCTGAATCTATTTTCTCTTCCACCGCGAGCGAGAAAAACGAATTGACGTTTTCCGAAAGCACGACTAAACCGTTCGCGCTGCGTTTAAGATTTTCTCCGCCGAATTTGTCGGCGGTTCTGCCGCTTTTAAAACCGAATCTTTCAAAAGTGGAAAAGGGTGTGCTTTCCGTAAGACAGTTGACGTTCAAAACGCCCGTTTTAACAATCGTTTCGCACGTATAATTCTGTTTGTTTACGGTTACCGCCACTTTAAGCGGAGACGCCGTAATCTGAACCACCGTATTGACTATGCAGCCGTTATCCTTTTCCCCGTCGTTGGTGGTAACGACGTATAAGCCGTAACTTATATTGAAAAGCGCGCTTGCGTCTACGCCGACGGATTTTACGTTATCGTTGTTCATATCGGTACCCATCAATAATTTTCGGCGCGGACTTCGAAGTAACTCTGAGGATGAGCGCAGGTGGGGCATACTTCGGGCGCTTTCTTGCCGACGACTATATGTCCGCAGTTTCTGCATTCCCATACTTTAACTTCGCTCTTTGCGAATACTTCCGCCGTTTTTACGTTTTTAAGCAGCGCGCGGTATCTTTCTTCGTGCGATTTTTCGATAGCCGCTACGAGACGGAATTTTACGGCAAGGTCGTGGAAGCCTTCTTCTTCGGCGGTCTTGGCAAATCCGTCGTACATATCCGTCCATTCGTAATTTTCGCCCGCCGCGGCGGCGCAGAGATTTTCGGCGGTGTCGCCTATTCCGTTTAATTCTTTGAACCACATTTTGGCGTGTTCTTTCTCGTTTTCGGCGGTCTTAAGGAAAAGCGACGAAATCTGTTCGTAACCTTCTTTCTTCGCTACCGACGCGAAATAGGTGTACTTGTTTCTCGCCTGACTCTCCCCGGCGAACGCCGCTTCGAGATTTTTCTCGGTCCTGGTGCCTTCGTATCTGTTTTTCTTAGGTGCGCATTCGTTTTCGTTTACTTTGCAGTTGCAATCAGCCATTTATTATTCTCCATAAAATTTTTTATTTTTCGTCCGCTTTTTCCTCCCTTTTTTTCTGACAATCGGGGCATACCCCGCGGAACATAAGGTCATAACCGTTAATTATAAATCCGTGCGTATTGCGTACGTTTTCCTGAAGTTCGCCCATATACGGCATATCCACGTCGAACAGTTTGCCGCACTCGTCGCAGCGGACGTGGTAATGCTTTTCCACTATATGGTCGAACCTATCCGCCCCGCCGGCGTTGTTTATCTTTCTTATCTCTCCGCTATCCGAAAGGTCTTTGAGATTTCTGTAAACCGTAGCGCGGCTGACGCTCGGATGC
>JAEDMA010000041.1 GCA_016295005.1 Christensenellaceae bacterium
ACTTTCCCTGACGGGCATAGTCCTGCGCGGTAGCGCAGTATCTCGTTACGTTTGTCGCAAGGCTGTTGCGCTCTTCCCTTAGGGATTTTTTAGGAATTATAAAAGGATAGCAAAAAAATTTGCCATCCTTTTCTTTTTTCTTTGCAAAACACACGACTTTCATTTGAAAGTATAGTGTGCTACATTTCATTATGGATAAAAATCCCCTAATAAGAATTTACTAACCCGTTTGAGTTTTTATGTAATTTAATCTTGTTTTCTATACGATTAATCGAACGTTGGAAGAGTAACTTCTATAGTCGTATATTTGAAATAACATTGATATACAGGCTTTTTACCACCTTCTTCTTTGTCTTCATAATAAACGTAAGCTATCTTTCCATCTACAAAACCCATCTTAAGATTATAGTATTTTTGATAATCGCCGATATCTAACTCTTCACAAATATAAAGACCTGTTTCAGAATCAAAGGTTGATTTATTAAAAGCGTAAGTAAGTTCTGCAAAAGTTGCTAAATCAATATACTGTTCTTCATCAATTTCTTTCTTTGTCCATTTGTCATTTTCACCAATATTATAAATGAAATATTTGTCGCCTTCAATTGAAATATACCAGTCACTATACTTAATTACGTTACCAGAACGGATAAAACCATCTTTCATTACGTAATGAAATTCACCGTTTACCAAGAGTGTAAAAGTTTGATCAATTTGACAGTCTGACTTAATACTCAGAGAATCTATCCATTGTTGTTCGGTAACTTGAGTATAGTTTGCTTGTGGAATATAAGGAACTTCAGTGTGAATATCTACGACAGTAGTGCCAAAATCCTTAAACGTAAATACCATATCTTCAAATTTACTAACACGTATCTTCTGACCGTCAACAAAAACCTCTTCAGTCAAATCGCCAGAAAGCCATTCAATGGTATAATCGCTATTAAATTTAACTTTACCATTTGTTAACGTCTCAACAGCTGTGTAGCCTGAAACGTCGTTAGTAACTGTAGATGTAATAGTATCAGTTGAAATATAAACACTTTCTTGTTCGTCGAAAGTAAAGTTTTCATATTTTTCGAGTAAGCCTATAAATAGGTCTAAAACTAAGCTCTTTTGCTCTTTAGCTTGTTCGCCTGCGTAACCAATAACCAAATTTACGTCTTTCATTGTTTTGAGAACCTTGTCACCAGCAATCAATAACTCTGTCTTAACTTCGCCTTTTTCTGTTTGGAAAAACCCATAATTTATAGTTACGTTATTAAATTTTTCAGCTATAACAGCTAAATCCCATTGTTCTTTGGTAACTTCACCACTAAAATTGTTTCCAGGTTGATCCTTGACTTTACCACATACAGTACAAGTATTTGCATCAACACCAGTCCAGTCGTGCACACCCTTGTTAGCAATTTCGTTACAACCTATCGTCTCACAAACGTTCCAATGGTAGTTTTCATCTTTCATCCAATTTTGACTAAAAGAATGATTGTGTGCTGGTGGGTTTTCAGAATTATCACATGCAGAAAACAACCCCACACAAGAAAGCATAGTGCATATTGTTAATAAAAATGCAAAAAATCTTTTCATGTTTTTCTCCTTAATAGTTTTATATGTTTGACTATATCACACAAAAAGCACAAAATCAATTCTTTTTTGGTTTTTTATTTAAAATCCCTAAAAGAAGAGTCCTTATTGCCGTCTTTTTTATTTGTCGGGTAGCAGATTTAATTTGTTAAGTTCGGTCGCCTATGACGGACTTTCTTGACGGAAACCGTCAGGGTTAAAGTTTTTAAACACGGGAGCGTTTAATGCCCCGCGTACGTTTTTGTCGTGTTTTTTCTAAATCGGTTTACCTACTATAACTATTTTCGTTAAACGGCGAACAGTTTTAATCCTTTTTCGTATTCGGCTAAAAAACGTCCGAATTTTTCCTTTTCCTCTTCGTCGGATTTTACCATTGAAAACCGATTACGAAGAAATGTTTAAGGTATAACTTTTCCGTATAAACAAGCCCGTTTGCCTTTATTTTACGGTCACACCGTTATTTTTCCGCGGTTAACGTTTTCGCCGGACCGATTCTTAATTTTACGGTTAGATTAGTTTTTTACGTTTATTTATAAAAAATATTTAAAATTACGTCAAAAAATCGTTGACAATTTATCTCGTTCGCATTATAATAACGCCATAATTGTTTTTTGGCAAAGACGTCAGGACTTCTTGGCGTCTTTATCTTTTTTATACGATTTAAGGAGAGTTCGCTATGGAAAACACAAAAGAAATTTTCGGAAGCAAAGTTTTTAACGATTCCGTAATGAAAGCAAGGCTTCCCAAAGACACTTATAAACAAGTTAAACGCGCAATAGACGACGGCGAACGTCTGGACTTAGCGACGGCAAACGTAGTCGCTAACGCGATGAAAGACTGGGCGGTGGAAAACGGCGCGACCCATTTTACCCACTGGTTCCAGCCGATGACGGGCGTAACAGCCGAAAAACACGACAGTTTTATTTCTCCTACGCCCGACGGCAGCATTATAATGGAATTCTCGGGCAAAGAACTAGTTCGTGGCGAACCGGACGCATCGAGTTTCCCGTCGGGCGGACTCCGCGCGACATTCGAAGCAAGGGGTTACACCGCGTGGGACCCTACTTCTTACGCATTCATTAAAGACGGTATATTATGTATTCCTACCGCTTTCTGTTCTTACGGCGGCGAAGCGCTCGACAAAAAGACTCCCCTTTTGCGGTCAATGGAAGCAATCAACCGTCAGGCGATGAGAGTTATTAAGCTTTTCGGCAACACCACCGCCAAATCGGTAAAAACGACGGTAGGCCCCGAACAGGAATATTTCCTTATTCCGAAAGACCTTTACGACAAGAGAAAAGACCTCATTTTTACGGGTAGAACGCTTTTCGGTTCCAAAGCTCCCAAGGGTCAGGAAATGGAAGATCACTACTTCGGCGCGATTAAACCTAAGGTTCAGGAATTCATGAAAGACCTTAACGACGAATTGTGGAAGTTGGGCATTTTGGCAAAGACCGAACACAACGAGGTCGCCCCCGCTCAGCACGAACTCGCTCCTATTTTTACAACGACCAACATCGCGACCGACCACAACCAACTCACTATGGAAATAATGCAAAAAGTCGCGAAAAAACACGGTATGGTTTGTCTTCTCCACGAAAAGCCTTTCGCCGGCGTAAACGGAAGCGGCAAACACAACAACTGGTCGATTTGCACCGACACCGGAATCAACCTTTTAGAACCCGGCGAAACGCCTTACGACAACGCGCAGTTCCTTATTTTCCTTACGGCGGTTATAAAAGCCGTGGACGAGTATCAGGACCTTTTGAGAATATCGGCATCCGGCGCGGGTAACGACCACAGATTAGGCGCGAACGAAGCGCCCCCCGCTATCGTTTCAATGTTCCTCGGCGACGAGTTGACGGAAATTCTCGAAGCAATCGAAAAAGACGCTTCTTACGACAGGAAAGAAAAAACGCAGATGAAAATCGGCGTTCACGTTATCCCCAAATTCCCGAAAGACGCGACGGACAGAAACAGAACGAGTCCTTTCGCGTTTACCGGCAACAAGTTCTAATTCCGTATGGTAGGTTCGTCGGCGTCAATTTCCGAAGCGAACATCGTTCTTAACACCGCCGTAGCGGAAGAACTCAGACAGTTTGCGGACTATCTTGAAAACGCCAAAGACTTTACAAACAGTCTGCACGACCTTATAAAAAATACCATATCCGAACACAAACGCATAATTTTCAACGGCAACGGCTACAACGACGAGTGGGTTAAAGAAGCCGAAAATCGCGGACTTTTGAACTTAAAATCCACGCCCGATTGTCTGCCCTATTTCCTTAACGAGAAAAACGTTAAACTTTTCACCGAACACAGAGTTCTCTCCGAAACGGAAATGAAAGCAAGATACGAAATCATGCTCGAAAATTATTCGAAAACGATAAACATAGAAGCGCTTACGATGGTAGATATGGTAAACAAAGACATTCTGCCCGCGATAAGCAAATACGTTTGCTCTCTTTCGGAAACGGTTAAAAAGCGCAAGGAAGCCTGCCCCGACGTTTCGGGCGGTTTCGAAGAAGAAAGAATAAAAACCCTTTCGTCTTTGGAAAAAACTATCTATTCCGAAGTCTGCAAACTCGAAAAACTTCTCGTGAACGTGGACGGCAAAAATTCTCTTGAGACCGCAGAATATTTCCGCAACGAAGTTTTCGCATCCATGCAAGCGCTCAGAATCGACGTTGATATGGCGGAAAGCATTACCGACGCGAAGGTTTGGCCCTATCCTTCTTACGGCGAACTTCTTTTCGGCGTCAGATAAAATTAAAACGTATAAAAACGGCTGTGGAAAAACTCCGCAGCCGTTATATTTTTATATTCCGAATCTTCTTAACATTTTTTTAATTCGTCTATTGCGAGCGAATATCCGCTAAATCCCTTACCCGAAATTGTTTTAAAAGCATAAAGTCCAACGAAATCTACTTTCCTGAAATCTTCTCTTTTATTTACGTCGGTAAGGTGAACTTCGACGGTTGGAATATTAACTGCTTTTAACGCGTCTAAAATAGCCACGCTCGTATGCGAATACGCGCCGGCGTTTATAATTATTCCGTCGTATTTTTTATACGCTTTTTGTATTATTTCAACGATTTTTCCTTCGTAGTTGCTTTGCACGCATTTTACTTTGACTTGTTTTTCTTTGGCGTACGCTTTTATGTACCTAACGAGCGATTTATAATCTTTTTCGCCGTAAAGTTCGGGTTCTCTGATGCCCAGCATATTAAGATTAGCGCCGTTTATTACAAGAATCTTCATATCCTTTTACCGCCCTTTTTGCAACTTCTTCCGTATTATCGTCGTTATAAACGAAAAATTCTTTTATACTTTCGTAAACATCTTTTCGTTCGTTATACAAGTTTTCTATTCCTTTTGTCTTGGATATAGGTCTTCCGCAATCCGAAAGAAGGCTTAAATCTCTTTTTACGTAACACAAAACGCCGTTGCGTTTAAGCGCGCGAGCGTTACTCTTTTTTATAACCGCGCCGCCGCCTACCGATATAACGCAACCGTTTTTAAGCGATAATTTTTCTATTATTTTGCTTTCTTTTTCGCGGAATTCTTCTTCGCCGAACTTAACTATAAAATCTTCGGGCGTTATTCCGAACTCTTTTTCGAAAACCTTATCCGAATCGAAAAATTCTCTTTGCAATATTTCCGCCGCTTTTTTGCCGATAAGACTTTTTCCGCAAGACGGCATTCCGTATAAAACAAGATTGCTTTTAGATAAATATAGCCCTGAAAGCAACATTTCCGCGCTATAATCGTAACCTTTGCCCGTCCAAATCTCTTCCGCTTTTACCGCCTGCCCCACCAGCATCGGTAATCCGCCCGAGCATTTTACGCCGAGTTCTTCCGCATCGATAATAAGATTCGTTTTCAGCGGATTATATACGCAATCGGCTACAAACCCGAGGTTATTAAATCTTTTTAAGTCGAAGAGTTTGCCGTTGACTTCGGGAAACATTCCCGCGGGCGTGGCGTTTATTATTATTTCCGTTTCGGGTAAAAGGTCGTAGCAGTTTTCATAGTTTATATCGCCTTTTCTGCTTACGACGGCAATTTTTTTCGCGCCGCTTTTTTTCGCGAAAGTTACCGCCGCGGCAGACGCGCCGCCCGTTCCCGCAATAAGAACGTTCTTACCGTATACGTTTTCTCCCGCTCTTTTAAACAAAAACTCCAGTCCGTAAACGTCGGTATTATACCCCGTCAGTTTTCCGTTTACGTTTATAACGGTGTTTACGCTGCCCGTTTTTTTCGCTTCGTCGTCTATATAATCGAGATATTCTGTCGCCGTCTTTTTGTACGGAACGGTTACGTTAAAACCGTCAAATTCCCTTTTACGAAAAAACTCCCCCAAATCTTCTTTTTTGAGTTCCTTTAATGTATAATCGAATCCGTTCTTTTCGTGTATATCGACGGAATAACTGTGCTTTAACGTTTCGCCTATCAGACAATATTTCATTTTTATTCTCCGATATTTTTTGAAAAATCGCAGGATTTTTCCGTTCGTTCTGCTTTTTCACCGAATAATTCCGCCTGATACCCTTTGGATTCTGTAAGTATTGCAAGATACACGGCTTTTACGTGTTCCGCGTATTCGGCATTAACCTTTTCCGTTACCCTTTTTATTACGGCGTTTTCCCTTTCTTTATCGAAAATTTTTATTCCGTTCTGTTTTTTCTCTTCGGCTATCTCACCGCAAACGGTAAATCTCTTTTCTAAAAGAATTGAAATTTCGTCGTCGATAGCGTTTATTTTCTCTCTTAATTTTTCAAGATTATTCATACTTTTCACTTAAAATTTCATCGGTTAAAGCTATCGCCACCGCGCTTTCCACGCAAGGGAGCGCCCTGGGAACGATGCACGCGTCGTGTCTGCCGCAAACGGTTATTTCTACGTTTTCCCGTTTTATTAAATCCACCGTCTTTTGCGGCTTTTGAATTGACGGAGTGGGTCTTATCGCAACAGATAACGTTATCGGCTGTCCGTTGCTTATTCCGCCGTTTATTCCGCCCGAGCGATTACCGTAAAAACGTACTTTACCGTCAGAATAAAAAAGTCCGTCGTTGGCGTCGCTCCCTTTAAGTTCGCCGAAATTGAATCCGTCGCCGAACTCGACCCCCTTTACGCCGGGGATTGCGTATAAAAGCGAAGAAATTTTACCTTCCAGTCCCGAAAAAAGGTTATCTCCGACGCCTCCTTTAAGCCCGTACGCGATACACTCGACAATTCCGCCGACGGAATCGCCGTCAATCGCTGCGTTTTCGATTTCTTTTATCATTTCTTCTTTATCGGAAAGCGAAGGATATATCCCGCCCCGTTTTTTTATGATTTCTTCGTACCCGACAGATTTCTTTTTGTAAGAAAGTCCTTCTACCTTTCCTGTCCGCGAAACGTACGCCGCGATAAAAACCCCTTTTTCGTTAAGGTATTGCATACACAATCCGCCTATAACGCATAAAGGCGCGGTCATTCGCCCCGAAAATCTGCCGCCGCCCGAAAAATCGAGCGCGCCGTCTTTTAAATATCGGGCGTAATCGGCGTGCGACGGTCTTGGTTTGCCGTATAAGGGCGAATAATCACTTTTTTTAACGTTCTCGTTAAATATGTCAAACGAGAAGTTATCGGTCGTTTTTAAGCCGTTTAGTCCGCTGAAAACGGGGTTGTCGCTTTCCTTTCTCGACGTAGAGAACAAAGCGGCGTTCGGTTTTCTTCTTTCTGTGAATGAACGCAGTTTTTCTTCGTCGATTTTAAGTTCGGGAAAACCTTTTACCGTGGCGGTCATTTTTTCCGCGTGGGATTCGCCGACTATTTCGATATATAATTTTTTGCCGTTAAATACCGACATCGCATTTACCCCCGAGAGCGGAAAAATCTTTATAAAAGTTCGGATACGATTTCGTTACCGACTCCGCCCCGATTATCTCCGAATCGCCGTCTGTGTAGCAAGCGAGAATCGCTGCGGACATTGCCGAGCGGTGGTCGTTACCCGTAAAGAACGTTCCCCCTTTCGGTTTTCCGCCGATAATTATTAAATCTCTGCCGTCGAAGTCGGCTTTTATTCCCGCCGTTTCAAGCGTTTTTAATATCGCTTCTATACGGTCGCATTCTTTATCTTTTAGCCTGTAAACGTTTTTAAGCCGAGTTTCGCCTTTGGCGTAAGCCGCCGCAACGGCTATAACCTGAACCAAATCGGGAGCGTTATCGCAGTCTTCGGTTATAGCGTTAAGTTCTCTTTTCTCTACCGTTACCGAATCATCTTTTACACAGACGTTCGCCCCGAACTTTCTCAGCACGTTTAAAATTTCCGCGTCGCCCTGCAAAGAGTTTTCTTTAAGACCTTTTACGGTTATTTTACCGCCTATTGCCGCCGCCGTGAAAAAAAATGCCGCTCCCGAATAGTCGCCTTCGACGGTTATTTCTTCTTTTGCTTTTCCGAAACCCTTTTTTATTTCGTATACGTTTCCGCGTTTGTCTATATCCGCGCCGAAACTTTTAAGCGTTTCTACGGTCATCGCTATATAAGGCTCGGAAACGATTTTTCCCGTTACGGTTATTTTACCGCCGCCGAGCGTTGCGAGAGCGAAAAGAAGCCCCGTTATATATTGCGAAGTCACGTTTCCGCTTATTTTATAATCGCCTTTTTCAATCTTCCCTTTTACGGTAAAATTTTCTATATCCGCGCCGTGCTCGTTAAGGGTATCGACGAGTTCCTTTAATGGTCTTTTAAGTAAAGTTTTGCTGCCCGTAAATGCGGCGTGTATTCCCAAAGCGGCGCATATCGGCATTAAAAACCGCAGCGTAGAGCCGCTTTCTTTACAATCAAGCACAGCGTTTTTCACGGGCGTAAAGGAATTAAATTTAAAATCGTCGCCGTAAAAATCGCAATCCGCTCCCGCTTCTTTAAGGCAGCCGGCGGTAGCGATTACGTCTTCGCACCTGCCGACGTTTTTTATCGTGACGGGTTTGCCGCAACATACCGCCGCTATAACGTATCTGTGCGCGTAAGATTTGGACGGCGGCGCGCTTATCTCTCCGCTTAAAACCGACGGGGTAACCGATAATTTCATATTACAGATACTCCCTTAATAAGTCCAGTTTCATTCTCACGATTTCCGCTTTGCCGTTCGTATTTATAAGTATGACGTCTATTCCCGAACCGAACCTTTTTTTATCCGAAACGATGGTTTCGAAAAGACTTTCGGCGGAATATCCGCAATCACAGTCTATGCAGAGTTTTTCCGCTTTTTTTTCGTACTCTTTTCTTCTCCCGTCGCCGTAACCGAAGTATTTTTCCGATATTTTAAGGGCGTAATCAATGCCTTTCGCAACGCATATTCCGTGCGGCAACTTAAAGCCCGACAGTTTTTCGATCGCATGCCCGACGGTATGGCCTAAGTTTAACAGTTTTCTTATGCCTTTTTCCCTTTCGTCTTTCGCTACTATCGCCGCTTTTATCTTTAAACATTCGTATATCGCCGATTCGTCCACAGTTTCGCCGTCGAAATCAAAATCGGACAAAAACGTATATTTAAGCATTTCGCCGTAACCGTTCAGCATTTCGGTATGCGGAAGAGTTTTTAAAAATCCGACGTTTATATACACCGCTTTCGGCGGATAAAAAGCGCCGCAAAGATTTTTGCCTTTATTTATGTTTATAGCGGTTTTTCCCCCGACGGAAGAATCTGCCATTGAAAGCAACGTCGTGGGAACGGATATTAAATTTACGCCGCGCATATAGGTTGCCGCAACGAATCCTCCTAAATCGCCGACTACTCCGCCGCCGAAAGTTATTATCGTATCTTCTCTTGTAAATCCGTCTTCGGCAAGTTTATTCAGTAAAGCGGCGAACGTATCTGTATTTTTACTTTCTTCTCCCGAAGAAACAACGTATTTACAAACGATTTTATTTTTAAGACAATCGGAAAAAACGTCGGGGTAAATTTCGTTTACGACCGAGTCGGTGATTACCGCGACCTTTTCTCCGCTTATAAACGGCAAAATTTTATCCGTAAACGCCGAAAAATCTTTCGCAATCGTCACCGCGTACGAACTTTTATTTTTCGCTGTTTTTATTTTAAGTCCGAGCATTATTTTACCTTTCGTTTCCTTAACTTAAAACTTTTCCGTAGATCGGCAAAACTTTTTTTACAGTATCGGCAATATCTTTGAACAATTCGGGTTTTACCGACTGCGCCCCGTCGCACAAAGCGTTTTCGGGGTCGTTATGCACTTCTATCATAAGCCCGTCTACCCCGGCGCCGACGGCCGCGAGCGACAAAGGTTTCACCGCCCGAGCCACGCCCGAAGCATGCGAAGGGTCTGCTATTATCGGCAAGTGAGTTATTTCTTTTAACATCGGTATCGACGACAAATCAAGAGTGTTTCTCGTAAGGGGTTCGAAAGATCTTATTCCTCTTTCGCACAATATCACGTCCTTCGCGCCCTCGCTCATAACGTATTCGGCGCTCATAAGCCACTCTTCCGTCGTATTGCAAAAACCCCTTTTAAGCAGTATCGGTTTTCCCGTTTTTCCTACTTCTTTTAAAAGTTCGTAATTTTGCATGTTTCTCGCGCCGATTTGTATTATATCCACGTCGGAATATGCGTCGAGATATTTTACGCTCGTTATTTCGGTTACTATCGGAAGGCCGACTTCCTTTTTCGCTTTAAGCAATATTTCTATACCTTCCTTTCCTATTCCCTGAAAGGTATAAGGAGAAGTTCTCGGCTTAAACGCGCCTCCTCGAAGTATTTTTGCGCCCGCTTTCTTTACGGCTTTCGCAATTTCTATTATCTGCCTTTCGCTTTCCACCGAACAAGGACCCGCTATGAAAGCAAAGTTATTCCCGCCGATCTTTACGCCTGAAACGTTTACGATCGTGTTTTCTTCGTGATTTACCCTACCCGTATACTTAAACGGCTCTTTTATTCTTATCACGCCGTCGACTATATCTATCGCGCGAATTCTGTCGATATCTATAATATTCGTATCGCCCGTTACCGCAAGAACGGTGTATTCCGTACCGACTGTCGGTTCGACGCCGAGCCCTTGGGATTTTATAAGTTCTATAAGATTATCGAGTTGTTTTGTTTCGTAACCGCGTTTTATCCGTATAATCATCGTTGCTCCGCCAAAATAAATAAACGACCGAAAAGTTATTCGATCGTTTTTAATCCGATTTTATGTAAATAAGATTTTTATATAACTTTTCGCTTTTATTGCTAAAATTATATATTTTTTTCGTCTCTTTGTCAACGATTTATAAAAATTGCTTTTTTGATTTCTTTTCTTACGGGCAAGTCAAATAAATAACTTATTTATATCTCTTAATATCCATCGAAAATTATTTGACTTTTATATTGCCGCGCGTTAAAATAGTTCAAAAATGAACAATTCAAAAATGGAGAAATAATATAATGCATTTTAATATCGAAATCGCAAGAACCATATCGCTTGCGTATAACGTCATTTGCAAACCCCTTTGCAAAGAACTCGACTTACCGCAAACCGCTTTCGACATACTGATGTTTTTAGGAAACAATCCTGAATATAAAACTGCGGGGGAAATCGTTGAAATTCGGCATATCAAAGCAAATCTGGTTTCCGTAAACGTGGACAGATTAGTACGTGACGGCTACCTTGAAAGGAAACCCATAAAAGGCGACAGACGGAAAACCGAGTTGATCTGCACAAAAAAAGCGCAACCCGTTATATTGCGCGGACGAGAAATTCAAAACGTTTTTCTTAATAAAATGCTTGAACATTTAGACGGCGATAATTTAAAAGCGTTTTTATCCGCGCTTAACGTTATTAAAGGAAACTTAAACGAAATTCTGGAAAAGGACGAACACTAATGGAAATCTTTATAACGGTTTTAGTAACTTTTTTTGCCGGTATGGGCGCAGGACTCGGAACGGGATTTGCAGGAATGAGCGCCGCGGCGGTTATCAGCCCTATGCTCATTACCTTTTTAGGCGTAGACCCTTATATGGCGGTGGGAATCGCTCTCGCTTCCGACGTT
>JAEDMA010000042.1 GCA_016295005.1 Christensenellaceae bacterium
ATGGTAGTTTTTTAATCTTTTAACAATAAAAATTCTCTTTTTATTTTGTGTTTTAAAAAATATATGCTAAAATAATTGTATGCAGGAAGAAAGAAATTTGCATGACGGACACCGCGACAGAATGCGTGAAAAACTTTTGAAAAGCCCCGATTCTCTTTCCGACCACGAACTGCTGGAAATTCTGTTATACCAGTTTATTCCGAGAAAAAACACCAACGAAATCGCCCATAACGTTTTACAATATTTCGGCAGCATGGAAAACCTTATTAAAGCCGACGCGAAAGAAATTCTGGCAATTCCGGGAATAGGTAAAAATACCGCCTCCGGCA
Source organism: Christensenellaceae bacterium (assembly GCA_016295005.1). GTDB lineage: Bacteria > Bacillota > Clostridia > Christensenellales > Borkfalkiaceae > UBA1259. The sequence continues at coordinate 330 of JAEDMA010000042.1, forward strand.
TAACGCTCTTTTCGGCGATATGCAAAAGATACGCGAATAAACCCGCAGAAAACAAAAAAGCCAAGTTTTCGTTTGACGCTTACAGATCAGGCGTGGTATCTTATTTTTCGGGTAAGACGGAAGAAGAATTCGTTTTTATCTTGTTAAACGATAAAAACAAAGAAATTTGCAGAACGTCTTTCGACGACAGAAGAGAATCGGAAGTTTACGTAGACCTTTCGGTTGTAGCCAAAATTTTAGCAATAAACAAACCCACAGGCGTTATTATCGCGCATAACCACCCCAGCGGAATTGCGCTTCCCAGCGCGAACGACGACGTTTCTACCGTTAAAATTAACGCGCTTTGTTCCATTCACGGCGCGACGCTTCTCGACCATATTATTGTCTCGAAAAACGACTCTTTCAGTTATTTTGTAAGCGGAAGAATGGAATTTCTTAAAAAACAATGTAATATCGACAGATATATTTCAGGATTAAAGGAGACGGATTTATGGAAAGAGTAAGAACTCGTTTTGCTCCGAGCCCTACGGGGTATCTTCATATCGGCGGACTTCGTACCGCGTTATACGGCTATTTATACGCTAAAAATCACGGCGGCGATTTTATTCTCAGAATAGAAGACACCGACACCGCAAGATACGTTGACGGTTCGGTTCAGATTATTTACGATACGTTAAGAGATTCGGGCATTATGTATGACGAAGGTCCCGACGTCGGCGGAGCGTACGGCCCTTATATTCAGAGCGAAAGAAAAGAAATTTATAAAAAATACGCCGAAAAACTCGTCGAACTCGGCGGCGCGTATTATTGTTTCTGCACTCCCGAAAGAGTCGCTTCGTTAAAAGACGAGGAAGGCAACGTAAGATACGACAAACACTGTCTGCATTTATCCAAAGAAGAGATAGAAGAAAATATTAAAAACGGCGTTCCTTACGTTATTCGTCAGAACGTTCCGCTCGAAGGTACGGGAACGTATCACGATCTGGTTTACGGCGATATAAGCGTCGATTATAAAGATATAGAAGACGGCATTCTGCTCAAAACCGACGGTATGCCCACCTATAACTTCGCTAACGTTATAGACGACCACCTTATGGGAATCACCCACGTTATAAGGGGAACGGAATATCTTTCGTCTACGCCTAAATACAATTTAATGTACGACGCTTTCGGCTGGGAAAGACCGGTGTATATTCACCTTCCCCCGATTATGAAAGACGCGCAGCATAAACTTTCCAAACGCAACGGCGACGCAAGTTACGAAGATTTCGTTAAAAAAGGGTTCGTAAAAGAATCCATTATAAACTATATCGCCCTTTTAGGTTGGAGTCCTAAATCCAACGTGGAAAAAATGTCCTTAACCGAACTTAAAGAACATTTCAGCCTTGACGGAATAAGCAAATCGCCGTCTATATTCGACGAAACCAAAATGAAATGGCTTTCGGGCGAATATATTAAAGAAATGACTTTCGAACAGTTCAAAGAACACGCTCTGCCTTTCCTTAAAAACACCAAGGAGTACGGCAAATACGACGAAGACAAGTTGCTCGCTCTCGTAAAATCGCGCGTGCAGATTTTCAGCGAAATACCCGAAAAACTCGACTTTTTGGAAGAGTTCGGCGCGTTCGACGTTAACCTTTTCGTCAACGAAAAACAAAAAGCGAGCGTGGAACTTGCAAAAACTTTGTTGCCGCAGATTAAAACCGTTTTAGAAAACGTTAACGAATGGCAAAATTCCGTACTGTTTGACGTTTTGGTAAAACTTTCTGCCGAAGCGGGCGTTAAAAAACAGGCGCTTTTGTGGATTGCCCGTATCGCTATAACCGCGAAAGAAGCAACCGCAGGCGGCGCAACGGAGATTGCCGAACTTATCGGCAAAGAAGAAACGCTACGCCGTATTGACTTCTCTATGGGGTTATTAAAATAACCGAAAGTTCTTAACGGAAGCCTATTATTGAATTTTAATTTTTCCCCGACGTTTCGTCGGGGGATATGTATTTTAAAGAGTTTTTTTCTTTCGAAAAAAACTCTTTATACGTAAGGATAATATTACGAAGCCGTAAACTTGCTTGCAAGGGTTTTGGGACGCAGTATTTTATTAGAAAGTTGTCTAAATTGCAAGAAAAAATTAAGGTCGCAAAGTTTTGCGACCGTTTATGAATAAAAAAAGAACACGGAAAACAACCGTGTTCTTTTGATTTTGAATTTTCCCTTGCGAGAGATTATCTCTTGGAGAACTGAGGAGCGCGACGAGCCTTTTTCAAGCCGTATTTCTTTCTTTCCTTCATTCTCGAATCTCTGGTTAAGAAACCTGCTTTTTTCAAAGTGGCTCTCGTTTCGGGTTCTGCTTCGAGCAAAGCGCGAGCGATACCGTGTCTTACGGCGCCCGCCTGACCGGTGAACCCGCCGCCGATTACGTTTACGATTACGTCGTATTTAGCGGCAGTATCCGTTAAAACCAACGGTTGACGAACGATATATTTAAGGGTATCGAGACCGAAATATTCGTCGAGAGTTTTATCGTTGACGGTAATGGTTCCGTCTCCTGCGGGAATTAAGCGAACGCGCGCGACCGCTTTCTTTCTTCTGCCCGTTCCCCAGTATTGAACTTTCTTTTTAGTAGCTGTTTTTGCCATGATTCACACCTCTTAAACTAATTTAAGAACTTCGGGCTTCTGAGCCTGATGGTTATGTTCGGGTCCTTTGTATACTTTAAGTTTGGTAAGCATCTGACGACCTAAACTGTTTTTGGGAAGCATACCTTTAACCGCTTCGTAAACGGCAACGTCGGATTTGGTAGCCATAAGAGTTTTGTACTGAATGGATTTTAATCCGCCGATGTGACCGGTATGATATCTGTAATATTTCTTTTCTAATTTTTTACCTGTTAAAACTACTTTATCGCAGTTAACGACGATAACGAAGTCGCCCGTATCTACGTTAGGCGTAAAAGTGGGTTTGTTTTTTCCGCGAAGAACTGCGGCGACTTGGGAAGCGACTCTACCGAGAGCCACGCCTTCCGCGTCTACTACGTACCACTTTCTGACTACGTCGTTTGCGTGAGCCATATATGTCTTCATAGTATTTCTCCTTGAATTTTCAGAATTTATGTGTTTTAAGAAGAAATTTAAACCCTTACACGAAACGGGCGGGAGGGCTAATCCCGAATTTTTCCTTATAAACGCCTATTTATATTAAGATATTTGCAATGCTATTGTCAAGCGTTTTTTGACTATTTTTGTGATTTTTCGCATTAAATTTGCCCTTTTTTGCTACTGTTACCACATATTGTAGTATGCGTCGGGATAAAACCCAAAATGTGTTTTCGTTTAGTCGTATTCTACGCTGTATAAACAAAGACCTTTTGCCGGAAGGGTGGTTCCGCAAAGTTCGCGCTTTCCCGTAGAAAGCGACGATAATGCGTCGTCAACGCCGAATTTGCCTTCCGCGGCTTTAAGAAGAGTGCCGGCAAGAATTCTTACCATATTGTATAAAAACCCGTTGCCGGTAACGGAAAGAGTCGTTTCTATTCCGTTTTCTTTAATATTTATATCGTAAATCGTTCTTACCGTGGTAAGAGCGCTGCTTCCCGAAGCCTTAAAACACTTAAAATCGTGTTCGCCTTTATAAACTTCGGCAACTTCGCGCATTTTATCTGTATTTACGTCGGGGTTGATTCTGTACGCGTACCTTTCTAAAAGCGGAAGTTCCGCTTTGCTTTTATAAAATCTGTATATATAAGTTTTTTTCTTCGCGCTGCGGCATGCGTTGAAGTTGTCGGGCGCGGTCTCGCTTGCGACGACTTTAACGTCGGGCGGCAAAAACGCGTTAAGCGCAAGATATAATCTTTCTACGGGGAAATTTTTTTCGAGCCGAAAACTTGCCGTTTGCCCCATAGCGTGAACGCCCGAATCGGTACGGCCGCTCCCCGTAATTTTTACCTTTTCCCCCGTGACTTTTTCTACGGCTTCTTCTAAAATCTGTTGAACGGATCTGCCGTTCGGCTGAATCTGCCAGCCGCAAAAATCGGTGCCGTCGTAAGTTACGGTAATTTTTACGTTCATACCGCCACCCCGAGCACGCCGTTTAAAAATATCACGCCGACGATAAGTCCCGCGGTGAAAACAAACCCTGTCACGTCCCTTATTCCTACCGTTTGTTTTTTATAGCGGGTGCGGTTTTTGCTTTTCCCATAGCAACGGGAATCCATAGCGTCGGCAAGGTCGTCCGCGCGGTTAAAAGAACTGATTAAAAGGGGAATCAGCACGGGAATAAGCGCCTTTGCGCGTTTAAATATATTGCCCGATTCGAAGTCCGCCCCCCTTGCCTTTTGCGCTTTTATTATTCTGTCCGTTTCGTCTAACAACGTGGGTATAAACCTTAACGCTATACTCATAATGAGAGCGAATTCGTGTACGGGGAATTTTATCCATTTTAACGGATAAAGCAGAATTTCTATGCCGTCGGCAAGTTCGACGGGCGAAGTGGTAAGGGTTAAAAGAGACGACCCTAAAACGACGAGCGTTATTCTTACCACGATAAACGCGGCGGTAAGAAGTCCCACGTCGGTGATAAACCCGTTTTCCCATAAAGGAGTGCCTTCTTTATTGAAAAGAACCTGCAAAATCGCCGAAAAAATTATAAAAAACAGTATTCCCTTTACGCTTTTTAATACTCTGAAAAAGGGAACGCGGGAAAATATCGAAGCGATTATCACGAATAAAAAGCACGCGGCAAACCCCAGAAAATAAAAGGATTGCACTAAAAATACCGCCACGATATACGCGATGCAAAGCAAAATTTTCACCGAAGCGTTCATCTTATGAACGAACGAAACGGTCGGGTAATAACTTCCGAAGGAAAAATCTTTCATCTTTTTTCTCCTTCGTACCATTTCGTTATCGCGCGGATAAAATCTTCTTCGGTAAAATCGTTGGGCGCTTCGATACCGTTTTCTTTAAGTTTATCTGTAATATAAGCCGTAAGCGGTAAATCGAGCCCTAATTCCAGGAGTTCGTTTTTACGCGAAAAGATGTCTTTCGGAGCGCCTTCCGCAAAAACTTCGCCGTGATTCATCACGCAGGCGCGGTTGCAGTGTTCGGCGACCAAATCCATATCGTGCGAAACGATAACTATGGTTTTAACAAAGCCTTTATGAAGATTTTTAAGCAGTTTCAGAAAGTCCCGTTTGCCTATGGGATCGAGACCCGCCGCGGGTTCGTCTAAAACTAAAATTTCGGGTTTGCTGACGATAGTCCCCGCGATGGCGACTCTTCTTTTTTGACCGCCCGAAAGTTCGAACGGCGACTTGTTTTTTACCTTTTCGTAGTCGAGACCTACGAGTTCTATTGCCGTTTTAACCCGTTCTTCGATTTCTTCTTCTTTTAAGTCGGGGAAAAAGTTTTTTAACCCGAAAGCCACGTCCAAAAAGACGGTTTCGGAAAACAGTTGATATTCGGGGTATTGAAAAACCATTCCGACGAGAGAACGAAGTTTGTTAAAGTCGCACTTTTTGTCGGTAAGGTCGAATTCGCCTACCCTTATGCTCCCCGAATTTTTACCTATCTTAATCAAACCGTTTATATGCTGAATAAGGGTGGACTTTCCGCTCCCCGTATGACCGATAATGCCGTAAAAATCCCCTTCTTCGATAGTTAAAGACACGTTTTTAAGCGCTTTTACTTCCAGACCTTTCTGCCCCGCGGAATAGGAATACGATAAATTATCTATTTCAATTCGCATATTGCCTCCGCAAGCGCTTCGGGCGTTAAAATTTCGCCTTTATTCGGCACGCCTTTTTCTTTTAATTTTTCCGCAAGGAAAGTTGAATAGGGTACTTCGAGTCCGATTTTTTTAAGCGTTTCTCTCTGAGAAAAAATTTCCGACGGCGTTCCCTGCATAAACACTTTGCCGTCGTTTAACACTATAATTTTATCAGCGAAAACCGTTTCTTCCATAAAATGAGTTACGGAAATAACGGTGGTTTTTTCTTCTTCGTTTAATTTTCTTACTATTCCGGTTATTTCTTTTCTTCCTTTGGGGTCGAGCATGGAAGTGGATTCGTCAAGCACGATGATTTGCGGCTTTAACGCAAGCACGCCGGCTATGGCGATTCTTTGTTTCTGACCGCCCGAAAGCCTTGACGGCGAAGAAAAACGGTAGTTTTCCATTCCGACCGCTTTTAACGCGAATTCTATTCTTTCGCCTATTTCTTTACGGGGAATACCGAGATTTTCGGGACCGAAAGCAACGTCGTCTTCTACTATCGACGCGACGAGTTGGTTATCGGGATTCTGGAATACCACGCCTATGCGTTTTCTTATTTCGAAAAGATTTTTCTTGTCTAAAGAAGAATAACCGCAAACGGTAATTTCGCCCTTATCGGGTTTGATAAGGCCGTTAAACAATCTCGCCAGCGTGGATTTTCCGCTTCCGTTATGACCGATAATAGAGACGTATTCCCCTTTCTCAACGGAAAAGGAAACGCCCGAGAGAGCGTCGGTTTTTTTGTCGTAAGAAAAACTTACGTTTTCGGCGGTTAAAATGCTCATATACTTATTAAACCCCAAATTTTTAAGCGATACTATCAATCTTAAAGATTATACCAAATTACGGGTAATTTTACAAGCAAAAGAAACCGCTTTAAAATATATCGTTTTTTTAATCTTTTTTGAGATTTTTTTCGTTAGTAATTGATTTTAAGTTTTAAATATTATATAATATATGTCGGTTACTGTTGTAACACCGATTTTTAAATCAATTTACGGAGGAACATACATCAATGAAAAAACTGACTATCGACGGCAATACCGCCGCCAGCCACGTTGCGTATGCGTTCAGCGAAGTTGCGGCAATTTACCCGATTACTCCTTCTTCCCCGATGGCGGAAGTTGCGGACGAATGGGCTACCGCAGGCAGAACGAATATGTGGGGACAAAAAGTCAAAATCGCCGAAATGCAGTCGGAAGGCGGCGCGGCGGGCGCAGTTCACGGATCTCTTACCGCGGGCGCGTTGACCACTACCTACACCGCATCGCAGGGCTTACTTTTAATGATTCCGAACATGTACAAGATCTCGGGCGAATTATTGCCTTCGGTTTTCCACGTTTCGGCAAGAGCGCTCGCCGCTCACTCTCTTAATATTTTCGGCGACCATTCGGACGTTATGGCTTGCCGTCAGACGGGTTTTGCAATGCTTTGCGATTCTTCCGTTCAGGAAGTTATGGACCTCGCTTTGGTTGCTCACCTTTCTACTCTTAAAACGAGCGTTCCTTTCCTTAACTTCTTCGACGGTTTCAGAACTTCTCACGAAGTCGCTAAAATCGACGTATGGGACGACGCCGACGATTATGCGGAAATCCGCGCTATCTGCGACGAAGTCGGTATCGATGCATGCGTAAAAGCGTTCAAGGCCCGCGCGCTTAACCCCGAACACCCCGTTCAGAGAGGTACCGCGCAGAACGGCGACACCTACTTCCAGAACAGAGAAACGGCTAACTCTTATTATCAGGACACGCCGGCTATGGTTCAGAAGATGATGGACGTTGTTTCCGCTCACTGCGGCAGAAGTTATCACCTTTTCGATTACGTAGGAGATCCCGAAGCGGAAGAAGTTCTCGTCGCTATGGGTTCCGGTTGCGAAACGATCGAAGAATCTATCAACAAACTCAACGCTAACGGCAAAAAATACGGTCTTATCAAAGTTCGTTTGTACAGACCTTTCAATGCAGACGCTTTCGTGAACGCTATTCCGAAATCGGCTAAGAGAATCGCCGTATTAGACAGAACCAAAGAACCCGGTTCTCTCGGCGAACCTTTATATCTCGACGTTTGCTCCGCTTTAATGGAAAAAGGCGTTACGAACATCAAGGTTATCGGCGGCAGATACGGTCTCGGCAGCAAGGAATTCACTCCTTCTATGGTACTTGCGGTTTATAAGAATCTCGAATCCGCAGAACCCAAGAACCATTTCACTATCGGTATCTACGAAGACGTTACCAACTCTTCGCTCGACTTCTCCGAAAAATTCGACGCCGCTCCCGCAGGTTCTACTTCCTGCAAGTTCTACGGCTTAGGTTCGGACGGTACCGTCGGCGCGAACAAGAACTCTATCAAGATTATCGGCGACCATACCGATAAACACGCTCAGGCGTACTTCTTCTACGATTCCAAAAAATCGGGCGGCATCACCGTTTCTCACTTGCGTTTCGGCGACACCCCCATTCAGTCGGAATATCTTATCGACGCGCCCGACTTCGTTCAATGCTCCAATCCTTCGTACGTAACCCGTTACGATATGACGAGCGACATCAAGAACGGCGGCACGTTGCTTTTGAACACTTCCGCTACCACCGTTGAAGCGTTGGAAGAATTCTTACCCGCTCAGGTTAAGAGAGATATTGCCAGCAAAAACGTAAATCTTTACGTTATCGATGCTATCAAAATCGCCGCTTCGCTCGGTCTTAAAGGCAGAACGAACACGATTTTACAGTCTGCGTTCTTCCGCGTAAATCCGCAAATCATGCCCTACGACAAAGCCGTTGAATATATGAAATATATGGCTAAAAAGTCTTTCGGCAGAAAGGGAGACGCGGTCGTTCAGATGAACTATGACGCTATCGATTCCGCTTCCGGCGACAATCTTATCAAGATTAACGTTCCCGAAAGTTGGAAAACCGCTACCACCGGCGCTGCAATGGCGGAAGGTCACGCGGATAAATATTATCAGGAAATCATTAAGCCTATCCTTTACTTACAAGGCGATAAACTTAAATCTTCCCAGTTTAACGCAGACGGCACCGTTCCTACCGGAACCACCAAGTTCGAAAAACGCGGCGTAGCCGTAACCGTTCCCGAAATCGATATAAATAAGTGCATTCAGTGCGGTAACTGTTCCTTCGCTTGCCCCCACGCATGCTTAAGACCCGCTCTCGTAAAGGTCGGCGAAAACAAACCCGAAACTTTGGTTACCAAAGCGGCTATCGGTCTTCCCGGATACGAATACAAGATGCAGGTTTCTCCGCTCGATTGTATGGGCTGCGGCGTCTGCGCGACGGTTTGCCCCGTTAAAGACGGCGGCGCTATCAAGATGATTCCGCTTAACGAATCCTTGGAAAAAGGCGAAGAACAAAACTGGGATTACACCGTAGAACTTCCCGAAGTCGATACTTCCAAGTTCAAGAAAGAAACGGTTAAAGGTTGCCAATTCTGCACTCCGTTGTTCGAATTCTCCGGCGCTTGCGCGGGTTGCGGCGAAACTCCTTACGTTAAGGTTATCACCCAACTCTTCGGCGACAGAATGGTAGTAGCAAACGCAACGGGTTGCTCTTCTATCTACGGCGGTTCTTCCCCCACGTGTCCTTACACCAAGAACAAGAAAGGTCAGGGCCCTGCCTGGGCGAACTCTTTGTTCGAAGACAACGCGGAATTCGGTTACGGTATGAACCTTGCGTATAAACAGAGAAGAAACCAACTCGAAGACGAAATCAGAAAGAACTTCGACAAAGTAAACGAAAAGACCAACGCGGCGTTCGCGGCTTGGCTCGAAGGCAAAGACGATGCAGAAAAGAGCAAAGCGGCTGCCGAACTCGTTAAAGAAGCGTTAAAGACGGAAACCGCGGAAGGTCTCGACTATATCCGCAACAACGAAGATTGTCTTGTTAAACCGTCCATCTGGATTTTCGGCGGCGACGGCTGGGCTTACGACATCGGTTACGGCGGATTAGACCACGTTCTCGCAAGCGGCGAAGACGTTAACGTTCTCGTTCTCGACACCGAAGTTTACTCCAACACCGGCGGACAGGCAAGTAAATCCACCAACATCGGCGCGGTTGCTAAATTCGCTTCCGCAGGTAAGAGAGTTAAGAAGAAAGATCTCGGTATGATTGCTAAATCTTACGGTTACGTTTACGTAGCGCAGTGCGCAATGGGTGCTAACCCCGCGCAGTTGCTTAAAGCTCTCACCGAAGCCGAAGCATATCACGGACCTTCGCTTATCATCTGCTACGCGCCCTGTATCAACCACGGTATCAATATGACTAAGTCGCAACTCGAAGAAAAGGCGGCGGTCGAATGCGGTTACTGGCAGTTGTACAGATATAACCCCGAAGGAGAAGTCTTTACCTTAGACAGTAAAGATCCTACCGGCGATTATCAGGCGTTCTTAAAGGGCGAAACCAGATACTCTTCTCTCGTTAAAACTCAGGGCGAAGCAGTTGCGGACGAACTCTTCAAGAAAACGGAAGAATCGGCAAAGGAAAGACTCGAAACCTACAAAAAACTTGCAGGCAAAGAATAAAAACTTAATTAAACGCCTAATAAACGTTTATATAACGCCCCCGAAACTTCGGGGGCGTTAAGTTTTGTCCGTAGCGAAAAACAACCACCGCTCGGAGTTGTGGAAATAAAAACTTTCAGAAAAAGGAATTACGCTATTATAGTGAAAGTATTAAAAACAGATTTTTCGTTTTTGCGGCAGAATTCAAGTAAAAACGCGCTATTACGAAGTGCTTTAAACATTTTAGTGCAGAAGTTTAGGAAAGCGTGCGAATTTTTATTTTAAAAATTCGCGTGGGGACGACAGTCCCGAAGTGTTCTTTTAACACTTCAAGGCTTGTATATTACGAAACGAGACAAAATTGAAATTTTGTCGGCAACTGTCGTTGCCGCGCGCTTTGTCTTCGTTAAACCACCGTTTCTGTTGAAATACTGCGCGAGCAAGTCTTCTTGTTTATATTGTACAACGGGGTTCTGCAAAATCATTTTTAATTTTCCCTTATATTTCTATTTGGCGAGCGAGTTTTTATTAAAAATTTGCGCGTAATTTTACCACGAAGCGTGCTAATTTGCTTCTTTTATATTTTTTAACCTAAAAGACAAACTTTTTCAAGGTACAGTTTATAAATATTCGTTGAATAAGTTTTATAAAATGTGCGGTTGCGTCTAAAAACAGACACAAAACTATTGACAAATAAATATACGGTGTTAAAATC
>JAEDMA010000043.1 GCA_016295005.1 Christensenellaceae bacterium
TAAATTCTGCGCCACCGACGACGTAGATACCGACGTTAATCTTAATATGGTGGACTTAAACTGTAAAGCGGTGCTTTTTACATGCCAACTTTCATTAAAGTATATGAAAGCGGGTTCGAAAATTATAAACATAGCGTCCGTCGCCGCAATGCAACCCATACCGTATATAAACGTGTACGGAGCGACAAAGGCTTTCGTTTTGAGTTTTTCGCGAGCGCTTAACAGAGAAGTAAAAAAGAGAGGAATCACCGTTACCGCGGTTTGCCCTTTCTGGACGAAAACGGAATTTTTCGACAGAGCGGTAAAAAAGGACGAAGAAGCAGTCGTGAAAAAGTACGTCGCCATGTATAAACCGGAACAAATCGTATCTCGCGCCTGGCGCGACGCAAAACGCGGCAAAGACGTCAGTAAGTTCGGCTTTAAAGCAAGGTTTCAGTGTTTCTTATGTAAAATTTTGCCCCATAGCCTTGTAATGAGCGTGTGGATGAAACAACAAAAATTAAAATAGCCTATCCGAAGCGACGTGAACGTTACACTAAATTTTAACCAAACTAAAAAAGGGGTTCGAAGTTAAACGTCTTCATACCCCTTTTTTATCTTTTTCTTTAAGAATCTTGTCCACTTTTTCCGCAATAGCATTTTAGCAACGCCTGCGCATATAACGCTCAGAATCTTTTTCTTAAAATTCTTGCGTAAAATAAAATTTTGTGTTTTCTTTTAATAGTAAAATTCAACAAAAATTTAACCTCCGACCTGATTAGCAGTCGGAGGTTTTATGTTGTATTAAACAATTTATTTTGCAAATTCGGTCGCTCTGGTTTCTCTTATAACGTTAACCTTGATCTGACCGGGATATTCCATTTCTTGTTCAATCTTTTTGGCGATATCTTTCGCAAGGAACACGGTATTCGCGTCGGAAACCTGTTCGGGTTTAACGATTACGCGGACTTCTCTGCCGGCTTGAATTGCGTAGCAGTTATCGACGCCCTTGAATCCGCTTGCGATTTCTTCGAGTTTCTGCAAACGTTTGATATAATTCGTAGTCGTTTCTCTTCTTGCTCCGGGACGAGCGCCCGAGATAGCGTCTGCCGCCTGAACCAGAACCGCTTCGATGGTTTTCGGTTCGACGTCTCCGTGGTGCGCGAGAATAGCGTTGACCACGTTATTGTTTTCTCTGTATTTTTTAGCGAGATCCGCGCCGATCTGCATATGCGTGCCTTCGATTTCGAAGTCCACCGCTTTGCCTAAATCGTGCAATAATCCCGCGCGTTTCGCAAGGTTTACGTCTACGCCGAGTTCGGTAGCCATAACGCCTGCTAAATGCGACACTTCGATAGAGTGTTTCAATACGTTCTGACCGTAACTTGTACGGAATTTAAGTCTGCCGAGAAGTTTGACGATTTCGGGGTGAAGACCGAATATTCCGCAATCGAACATAGCGGCTTCGCCTGCTTCCTTAATCTGCGCGTCAAGGTCCTTTTTGACCTTTTCGACGGTTTCTTCTATTCTGGCGGGGTGAATTCTGCCGTCCTGAATAAGTTTTTCGAGAGTAATTCTCGCGGTTTCTCTTCTTACGGGGTCAAACCCGGATACGATGACCACTTCGGGAGTATCGTCGATAATAAGTTCGATACCGGTAGCGTTTTCAAGCGTTCTGATGTTTCTACCTTCTCTGCCGATGATACGCGCTTTCATATCGTCGCTGGGAAGGGGAACTACGGAAACGGTGATTTCCGACGCCTGATCGGTGCTACACTTCTGAATTGCGAGAGAAACGATTTCTCTTGCTTTTCTTTCGCCTTCTTCTTTGGCTTCGGCTTCGATGTTTTTAACCGTGCCTGCCGCGTCCTTTCTCGCTTCGTCGTAAATAGCGTCGATAAGTTGTTGTTTAGCCTCTTCCTTGCTCATCTGAGAGATTTTTTCGAATTCGGCAATCATTTTATCGTGCTGGTTGGAAATATCTTCCAACTTTTTATCGAGTTCCGCTTCTTTTGCTTTAAGGTTATTTTGCTGTCTGGTAGTTTCTTCGTTTCTCTTCGCTAAATTTTCTTCTTTTTTTTCGAGAGATTCTTCTTTTTGATTGAGCCTGTTTTCCGTTTTCTGGAATTCGGCGCGTTTCTCTCTCGTTTCGCGTTCGAAGTCGTTGCGAAGCTTGATTTCCTGTTCTTTAGCTTCTAAAATCGCTTCCTTTTTGATTTGTTTGCTTTCTTCTTTCGCCGCCTCGATCATTTTATCGGTTACGCGACGAATATCGCCCTGCTTTTTTTTAAATGAATTGTCTTTTAAAATCCATCCTACAAACCAGCCGATAGCGAGCGCCGCCACAGCCACAGCAATAATTACTATGACAGCCGTCGTATCGGACATTAAGAACAGGGAGCCGTAATTTACGTTTTGCATTTAAGTATGCCCTCCTGTTATTTATTTATCTGAAATTCTTTTTTATTAAAAAAGAAATATCATACAACTATATTACACCTTTTACGGCGTAAAGTCAATTTATTTAGTCCTTTTTGGAATTGTTTTGGAACGCTTCCATTATTTTAGCCCTTACTTCGTCTCTGAATTCGGGGTTATTTGCGAGATAATCGACCGCTTTATCTCTGCCCTGCGCAAATTTTTCGCCGTTATAAGAGTACCATGCGCCGCTCTTCTGAAGGAAACCGTAGTCTACGCCGAGATCGAGTATACAACCTTCGTTGGAAATACCTTTACCGTAGATGATATCGAATTCCGCCGTTTTAAACGGGGGCGCAACCTTGTTTTTAACGATTTTGGCTTTCGTATGGTTACCGTAGGCTTCGCCGCCTTCTTTTAACGCGTCGGCTTTTCTTACGTCTATACGGACGCTTGCGTAGAATTTAAGCGCTTTCCCGCCCGCGGTGACTTCGGGGTTGCCGAACATTACGCCGACCTTTTCGCGAAGTTGGTTAATGAAAATAATGCAGGTTTTGGATTTGCTGGTGATTGCGGTAAGTTTTCTTAAAGCCTGACTCATAAGTCTTGCCTGTAAGCCTACGTGCGAATCGCCCATATCCCCTTCGATTTCCGCCTTGGGAGTAAGCGCCGCAACCGAATCGACGACGATAATATCTACCGCTTTGCTGCTGACGAGCGACGCGGTTATATCGAGAGCCTGTTCGCCGGTGTCGGGTTGAGAAACGTATAATTCGTCGAGATTAACGCCGAGATTTTTCGCGTAAACGGGGTCTAAAGCGTGTTCCGCGTCGATAAACGCCGCAACGCCGCCCGCTTTTTGCGTTTCCGCTATGGCGTGCAGAGCGACCGTGGTTTTACCGGAAGATTCGGGTCCGTAAATTTCTATAATTCTTCCTCTCGGAAGACCTCCGACGCCGATTGCTATATCCAGAGTAAGACAACCCGTAGGCAAAACTTCTATAGTGGTATCGCCCGCGCTTTGTCCCAAACGCATAATCGCGCCTTTCCCGTATTGTTTTTCAATCTGCGCCATAACGCCGTCAAGCGCTTTCAATTTGTTTTCATCCATATATTTTTCCTCTTATAACGTTTTTAATTTTTTTATCGTTCGAAACAGCGCGGCGTTTTTCCCTTTTTCCGTAATTTCTTCGCGATTTCCGGAAAAAACGTATTTATAAACGTCTATGCCTTCTCTCGTTCCCACGCCGATATAACATAAGCCCACGGGCTTTAACGTATTGTCGCTGCCGGGTCCCGCGATGCCCGTCGTCGAAACGGCGATATCGCAATAACCCGTATACAATAACCCCGCCGCCATGGCGTATGCCACTTCGGGGCTGACCGCGCCGTGGCCTTCTATATCTTCTTTTTTTACCGACAACCTTTCTTCTTTGCTTAAATTGCTGTAACTGACGATTCCTTCGTGTAAATATTCGGAAACGCCCGGGTTTTTAATCAGTTCGGATACGACTCTGCCGCCCGTAAAAGATTCCGAAACGGAAATTTTTTTGTTTTTTAATTTTAAAAGGTCGAACACTCTTTCGGTTAAAGAGGTTTCGAACTCTGCGTAAACGTAGTCCTTTACCAGCCCGAAAAACCTTCTTACACACTCGCTTTTAAGCGCGTTGTCCGCCGACTTATCGAAAAAAAGTTTTATCGTCGAATCGCCGTTTAAGGCGCTTACCGAATAACTCAATTTACCGTCCGAAAACTCTTCCGCTTCATTTAATCCCCTTTTAAGCAAAGCGTTTTCTCCGAAATACTTAAAAGTATAATCGGCGGAAAATTTTTCTGTTCCGGCGGTTTCGTCAATCGGGTTCCCGCAATTCACGCTTCCGTCGTCGGGTAAAAGACACGGCGTAAACTTAAACATATCACTCCTCTTCGGAAAGAACGTTTTTATTTTTCAGAATGCATTCGAATCCCGAAATCAAAGTAGCGAGAACCGACGCCCAGAAAATAACGAACCCGGTCACGGTTAGAATCTCGTAATCGAAAGAACCCGAACAAAGCAAAACGAAAATCGCTATATCCTGAATAAACGTTTTAACTTTCCCGAACATATCCGCGGCGATAACCTTGCCCTTTGCCGCCGCAAGCGAACGGAAACAGGTTATTATAAGTTCTCTTCCTAAAATAACGGCGACGCCGATACTTGCGTACCACGGCAAAATGGGGTCGCCGTCCGAAGAAACCAGAAGAACGATAAAAGCGCTTGCAACCAAAACCTTATCCGCTATGGGGTCTAAAAACTTACCTAAATCGGTAACGAGATTATATTTTCTCGCGATTTTACCGTCTAAAAAATCGGTAAAGGCGGCAAGAACGAAAATCCCCGCCGATATTACGTAATTATAAGGTATTTGTCTTATAAAAAATACGGCAACGAAAGCCGGAATCAGTATTATTCTCAGTAAGGTTAGTTTTGTAGGCAAGTTCATACCCTTTCTCCATATAAATCGTACCCGTCGGCACGAAGAATTTTAACGTTTACCGTATCGCCGGAACCGACTTCTTCTCCCGAAAAGAAATAGACTTTTCCGTCGATATCGGGAGCGTTGAAATAAGCTCTTCCGTAATAAACGAGCTGGTCGCCGTCGAAACCTTCCGCAACCACGGGGAAAGTTTTTCCGACGAGTTCTTTATAGTTTTGCTTAACGACGGCTTTCTGAACGGAATAAAGTTTTTTAAGCCGTCTGGTTTTTTCGCCTTCTTTAATCTGCCCGTCGAGTTTGTACGCCGCCGTACCCTCTTCTCTGCTGTATTTAAAAAACCCCGCGTTGAAAAGCCTTGCTTTTTTAAGAAAATCGACTAATATCGAAACGTCTTCTTCCGTTTCCGTCGGAAAGCCTGTAATAAAGGTGGATCGAATAGCTATACCCTTGACTTCTCTCTTTAACTTTTCTATAAGGTCGAGATACGTTTTCCCCGTACCCTTTCTGTTCATAAGTTTAAGTATTCTGTCCGACGCGTGTTGTAAAGGAATATCTATGTATCTTATCATTTTAGCGTTACTTTGGAACTCTCTTATAAGTTCGTCGGTCACGCCTTCGGGATAGCAATATAAAAGCCTTATGCCGCGGATATTTTTAAGCGCGGATAAACTTCTTATAAGGTCGGGTAAACTCGATTTTTCGGGCAAATCTTCGCCGTAACGGGTAAGGTCCTGCGCGACTAAAATGAGTTCTTTGACTTCGCCGAGATTTCTTGCTTCCTCTATAAGGTCTTCTTTCGGCACGGAACGATATTTACCCCTGATTTTGGGGATAAGGCAGTAGGTGCAGAAATTCGAACAACCGTCGGCAATTTTTAAATATGCGTAACCGTTTGTCGTAAGAACTCTTTTTTCTCCGCATTCTTCGCGCGGAATACCTACCGCGTTCACCCTTTCGCCGTTATAAATTCTGTCAATCGCCTCGTTTATAAGGGAATAATCGGAAACGCCTAAAAACGCGTCGACTTCGGGGAGTTCGTCGAATACGTCACCTATAAACTTTTGCGGCAAACACCCGGTAACGATGATTTTTTCTATCGCGCCCCGATTTTTAAGTTCGCCTGCCGACAAAATTTCTCCTATCGACTCTTCTCTCGAACTCTTTAAAAATGCGCATGTGTTTATAATGACGATATCCGCGTCTTCGATTCGATTTACTATAGTATGCCTTTGTGAAAGAACGGAAAGCATTTTTTCCGTATCCACCCTGTTTTTGTCGCAACCGAGCGAAATAACGCCCGCTTTTTTACCGTTTACCATATCTGCCTTTAAGACTATTCGTTTGCGTTTCCGTAACGAGCCTCGAATTCTTCGCGCGTTAAAAGCACTTTACGAGCCTTGCTTCCTTCGCTTACCGAAACGTAACCCATCTTTTCCATTTTGTCTATAATTCCGCCCGCTCTCGCATAACCTATCTGGAAATGTCTTTGGATTTGCGAAATGGCGATAGTTCCGGAATTGACGGCAAGGTCAAGCGCCTGAACAAACAACGCGTTGTTCGCGCTGTTTTCCGTATTATCTCCGCCGTTTTCCGAAACCGCCGTATCGTCCGTTTTCGGACGCAGGGCGTTGTTCATATAATCGGTAAATCCTTTATCGAAATAGGCTTTGTTGTGTTCTTTGATATAAGATACTATGGCGTTTACTTCTCTCGTGGAGATGAACGCGCCCTGATATCTTTCGTAGCCCGGCATTACCGAGTTTTTATAAAGCATATCGCCGTTGCCGAGCAATTTTTCCGCGCCTTGTTCGCCGAGAATGGTCTGCGAATCGTTGAAGTTCATAACCTTGAACGCGATACGCGACGGCAGGTTGGCTTTGATTGTACCCGTAATAATGTCTACGGAAGGTCTTTGCGTCGCAAGTACCAGATGAATTCCGGCGCTCCTTGCCTTTTGCGCCAGAAGCCTTATCTTGCTTTCCAATTCTCTCTTGCACGATTCCATAAGGTCGGCAAGTTCGTCGATAATGATGACGATACGCGGCATTTTCGCTACGGTGTCGGAAGCGACGTTCTTGTTATACCCTTCGATATCTACCACGAATCCCGGACTCGATTCGAATACTTTGTATCTTCTTTCCATTTCTTCGTACGCCCAAGTGAGCATTGCGAGAACGGCTTTCGGTTCGGTAATGATTTCGTCCGTCATAAGGTGCGGCAGATGTTCGTAACTTCTGAATTCGACGCGCTTCGGGTCGACGAGAATAAGTCTCATTTCTTCGGGACTGTACCGCATTATAAGACTTATAATCATAACGTTAAGGCAAACGCTCTTTCCTGACCCCGTCGCGCCGGCGACAAGGTAGTGCGGACCTTTCGCAAGGTTATCCGCAATGGATTCGCCGACAAGGTTTTTACCTATCGCGAACATGAGCGAATTTTCTTTGAACGATTCGGGTTTGATTCCTTCTAAAACTTCTCTTAACCCTACGGTTACTTTTACCTGGTTAGCGACTTCTATTCCGACGAGATTTTTGCCGGGAATAGGCGCTTCGATTCTTACGCCGTCTTTTGCGGCAAGACGCATTTTAAGATCGTCGTCATACGCTAAAACCCTTTTGACCGAAATACCCGCGGGCATCATTATTTCGTATCTCGTAATGGACGGACCCTGAACGTAACTTTGCGGAATCGCGTTTATTTTGAACTCTTCGAGCGTTCTCTGAATAATTTCCATACGCTCTTCGTGGTTTTCTTTGGGTCTTTCCACCCCGACGTTATGCTGAACCAACAGGTCGAGCGGCGGACGGAAATATTCTCTGTTTATAGGTATATCTTCTTCCGCCAAAAGTTCTTCGGAAGGTTCTTCGGCAGTCGGTTCTTCGGTCTTATCGGGAACGTTTTCTTCGAGATTTCTTCCGCGCCTATAAAGGTTCGTATCCCTTAAACCTCCGAGGCTGTCGTTGCCGTCTTTTTCCGCTCTGCTGATAAACGCTCTTTCTTCGCCGTTATTTTCTTCCTTGTTTTCGTTGTCGAACAAAATTTCTCTCGCTCTTCTCGACTGTACGGGAGAAATAGTCGGTTCGCCTTCTTTTTCCGTATCGTTTTCGGTAATTCTCGAAGAGAATCTGCGTTCGAATTCGTTTGTTTCGGACTCATTCTTTTTAGTTTCCGATTCGGGCGCGAATCTGCCCTGTTCGTTATCGGCGGAAAATCTTCTCGTTTCGTGTTCGGCGGAGAATCTGCCGACTTCCGTTTCGGGTTTACTTAATCCGTCGTTATCGGATTCCTGCCCGACGGGCGTTTCGTTAACCTCCGCGTTTTGGGGATTATTGTTTTCTTGTTTAGCGGAAACGTTTCTGTTTCTGACGAAAATATCCTCGTTGACGTACTTTTCGGAAAATTCTTCCGAACGTTGTTTAACTTCTTCGGCTTCCGTTTCGGGAGCGTTTCCTTCTTTAACGGTATAAGGGATTTCGGGTTTTGTTTCTTCTCTTTTGCCGTACGTATCGCGTTTAATCGCGCCGGATATCGTAACGTTTCCGTAAGAACCGCTGCCGGAATTGTTATTATCGTTTAATATTCTGCTTACGTCTATACTCGGGGGAGTTTTGATGTAGTTCATTTTAGAACGCATTTCTTCCCCGTACATGGTCGAATAACTCGAATCGGATGAAGAAGAATGTTTGTTAAACGAAATCTTATTTTTCAAAGATTCTTTTTCTTCGTTTTTAATTTCTCTTTTAGATTTGAATTCGAAAGGAGCGGCATCGTTTATGAAAAGTTTTGCGCCCGCTTTTTGCGGTTTGTTTGCCGTAACGGGTTCTTCTTTTACCGTTTCTTCCGCCATTATATTACCTTCGTTTGAAATTACTTCCTTTTCTTCGACGAAGGCCCCTCTGAATTTATCCGTTTCGCGCGGTTTTTCCGCTTTGGTTTTTACAAAACGGCTGATTAACGCGTAAGCGGAAAGCGCGATAAGCACGCTGAACACGACGTAACAACCCACTTCGGTAAGCAATCTATGCGGAAAATAGGTTAAAAGAGCGGTAAAAAAGCCGCCTGCCGAACAGGACGTTACACCGCTTTCTTCCGCCATAAGATAGGCTTCTTTTATATATTCTCCGTACGAAAGCGAGGCGTCCCCTTTCATCGTGATAACCTGTAAAAGCATAGCCGTAAACAGGACAAACAGCGAAACGAGCGCGACGACCGATTTTCTGATTTTAAGATTTTTACCGATAAGCATAAAAACGCCGACGAAAGCAAGCGCTCCGAATACAAGATAAGCAAAATAACCGAAACAACCGAAAAGGAAGGAATTTAAAATCTGACCGGGAACGGAAAATATTTTATCTCTCGAGATAAGACAAACGACGGACAACGTGGAAAAAAGCGTCAGAACTACGCCCGACGTTTCTTTCGTAAAAACTCTTCTGTCCGAATTAGAATTGCCGTTTCTGCCAAAACTGTTCAAAACTCCACCTCATACGATTAGTCATTATAATTATAACAAAAAAATCGTTCATTTACAATTCAATTTATAAAATATTTTTAAAATATAAAATATATTTTCCGGTCAAAAAAACAGCCCCCGAAAAATACCGGAAATCACAGTAGAATTTCTTTTATCCGAAGATTTTTTATTCCACCGCTCCAAGCGGTGGTTTCCTTTCGCTAAAAACTACAAAACAAAAAAAACAAGGTCGCTTTCCGCGACCTTGTTTTTTATGTCGAAATAAAAACTTATTTAATTTCGGAGAAGTATTTGATAGTTCTTACCATCTGGCTGGTATAAGAGTTTTCGTTGTCATACCAGGAAACTACCTGTACCTGATAGGTGTCGTCGTCGATTTTAGCAACCATAGTCTGGGTAGCGTCGAACAAAGAACCGTATCTCATACCTACTACGTCGGAAGAAACGATTTCGTCGGTGTTGTATCCGAAAGATTCGTTGGAAGCAGCCTTCATTGCTTCGTTGATGCCTTCTTTCGTAACGTCTTTACCCTTTACTACTGCAACCAGAATGGTGGTAGAACCGGTAGCGGTAGGAACACGTTGAGCGGAACCGATAAGTTTGCCGTTGAGTTCGGGGATAACAAGACCTATTGCTTTCGCAGCGCCGGTGCTGTTAGGAACGATGTTCATAGCGCCCGCTCTGGAACGACGGAGATCGCCCTTTCTCTGGGGTCCGTCAAGAATCATCTGGTCGCCGGTGTAAGCGTGAACGGTGGTCATGATACCCGATTGAATGGGAGCGTAATCGTTGAGCGCTTTAGCCATAGGAGCAAGACAGTTGGTCGTGCAGGAAGCGGCGGAAATGATGTGATCGTCTTTGGTTAAAGATTTGTGGTTAACGTTGTAAACGATGGTGGGAAGGTCGTTGCCCGCGGGAGCGGAAATAACGACGTTTTTAGCGCCCGCGTCGATATGAGCCTGCGCTTTTGCTTTAGAAGTATAGAATCCCGTGCATTCCAGAACAACGTCTACGTCGAGGTCTTTCCAGGGAAGATCCTGAGCCTTGGGACAAGCGTAAATGGTAATTTCCTTGCCGTCAACGGTGATAGAACCGGGAACGACTACGGTTTTCCCGTCTTCGCCGAGAACGGAATCCTTATAAGTAACGGTGTGACCCTGAGCAACGTAGTTACCCTGCATTGTGTCGTATTTCAAAAGATGAGCGAGCATTTTGGGGCTGGTCAAGTCGTTGATAGCGACTACTTCGTAACCTTCCGCGCCGAACATCTGTCTGAAAGCAAGACGACCGATACGTCCGAAACCGTTAATTGCAACTTTTGTTACTTTTGACATTGTTATGTCCTCCAAAAATTTGTTTTTATTTTTATCGTCTACTATTATAATCTTAATAAAAATCCAAGTCAAATATTTTTCTGATTTTTTTTAAACTTGCCCGTTTCTT
This sequence comes from Christensenellaceae bacterium, assembly GCA_016295005.1. Classification (GTDB taxonomy): domain Bacteria; phylum Bacillota; class Clostridia; order Christensenellales; family Borkfalkiaceae; genus UBA1259. The sequence continues at coordinate 10,795 of JAEDMA010000043.1, forward strand.
TTGAAAAAAATACCGGAAATTAAACTTTTAAAAAGAAAAACGACCCGTAAGGGCTCTTTCCGTAGGGAATTTTCGAGATAGTAAAAGTATAGCCCACTATACTTCGCCGAAAGCGAAATATAGCAGGCTTTTATTATTTACAAAAAATAAAATATTTAAGCAACTTTCTTTGTTTAGATGTTTATCGTAAAAGTTTCTGAAGAAAACCAAATTACAATTTCCCCACTTTTTACAAGCAATCCATGTTCACCACTAACCATCATTCCTACGTCAGCTACACTTTCTGCTTGTTCAACTTTTCCTTTTATAAAGTCAAGTAAGTTATCGTCTTGATTCAATTTGAATTTTTTTCGCATTTTTTTTTTCTACTTTTACATTTTTAATATTCCATTTGTGTTCGTTATTTAAAATTTTTTCTTTTACTTTGTTCGTTGAATAATTTTCATTAAAAAACCCTAGAATTTCACACGCATTATTGTAAAACTTATACGGAACATAT
>JAEDMA010000165.1 GCA_016295005.1 Christensenellaceae bacterium
TGAAGACAGACCGAACAACCCAAACATGCTTTGGATAGACGCAATTTGCGAACAGGCTCTGTCGGCAAAAATGATTTCCGACTTGTTTGATATTCTGAATGATAAAGAAAACGCAAAGGAATGGAAATTTAAATTCGAAGAGAAGAAAAATATCGTTAACGAACGTTATTGGGATGAACAAGACGGATTTTATTACGATATAGATAGTATAGACGGGCATTTTTATAAGGTAAAGACAATTGCTTCGTACTGGGCGTTAACCGCGGGCATAGCCGATAAAAAGCGCGCGGCAAAAATGATAAGTTATCTGACCGATAAAGAAACGTTCGGGGGCGACATACCGTTCGTTACGTTGGCGCGAAACGACGCAGATTTTTCCGAAGGCGGTAGGTATTGGCGAGGGGGAGTGTGGCTCCCTTGCGCGTATGGCGTATTAAAAGGTTTAGCGCAATACGGTTACTATAACGAAGCGCACGTTTTGGCATTAAAACTACTTTCGCATATGAGCAATACTTATGAACGGTATTCGCCTCATACTATTTGGGAATGTTATTCGCCCACAAAACCTGAGCCGGCGACGCGCGAAAACGATAAAGGCACAGTTCGCCCCGATTTTTGCGGTTGGTCGGCTTTGGGTCCCATTTCCGTCTATATTGAATTTGTTTTGGGTTTCCGTACAATCGATGCGTTTAAAAACGAAATCGTGTGGGAAAAACCACGTGAAATTTCGGGAAAAATCGGTATTCGCAATCTGAAATTCGGAGATACCGTTACAGATATTGTTGCTGACGGCAATGAATGTATAGTTGTGTCTAATAAAGACTATACTCTGCAAATTAACGGAAAAAATTATTCGGTGAAACAAGGAAGGAATCTTTTCAATCTTATCCGTTAATAAATTACGATTAAAATAAACGTGTTGCAAACTTTGGGGAGAGAGGCTGGCAGATTTGTTTATACTGTTCTTTGCAAGGGGCGCTTGCGGAATACTTACTTCAGAAGATGATATTATAAATATCGCGATGAAGAGATTGTCTATTTTAGCAGTTCCGTATACGGCTCGCGGTATAATAGAAATCTTTGCGAACGTAATGCGCGGAATTAACGGCGCTACCGTTTCGATGATTATAGGGGTAATCAATTGCGTGTTGCAAATGTTGATGATATATACTCTTTGCAAACTAATAGGAACATACGAGTTTATAATCGAAACGAATATAATCGTGTGGGCTATATCTTTGGTTGCATACGTAGTTTTTTACATAAAAGGCGTAAAAAAGATTAAACAAAAGAATGAACAGGTGATAAAGTGAAAAAAATATTTAAAGTAAAAATGCTCGAAAACGAGTGTTGGTACGGCGGCGTCGTGGTAGACTTCGTGAAAATGCCTTACGATAAAAACGCTAAACACGAATTCGATTTGTCGACGAATAACGTTTTCGATCAGGCGGCGAGTATTCTTTTGTCAAATAAAGGTAGGGCGGTACGTTACGAACCCGATAAGGTAAAAATCGAAAACGGAGTTATAAGCGTTACATACGAAACGAAAGAACCGCAATTGATAAACGCGGGCAGGTCGTTAAAGGACGCGTACCGCTATGCGGTTTCCGAATGGTTTAATAAGGACGACACGATTCCGCCCAAAGATTGTTTTATTTGTCCGCAATTCAACGACTGGATGGAAGTCGGTTACAATCAGACGCAGGAAGGAATTTTAAAATACGCCGAAAAAATAGTTAAAACGGGGTATAAACATTCTGTTTTAATGATTGACGATAAGTGGTCGGACGATTACGGCGATTTCGAATTCAGTAAATCTCGTTTTCCCGACCCCGAAGGGATGATAAGAAAATTGCATGATTCGGGGTTTAAGGTTATGTTGTGGGAAACGCCTTTCGTTTCACCCGATTCGCCCGAATTCAGAGAATTGCGTGATAAAAATTGTCTTTTAAAAGACGAAAACGGAAATCCCGCGATAAGAAAGTGGTGGAACGGATATAGCGCCGTTCTTGACCTTTCTAATCCGAATGCGTTTAAATGGCTTAAAGATAAAAACTCGGCTTTGGTAGCCAAGGGAATAGACGGATTTAAATTCGATGCCGGTGACGTAGATTATTATAAAACGACCGATAAAAACTTCGGTAACGTTTCTCCCGTTGCGCAAAACCGTAAATACTGCGAATTCGGAAAAATGTATAAGTACAACGAGTTTCGTTCTATGGTAAACGAAAGCGGTACCGGGTGTATGTGGCGGCAGTGCGATAAAACCCATTCGTTTGACGAATGCGGCTTAAAAGGTATCGTCGGCGGCGCGTTAATACAAAACCTGTTAGGGTACTGGTATTCCGCTCCCGATATGGTCGGCGGAGGGTCTATAGGGTCAGATAAAGTGGTTGACGAAGAATTGTTTGTTCGTTATGCAGAGGCTTCTTCGCTTATGGCGATGATGCAGATGAGCAGGCTT
>JAEDMA010000044.1 GCA_016295005.1 Christensenellaceae bacterium
CGCCTATCGACGACGGTATGCCGTAAAAACTATTAAGCCCGTAAAGCCCCATATTTTCGAGACGATTTATCGTTTTATTAAGGTCTGCCCCCGCGAAAACCCTTGCTTTATTTCCCGTAACGTATATGCGGTTAAGATTTTTAATCGAGATTATTATTCCCCGAAAACCCGAATCGGATACGATAAGGTTACTGCCGTTGCCTATAACGAACGTTTTTATCTTTCGGTTTAAGGCGTATTCCGTGACTTCTTTTAACCCCTTCAACGAGTTTACCTTTACGAAATAGTCGGCGTTTCCGCCGAGTCCGATAGTCGTATGCTTTCTTAACGGTTCGTTTTTTAAGATTACCGAGCCGTCTTTAAGGAATTCGGATAACACAAAATTCTCCTTTTATATTTTACTATAAATATTTTTTTTTTACAAGGTTATAGCAACATTTTTTCTATTTTATCTTTTTCGTTTTTCTCTCCCGAAAGATAATTCTTGCCGAAAGTTTTAAGTTCGTTTAACGTATGTTTTTCCATAAACACCGACGGCATTTTTTCGGCGGTTTCTTTTTGCATTTCGCTGAAAACCCCTTCGTACTCTACGGAAGTAAAACACGAAAACATACGGATTTTACTTAACTTTTTCTGTGTTTCGTCGGAAAGAAGCATACTTAAATATTTTTTTGCGAAGTAACTTTTTTCGTCGCCGTTATTAAACGCGGAAATATACTGATATAAATCGTTGAACTTAAAAAGCGGCGTGGCTTTATAATTAAATCCGCGATTTTCTAAGCGTACGATATCTCTTTGCGTTCCTATAAGATATTTCGCCTTTCCGCCGACGAAAGTTATATACGCCGTAAGAGGTTCTTCGTAAACGCTGTTTTTTAAGTTCAGTTCGTTTATCGCCGCGCATACTTCGGGCAGAGTGTATTTGCTTTCCGAAACGACGGTATTTTCGCCTTTCGCTTCGGGATTTTCTATCAGAACGTAATTTCCCCTGCACCAGGGAATCGCGAACTGTTTTTCGCCCACCTTTCCGCCGACAAATTCTCTTTCCGTTTTAAGTTCCGTTACCCCTGCTATATCTACGCCGTAGCCGTACGAAATCAAATCGGGATATACCCCTTTTTTGAAACTTTCTTCCGCGCTTTCGGCGGTATGTGACGATACCATTACCAGAACGCCGTCGTTCTTCTTTTCGAACGTTCTCGCCACGTCCAACAAAAAATTTTTTCTCGACCCCGTTCCGCCTTCGAAAGAGTCTATCTGCCACACGTTTATTATGCCTTTATAATTTTTAGCCCCTTCCGATTCGGCTTTCCGGTAAATAAAATTTTTCCCGAAAAACAACGTGAACGCGACGCAAAAACCAAGCAACGACGAAATAACGATTCTACAAACTTTCATAATAAAAATATATTCGCTTTTTATAGCAAAAAAGACTTTTCCGTTAAAGAAAAGTCTTTCAGAATTTTTATTTCGTTATTTCAGATTTTAAGCGGAGAGTTTTCCGTGCCGACGGTCGCCGAAGCCATTAAGTCGGTATCGAAAAATTCTTTTATCACGTCGGCAACGTCCTTTTCGGTAATATTTTCGATTTCTTTTATCTTTTTATTAAAATCGAACTGCTTATTCAAAAACAAAAGATATTTACCGTATAAAAGCATTTGCGTGGCGGTGTTTTCTCTGCCGAACACGAGCGAAGATTTAAGTTGTTCTTTGCCCCTGTTGAATTCCGCGCTCGTTATGCCCGACTTTTTGAATTTGTTTATCTCTTCTATTATCGCCGTAGCCGAAAGATCTCTCGAAGAAGAATTAACTCCGCCGTAAATTTCTATAACGCCGCTGTCTTTATACTGCGACGGATAAGAATATACCGTGTAGCAAAGTCCTAACTCTTCCCTTATTTTCTGGAATAGTCTGCTGCTCATTCCGCCGCCCAGCACGAGATTTGCTATGCCTATCGCGTCGGCTCTGTCGTCTACCATGGAAACGGACGGAAGCGAAAAAGCGACGTGCGCTTGTTCGATGTCTTTTACTCTGAAAAGGTTGCCCTTTCTGTTTCCCGTAAAAGGTACCTGCGGCGCGGATTTTTTAGCGGTAAATTTATCCGCGAAGTATCTTTTTACCGCTTCCAACGTTTTATCGGGGTCGATATTGCCCGCAACGGATATTACTATATTGTCGGCAGTATAATACTTGTCCATATACTTACGGACGTCTTTTACCGTGAACCTTTTAACGTTTTCGGCGCTACCTAATATCGTTCTTCCGAGCCCTTCTTTTCCGTAATAACTTTCGGCTAAAAGGTCTAAGCATATATCTTCGGGCGTATCTTCGCTCATATTGATTTCTTCTATTATAACGCCCTTTTCTTTTTTCAGTTCTTCTTCGTCGAACGTGGCGTTAAACAGAATATCCGAAAGCACGTCCATAGATTCTTCCAGATGGTCGGAAGTGGATTTTGTATAAAAACATGTAAGTTCTTTAGACGTGAACGCGTTTATCTGTGCCCCTATCTTATCTATTCCGTCGGATATATCGAATGCCGAACGGTTTTTCGTACCCTTAAAAACTGTATGTTCTATGAAGTGCGATATTCCGTTTTCCTGTTCGCTTTCGTTTGCGCTGCCCGTTTTCACGAGTACGCCCACCGATACAGACATCAATCCTTCGATTTTGTTTGCTACTAATTTCAGTCCGTTGTCAAACTGATGATATAATTCCATTTTTACCCCTTGTTACGTTACGTTTTCGCCTACCGTACAAAACGTGAATCCGTTATTTAAATAAAAGTCTATTATCTGCGGCAGAGCCGAAAGCGTGTGCGGTTTCGGGTGCATCAGAATCAAATCTCCGCTTGCGGGATTTCCGGTCGCTCTTTTATATACGAGCGACGAGTCTTTATCACGCCAGTCTATCGTATCTTTCGACCACATTATTACTTTATACCCCAAATCGCTCGCCGCGTCAAGCGTTACGTCGGAAAAACTGCCCGACGGCGGAGCAAACAGCGTCGTTTTTTCGCCGCACAGACTTTTCACTATAAGTTCGGTTATATAAATTTCTTGTTTATTGCCTTCATAATCGAGTTTTTTGTGGTCTTTATGAAAATACCCGTGGTTTCCGAGTTCGTTGCCGTATCCGATTATTTTCTGCAAAGTCAATGCGTTATCGTCCGCCCAGCAGCCGCCCACGAAAAACGTGGCTTTTACTCCTTTTTCTTTCAACGTTTCTAAAATATTATTGACTATTTCGGTATTTTCGTAAACGTTAAACATTAAAGAAACGGTATTTTTTTCAGCGTTGCCGCGGTATATCGCGCCGATAGTTTCGCCTCCGTATATGGGCGCGGATTTATCATAGGAAAACCCTAAAACGAACACCGCCGTAAGCACTACGCCTATAACGGCGTTGGTTATAATACTTAACTTTCTCTCCGACCGATTTTTCATACGACACCTCTTTTAATAATATGAAAAAATTCTTTCGGATATTTCGGATTATTCTAAAAAGCCGTTTTGTTTTCTTTTCGGCATTTCCCGTTCGTCTCGGAAAAACGATTTATTTTTTACGGGTTCGGTTTATACGCAAAAACCGCAAGGACGGTTTCCGCGGTAGTTTCTGCGGTCCTTGCCTTGCGGTTATCGGTTGTTTTTTTTATCAGCCTTCTATTTTTTCCAAAAGTTTAAGGTCGATTCCCTTTTCGCCTATCTTAACGATTTCTACCTTGACTTTATCGCCGATATGGAGAACGTCTTCTACCGATTCGATTCTCTTTTCGCTCATTCTCGAAATGTGGATAAGTCCGTCTTTACCCGGAGCAAGTTCGCAGAACGCGCCGACTTTCGGTAAAATTCTTACGACTTCGGATATGAACATATCGCCGACTTCGGGATCTTTCGCGATAGAAATTATTATCGCTTTGGCTCTTTCCGCGTTTTCGATAGGACCTACGGTAGAAATATAACCTACGCCGCTATCATCGTCTTTAAAGTTGATTTCCGTTCCCGTTTCTTCCATAATCTTCTTGATAACGCAACCCTGTTTACCGATAACGTCGCCGATTTTGTCGGGCGCAATCTGGAAGTTGATAATCTTGGGAGCGTATACGGAAAGCGCGGGCGCAACTTCGGGAACGCATTCGAGCATTTTGGAAAGTATGAACTGTCTGCCTTCGTTCGCCTGATTGATTGCGCTGTGCATGATTTCTTCGGATATGCCTTTAATCTTAATGTCCATCTGAATCGCGGTTATACCTTTTACCGTTCCCGCTACCTTAAAGTCCATATCCCCTAAGAAGTCTTCAAGTCCCTGAATATCCGTCATAACGCGGAATTCGCCCGTTTCCTGATTCTTTATAAGACCCATTGCAACGCCCGCAACCGGCGCTTTTATGGGGACGCCTGCGTCCATCAGAGCCATCGTGGAGCCGCAAACCGACGCCATAGACGACGAGCCGTTGGACGACATAATGTCGTTTACTACCCTTATCGCGTACGGGAAGTCCGTTTCGGAAGGCAGTACGGGGATTAACGCGCGTTCTGCGAGAGCGCCGTGTCCGATTTCTCTTCTGCCGGGCGATTTAATCGCTTTCGCTTCGCCGGTGCAATATCCCGGGAAGTTATATTGATGCATATATCTCTTGGAATCTTCTTCGTCGAGTCCTTCGAGTCTTTGCGCTTCGTCGAGCATGGCGAGCGTGCAGGTGGTTAAAGTCTGAGTTTGTCCTCTGGTAAACACCGCGGAGCCGTGTACTCTCGGCAACACGTGTCTTTCGCACCAGATAGGACGTACGTCTTTAAGTCCTCTTCCGTCGGGACGGATTCCTTTATCGAATATCTTCGCGCGGACTTTTTCTTTGGTGAGATAGTAAATACTGTCCTTTATTTCTCTTATATTGTCGGGATAGATTTCTTTGAAGTGTTCGATGATTTCTTTTTCCGCTTCGTCCTGACGATTCTGTCTTTCCTGACGGTCAAAGGTATCTATCGCCCAGTCGATTTTTTCCGAAGCGTACGCTCTTACTTCTTTATCGAGTTCTTCGGGAACGTGATAAAGTTCGATTTCTTTCTTGGGTTTACCTACCGCCGGTACGATTTCGTCTTCGATAAAAGCGCATATCTTTTTGATTTCTTCGTGACCGAACATTATGGCGTTTACCATTTCGTCGTTGGTTACTTCGTTTGCGCCCGCTTCTATCATTAAAATAGCGTCTTTCGTGCCTGCAAGGTTAAGGTGTATATCCGATTTGGCGCGTTGGCTTAAGTCGGGGTTTATTACGTATTTTCCGTCTACCATTCCGACTACCACCGAACCCGTAGGTCCTGCCCACGGAATATCCGATATGGAAAGCGCAACCGACGAACCTATCATAGCGAGCGGTTCCGGTTGAATATCGGGTTCTACCGACAACGCCTGCGCGATTACCACTACGTCGTTAAAAAGCCCTTTGGGGAACAACGGTCTTAACGGTCTGTCGATAAGACGAGAAGTCAATATCGCTTTATCGCTTGCTCTTCCTTCTCTCTTTTTGTATCCGCCGGGAATTTTACCTATGGAATACATCTTCTCGTCGTAGTCTACCTGCAACGGGAAAAAATCCATTCCTTCTCTCGGAGCAGCCGACATACATACGGTTACCATTACCGCCGTATCGCCCGAGCGTACCACGCACGCGCCGTTGGCTTGTTCGGCGTACTTGCCGACTTCGACGGTGACTTCTCTGCCGCCGACGGTCGTCTTAAACTGTCTGAAATTTTGTGTCATCTTGTTTCTCCTTCTGTTACTCTTATTACACAGGAAGGTATCCGCATTCCGCGTATACCCCTTTTTTGTATCTTACCGAAAACTTTTCCCTTTTTTATATCGGATTTTTTCGTTACCGATTTTCCCGCCGATAATTTTTTTCGTCACCGGCTTTTCGCCACCGAGGAAAAAAAGAAAAATTTTTTTCGCTATCGGCTTTTCGCCACCGGGAAAAAAAGAAAAATCGGGCGACAAAAAACATGCCGCCCCGAAAAAGTTATTTTCTTAAATTCAATTCAGCGATTATCTTTCTGTATCTTTCAATATCTACTTCCTGTAAATATTTTAAAAGACCGCGACGTTCACCGACCATTTTCATAAGTCCGCGTCTGCTATGATTATCGTTTTTGTTGACGGAAAGATGTTCATTCAAGTGATTGATTCTTTCCGTTAAAAGAGCGATTTGGACTTCCGCGCTGCCGGTATCGCCTTCGTGCGCGCCGAATTTTGCTATAATTTCTGCCTTTCTTGCTTTATCCATAATTTTTTTACCTCCTATGCTATGGACTAATTCGCTGTTGACAACGTAAGGGGTGGAGAGCCGCCGAACCTTGCCAAAGCATTACAACTATTTAAGTATAACAAAAAATTTCTTCTTTGTAAACTATTTTTTTGTCTTTAATTGAATTTAAATATGCCCCTCGCCACTTTATATATCATTTTGCAAAGATTACAAGTGGATTTTCTCGTAGAAGCGGTAAGTCCTATAAGTTTACTTTTACACTTTCTGTAACTCTTTTCGTCTACCTTTTTAAATCTCGCCCAGAGAGCCGCCTTCTTTTCCATACTTTCGGGCGTACCGATTTTTATAAGATATATACTCGTTATCGTTACCATTATCGCAAGAAAATCGAGCATATAATTATACAGTTTTTTCTTGGTTTTCTTTATAGAATTCAAATCGTAACTGTCCATTACTTCTTCGGCGACTTTAAGGTGCTGATCGATTCTCGCCATAAGGTTCTTTTCGGAAACGGACTGGTCTGCCCTGCCTATAAAATAACGGTAAAAATCCACGTTTAAGTAATAGAATTTATTTACGTACGGCAACGGTTTATACACGAAAATATTATCTACGTAAAAAGTATGTTCGGGAAGTTCTAAATTTATGCTTTTTATAAGTTCCGTTTTATAAATAAGCGAGTGCATCGCAAGAAATTTACCGAGAGCGAAACTTCTCGATTCGGAAAATTCGAAAGGTCTGCCTACGGGGAATTCGCTTTTATATCTTACGATTTTACGGGTATTGTCTTCGACGTGTTCGTAAACGTAGTTTACCACCACCGCATCGGGAGCGTCGTCTTCACCGAAACATTTTATGGTTTTCATAAGTTCGTTCAGCGCGGTTTCTTCTACCCAGTCGTCGGAATCGACTACTTTAAAATATTTACCCGTAGCGTTCTTTATCCCGGTATTCACGGCGCCGCCGTGACCTTTATTTTCCTGATGAACGGTTCTTATTATGTTCGGATACTTTTCCGCGTAACGGTCGGCTTTTTCCGCCGTATCGTCTTTAACGGAACCGTCGTCTACTATTATTATTTCCGCGTCTTCGCCCGCTTTTAAAAGCGACGATAAGCATTTATCCATATACGCCGACGAGTTATAACAAGGTACGGCGAAAGTTATATATTTCATAGGTTATCCCCTTTTATTGCTAATTTTTCGCGGATAATGCTATCCGTTTTTTCGATGTATGCGGCAACGTCTTTCGGGGCGGGTACTCTTATTATCTTTTCTCCGTCGTTTTTTACGAACTTGGAAATCGCTCCTGCGCCACACGCTATATTATCGCATATTTCTTCCATTACGTCAACGTTATAAACGCAAATTTTTCCGTTTTTGCAATATCCCGCGTTTTCAAGATTCCCCGCCATATATTTTTGCCTGTATATATAATAAGGAGAATACCCTGCTTTTTGCAGCGCGGAATGGGCGTATTCCATCATCTCGTTTACACTCTCGGCGGATAACCTTTCCGTTTCTTCGGCAAGCGCCGAACCCTTTTTTACGCAAAGGGTATGTACGGTGATATTATCGGGCTCAAGCGATATGGTTTTATCGAGCGAATACCTGAAATCTTCAAGCGTTTCTCCGTCAAGCCCGGCGATTAAATCCATATTCACGACGAACTTATCTTTTACGAGATTATACTTTTCTATTATGTCCGAAGCGGTATGATTTCTTCCTATTCTTTTAAGTGTTTTATCGTTGAAAGTCTGCGGGTTGACGCAAATCCTCGTAACCTTATGCCTCAAAAACATCGCGACGTTTTCTTCCGTGATTCTGTCAGGCCTACCCGCTTCGACGGTAAACTCCACGCCCGTGTTTATTTCGTCCAACGCGGATAATACTTTTTCAAGTTTATCGTCCGCTAAAGCGACGGGCGTTCCGCCGCCCACGTATATACTGCGAAGATTTTTAATAAGCGGAGCGCTTTCCCGTATCTCTTTTATAAGAGCGTCCACGTAAGCGTCGACAAGTTTAGCCGCGCTTTTAACGTCGGCGGTTATAAACGAACAATATTTACATCTCGACGGGCAAAAAGGTATGAATACGAAAAAGTCGGTAAAATCGTTATGCTTTTCATATATCCCTTTTTGCGTGTTTATTACCTTTTCGGTTAAAAGGGTCTTTTCTTCCGATACCTTCATGGTATTTATAAAAAAGTCGGTGAATTCGCCGTTCTTTTCCATTTCCTGATAAGCAAGTTTCGTCGGTCTTATTCCCGTAAGCGACCCCCACGGCAATTTTACGCCGAGATTAGCCGAAAGAGCCTTATAAACGGCAAGTTTGGCATAGCGTTTAAGGTAACGCTTCTCTTCCGTTTCGTCCTTCGTTTCGGGCATTAAGTTACCGAAAGAATAACTGCGCCCGTTGACTATTACGGTATTTACTATTCTGTTGTCTTTTCGATCGAACAGGTGGCGGACGGAAAGTTCTTTTCCGTTCGGGAACATATCGACTTCTTCTTCTAAATCGAGTTTAAACTCGGGAAGTTTGGTTTCAATCATAAATTATCGGATTTTTTTCTCTTTCGAAAAACAAAGACGTTTTTTGTCCGTGTCCGGGTAAAACGACGTAATCTTCGTTAAGAGAAAATAGTTTATCAAGAGACTTTTTCATATCGGAAAGACTGCCCGAAACAAACCCGGTGTTTCCGTAAGACATATAAAAAAGAGTATCCCCGGAAAACATAACGTTTCCCGTTATAAAAGTTACCGAGCCGTCGGTATGCCCCGGCGTTTCTATAACTTTTATTTTGTATCCGCAAAGGTTTAATTCGTCCCCGTCTTTAAAAGTAAAATCCGCAGAGTACGGGTCGAACGGTCTTTCGAACAACGCGGCAAGATTGCCGTCGTTCGAAAGTTTAGCGTTATCTTTTTCGCTTATATACACGGGAATGCCGTCTTTCTGAAATCGTTTCCCCGCGGCGGAGTGGTCGAAATGCGCGTGCGTAAGCAAAATCGCCCTGATTTTTACACCCAGTTCTTCGGCGGCTTTTAACGTTTTTTCGTACTTTTCGCCGCAGTCGATACAAACGGCGTCGCCGTTATCGCCTATAAGAAAATATGTGTTTACACCTAAAACACCGCTTCTGAACGTTTCGACTCTCATTATTTGGTACTCCTGTATACGTTTGATATTTTAGGTTCCGCGCGGAGTTTTTTGATAAGCGTTTCGAGATCGTCTTTAGAGTTGATTCTTAAATTAAATTCTACTATCGACTGCCCGGTTTTTGAGTCTATTCTGCCGTTGGTGGAAACGATTCCGAGATTAAGGTTCCCGACGACGCCCGCCACTATCGTAAGAATTTCCGTCTGTTTATCTCCGTGTACCCTTATTTCCACGTTAAAGGAGTTGTCCGTTCTGTCGTTCCATTCCGTTTCAATTAGTCTTTCGGGGTCTGCCTGTTTTAAGTTAGGACAATTTTTCCTGTGGACGGTAACGCCGTGCCCGCGAGAAATAAACCCTACTATTTCGTCGCCGGGAAGAGGGTTGCAGCACCCTGCGAACCTTATTAAAAGACCCGACATTCCTTTAACGGAAACGCTGCCCGAAGCGTGCGTTTTACCTGTGGAAAACACGGGCGCCGCCTGCGGTTTGGTTTTTCTGTAATAATCCAACAGTTTTACGATTACCTGCGCCGTCGTGACCGCGCCGTAACCTACCGACGCGAACATTTCGTCCTGCCCCGAAAAGGACATCCTCTGCGCGATGCGTAAAAATGATTCTTCCGTCAATATATCCGAAAGATTTACGCCGTGTTTTTTCGCTTCGGCTTCGAGCATGGTTTTACCCGTCTTGATATTGTCTTCTTTCATTTCTTTTTTGAAGAACTGTTTTATCTTGACTTTTGCCGAAGAACTTTTTACTATTTTAAGCCAGTCCCACGAAGGACCTTTGGAGTTTTGCGACGTGATGACTTCCACTACGTCACCCGTTTGCAGAACGGTGTTTAACGGTACCATTTTGGAATTGACTTTCGCCCCGACGCATTTATTGCCTACCGCCGAGTGTATGTTATACGCAAAATCGAGCGGCGTGGAGTCGCGCGGAAGTCTTATTACGTCGCCTTTCGGCGTGAACACGAGAACTTCCGAACTGTAAATATCGCCTTTAAGAGAATCGAGAAATTCTTTACTGTCCTTTAAGCCGCCTTGCCATTCCATTACTTCCCTTATCCAGGTCAGTCTCGAATCGAAGTCGTCGCCATCCTTTTGTTCTTTGTATTTCCAGTGCGCCGCGATACCGTATTCGGCGGCGTGGTTCATTTCGTACGTTCTTATCTGTATTTCGAAGGTCTTTCCGAAGTCGGTTACGACCGTGGTGTGAAGAGAACGGTACATATTCGGTTTCGGCATTGCGATATAATCTTTTATTCTGCCCGGAACAGGTTTCCATTTATGGTGGATTTTACCGAATATTTCGTAACATTCGTCTATCGTATCGACTATTACCCTGACGGCAACCAGATCGTAAATCTGATCGAGCGTTTTATTACGGGTTTTCATCTTTTTATATATACTGTATAAGTGTTTTCTTCTGCCGAAAACGGTGCCTTTTATATGCGATTCTTCAAGTATTTCGTTTACTTCTTTAACGACTTTCTGTATAAAACCACCGTCTTCTTTTACGAGCGATTCGATATTTGAAGAAAGATATTCGTACATATCCGGTTCCAGGTATTTAAGGCACAAATCTTCGAGTTCGCACTTTATCTGGAATATACCGAGTCTGTCGGCGAGCGGCGCGTATATATCGAGCGTTTCTTTCGCCATGCGTTGCTGTCTTTCGAAAGACAAAAAGTTGA
>JAEDMA010000166.1 GCA_016295005.1 Christensenellaceae bacterium
CGCAAAAACACAACGCAACTCCTCGTAAAAACCGATAGGAAAACGGCTTTGGATTTTCCCGCTCGCCCCACGACCCGGCGTTACCCGAGCGTAACGAAATTTTTAACGAAAAACGCCGCCTTTAATAAAGGCGGCGTTCAAAATTTAAATTAAATTATTTATTTTTCTTTCTCTTCTTTTCAAGGGCGGCAGCGGCTTTCGCTTCTTCTTCCTGGCGTTTCTTTTCCGCTTCTTCCGCTTTAGCCTTTTCTTCGGCTACGCGTTTAGCCTGTAATTCTTCGATGTAAGCCTTGTCTTCTTCGTTACGAGCCAAAAGGGTAATTTCGGTAGCTTTATCGAAGATGTGAGAGTGTTCGATATCCAAAGCGACTTTAACGTTATCGCCTGCTTTGGTGGTAGAACGTGAGTCGACTTTCGCGGTAAGGTTGGAAAGGTCGTCCGCAATACTCCTAATCTGACCGTCTTCGGTGTCGTCGATTTCCGAACGGGTTTTGCAGTAAAGCAAAGTTTCGGGTCCTAACGCTTCTACGACGTCAACTTTAACTTCGATTACGGGGAACTTGCCTTCGGTAACCGATCTTTCGTCGTCGTGAATATCTTCGGGACGGATACCGAAAATAATTTCTTTACCCGTGTTGAGATACTGGTCGAGATTGCAGATAAGGTTTACTTTATCCTTGGGGAAAAGCACTTTTTCAAGACCGAACTGAATATAAACTTCTTTCTTGTCGCCGACGAGAGTGCCGGTAAAGAAGTTCATCTGAGGCGTTCCGATGAATCCCGCAACGAACTGGTTGATAGGATAATCGTAAAGATTGATAGGAGTATCTACCTGTTGCATAAAGCCGTCTTTCATAACGACGATTCTGGTACCCATGGTCATTGCTTCGATCTGGTCGTGGGTAACGTAAATAAAGGTAGTGTTTAATCTGTTGTGGAGTTTGGTGATTTCCGTTCTCATCTGAGTACGAAGTTTAGCGTCTAAGTTAGACAAAGGTTCGTCGAGCAAGAAAACTTTCGGTTCACGAACGATAGCGCGCCCTAACGCGACACGTTGTCTTTGCCCGCCGGATAAAGCCTTCGGCTTTCTGGAAAGGTACATTTCGATACCGAGAATTCTCGCGGCTTCTTTTACCCTCTGATCGATTTGTTCTTTGGGCATTTTGCGAAGTTTAAGACCGAACGCCATGTTGTCGTAAACGGTCATGTGAGGATAAAGAGCGTAGTTCTGGAAAACCATCGCTATATCTCTGTCCTTCGGAGCGACGTTGTTGACGAGGTTGCCGTCGATATAAAGTTCGCCGCTTGAAATTTCTTCAAGCCCCGCGATCATACGAAGAGTGGTGGATTTACCGCAGCCGGAAGGTCCGACGAAAACGATAAATTCTTTATCTTCGATATCGAGGTTAAAGTCGGTTACGGCGGTAACGCCGGAATCGTAGACTTTATAGATGTTTTTAAGTTTTAAGCTTGCCATAATTTCCTCCTAATCGTACTCGTACGAATATTAACATAAGTATTGTATATTATTACGCGTTTTTATGCAATGGACAATTCTTATAAAGATTTACCCGAAAAATATAAAATATGCACAAAAAGCCGTGTCTGATTAAAGAAAACCTCAATCGAGTTCGTCCAGCGAGAGATCGAAAGCGGCGGCGAAATTTTTGAAGAAGTATTCGAGCGGCGGATATTCGGTCTTTTTAAGTTCGTTGCCTATGCTGTTTTTCGCCTTTTTGAATTCGGAGTTTCCCGCCTTCATTTCTTCCACGCATTTAAGATACGCGGCGAGCCTGTCGGCATATTTAACGACTTTATATTCTTTGGAATCGGTATCGGGCAGAATAAAAGGTTCGTATTCCCCTTTAAGTTCTTCGGGGAGCATGGCGAGAATTTTTTCGCACGCCTTAAACTCTAAATCTTTATAAGCCGTTTTTATTTCGGGATTGAAATATTTTATAGGTGTAGGAAGGTCTCCCGTGATGACTTCGCCCACTTCGTGGTACTGAGCGATAAGAACGGTTTTTCCCACGTCGAGATTACCGCCGTAAACAGTATTGTCTATTACCGCCAGAATATGCGCAAGCGACACGACTTCTTCTGTGTGTTCCATAATGTTCTCTTCCCTTACCGAACGCATTAAAGACCATCTTTTAATGTATTTCATTCTGAAAAGGTAGGCGAAAAAGTTAGACATGTTTTTGTTTCTCCTTTAAGTGCCGCCGCAAAAAAATAAAACCTGCGTCGTAAAAATTATTGTATCATAACTTTTTGCTTGACGCAAGATTTTTTCGGGTGTAATATATATGTACAAATATTAAATATATTCGCTATGGGTGCCGAAAGGCTGAGATTATACCGTTCGAATCCGACAAGGTAATGCTTGAAGGAAAATGCGATTAAACTTAGGCGCCTTTTAACGGGCGTTTTTTTATTAGCGAATAGAAGGAG
>JAEDMA010000045.1 GCA_016295005.1 Christensenellaceae bacterium
AAGTTTTTGTCTTACGATAAAAACTTTTAAAACCCTGACGGGTTTTAGCAAAAACATACGTTTTTGCGCTTCTTGTTTGAAAAAACATCGGTTTTGCTTGAAAATGCGCTTCGCGCGCTTTCAGACAAAACTTCCGATATTATAGTATTTTTAGATTTAACGATAGAAAAAATGAAAAAGGTTGGTACAAAAATGAAAAAATTTTTCGGAGAATTCAAAACGTTTATCACTCGCGGCAACGTCCTCGATATGGCCGTCGGCGTTATCGTCGGCAGCGCGTTCACCGCTATCGTAACGGCTCTTACCAAAAACATTCTGCAACCGATCATTAATTGGATTATTTATCTGATATCCGGTTCTGAAAACAGTTTGGAGGGAGTTTACACTTTTCTCGTCGGTTCGAGCGCGGATCTCGCCAACGCTATTTATATCGACTGGGGTGCGTTTTTAAGCGCTATCATCAACTTCTTCCTTATAGCGTTCGTGTTGTTTACCATCGTGAAAACCATTAATAAAATTTCCGAGGGCGGCAAGGCTCTCCAGAAAGAAATAAACAAAAACACGCCGACCAGAGCAGACAGAAAGGAAATGAAAAAACTCGGCATTTCTCGCTTCAACGCTGTCGCCGTAGGCAAGTTTATGGCGGAAAAAGAAGAAAAAGAAAAAGCGGAAAAACTTAAAGCCGAAGAAGAAGCGAAGTTAAAAGCCGAACAGGACGAAAAATTAAGAAGAGAACAAAATCCCACCGCAGAAGAACTCTTAAAAGACATCAAAGCGCTTTTACAGGCTCAGACGGATAAAAAATAATCGCAAACAATTCCGTAATGAAGTTTATAAGGTTTTCGTTTCCGGAAACCTTTTTGCTTCGGTTCGGAATCTTTTATAAATTCTGCTAAAAATTTAATGATTTGGGCTTACTTCGGTATAGACAAAATCTGATTTTTATGTTAGAATGTTTTTAAGTTAAAAAGAGGAGTGGATACATGGTTAAAGCGGCTTATAAAAGGGTAATAATCAAACTGTCCGGAGAGGCTCTCGCCGGAGAAAAAGGAACGGGTATCGACGAAAAAGTGCTCGATAGAGTTTGCGATCAGATTAAAGAAGTGACAAAACTCGGCGTGGAGGTCGGCATTATCGTCGGCGGCGGCAATTTCTGGAGAGGTCGTCAAGGCAACGAAATGGACAGAACCACAGCCGATCACATGGGTATGCTCGCTACCGTCATCAACGCGCTCGCTATTCAGGACGCGTTGGAAAGAAAAGACGTTCCTACGAGAGTTCAGACGGCGTTGACCATTACGAGAGTCGCCGAACCTTACATTTTAAGAAAAGCGTTGTCGCACCTTTCAAAGGGGAGAGTGGTTATTTTCGCCTGCGGCACCGGTAACCCGTACTTTACAACAGATACCGCGGCGGCGCTTCGCGCGGCGGAAATCAACGCGGATATTCTTCTTCTCGCCAAAAACGTGGACGGTATCTATGATTCCGACCCCAAACGCAATCCCGACGCCAAAAAACTTTCTTCCGTTTCCTACAAGGAATATATGGAAATGGGGTTAAGGGCTATGGATACGACCGCTATTACTATTTGCATGGAAAACGATATCCCCGTTTTAGCGTTCGGGCTTTTCGAAGATAATTCGCTCGTCCGCGCGGTTTCCGGCGAACAAATCGGCACGCTGATTAAGTAAAATCAGGTCTTTGCGGGTATCGCCCGATTTGGTTTTTAATGAGCGGCAAGGCGTTGACTCGGTTAAAAAAAGGAAAACTTTTTCCGTTATAACTTGCGCGGCGCGGTCGCTTTTTACCGCGTAAACATATTCGTTATTAAGATTTAAAAGGGAGAATTTATTATGGCTATCGAAAACGAAAGATTCGAGGAAATCATGATGCAGACTATGGAAAAAACGGAAAAAACCAACTCCGTTTTATCCAGCGACTACGCCGCTATCAGAGCAGGCAGAGCGAATCCTCACATTCTCGACAGAGTTTTGGTCGATTACTACGGCACGCCTACCCCTATCAACCAGGTCGGCAACATCTCCGTTACCGAAGGCAGATGCCTCGTTATCGCCCCGTGGGACGCTTCTATGCTTAAAACAATCGAAAAACAGTTGCTCGCCGAAAATATCGGCATTACCCCCGCCAACGACGGTAAAGTTATTCGTCTCGTTTTCCCGGTTTTAACCGAAGAAAGAAGAAAAGAACTCGTTAAACAGGTTAAAAAAATGGGCGACGACGCGAAAGTCGCTATAAGAAACGTTCGCAGAGATAGTCTCGAAGCCTTGAAAAAAATGAAAAACGAAAAGGCTCTTTCCGAAGACGAACACGCAGTCTGTGAAAAAGAAATAGAAAAAGTTATCGCCGAGGCTATCGAAAAAACCGACAAACTCGCCGCAGATAAAGAAAAAGACATTATGAGCGTATAATGGATAGCGATTTTTCCGTTTCTAAATTGCCGTCGCACGTCGGTATTATTATGGACGGCAACGGCAGATGGGCGAACCTTCGCGGAAAACCTCGTTCGTTCGGACATAAAATCGGCTCGAAAAACGTGGAAACCATCGCAAGACATGCCTTTTCACGCGGAATTAAAACGCTTACCCTTTTCGCTTTCTCTTCCGAAAACTGGCTTCGCCCGAAGGACGAAGTCGAAGAACTGATGCGTCTTTTAGAACGGTATATGAATAAGTTCCGTTCTTCCGCCGTCGAAAATAAAATGAGAATCGTCGTTTCGGGGGACAGAAGCCCGCTTTCCGATTCGCTTATCAGAGCGATAGAAAAAACAGAAAAAGCAACCGAAAGTTTTCGGGACAGAACGCTTATCCTTGCGGTTAATTACGGCGGCAGACAAGAAATCGTTTACGCCGTCAACAAACTGATTTCCGAAGGTAAACCGGTTACCGAATCGTCCGTTTCCGAGTACCTTTATACCGCCCCTTTCGGAGAACCCGACCTTATTATAAGAACGGGCGGAGAAATCAGAATCTCTAATTTTTTATTATACCAAGGCGCGTACAGCGAACTTCTTTTTACCGACGTGTTATGGCCCGATTTTAACGAAACGGAGTTCGACAAGGCGTTAATAAATTATTCCGGACGCAACAGACGGTTCGGAAAAGTGGAGTGACTTATGGTTAAAAGAATTATTACCGGCGCGGCTATCGTTGCCGTTACCGTCGTTTTCTTCCTTCTTCGCTACTTTGTGAATTTCAGAGTATTCGAACTATTCGTATGGGCGATTTGCGGTATCGCTACTTATGAAGTTGCAAGAGCGGTGATGGAATATACTTCCTTTAAATCTTTTTTGACTAACGTCGTTTTCGGCGTGGTCGGCGTTCCGATTTATTTTATGTTCGAATCGCCTTTCGGCAGCGGTTACGGAGCACTCGCGTTTTTGGTATTCCTAGCGTTAATCGTCGTTACCAACGTGATTTTCTGGTACACGGAAGACAAAAAAACTTCGCTTATAGCGGAAATTTTACCGGTGATTTATCCGTCTTTGCTCATCATTCCGATACTGCTGCTTAACGGTTCCAACCGCGGATACAGAGGATTCGTTCTTCTTATCGACCTTTTCGTTATTCCCGCTTGTTCGGATACCGCGGCGTACTTTATCGGTAGCAAAATAGGAGGCAAAAAACTTTGCCCGAAAATCAGCCCTAAAAAAACGGTGTCGGGCGCGGTCGGCGGAACATTAGGCGGCATCATCGGCTCGGTTCTGGTCTGCGTTATTTTCAGACCTTACACCGACGCGATTTTTCCCATACTTCTCTTTGCTCTGATCGGATTTGTGGGCAGCATATTGACCGTTTTCGGCGACTTATTCGAAAGTTGTATTAAAAGAAGAGTCGGCATTAAAGATATGGGCGGAATTCTTCCCGGTCACGGAGGCGTTTCCGACAGAGTAGACGGATTGCTGTTCTTAGCGCCGTTTATCTTACTTGTGTCGCTTATACTGTAAATTGTTTCGTGAGAGCCGAAGCGTTCGTAGAACGCTTCGGACCTTAATTATTATGCGAGTTTTTGTTTAAAAACTTCGCGCTTTTTTGTATACGACGCAAAACAGACGTTTTATAAAGGGAATGACAAAAACGGTTGTTTTTGCAAAAAGAATCGAGCGTCTTTTATGCTCTCCGCGGTAAAGAAGAAGACGTATTTAAAAAGGGTTTATTTTATGAAGAAAATCGCGCTTATCGGCAGTACGGGGTCTATCGGGAAACAGGTATTGAACGTCGTAAGAAACAATCCCGATAAATTTTCCGTCGCGTCGCTCGCGGCAGGGAATAATCTCACGCTTTTTACCGAGCAGGTAAAAGAGTTTAAACCCTTGGTCGCGACGGCGATTAAATGCCCGAATGAAAAACTTCCCGACGGAACGGAATACTGCTTCGGCGAAACGGCGTTTAAGGACGCAATAATATCCGAAGCGGACGTCGTTGTGGTGGCGTTGGTAGGGTTTTCGGGCATTATTGCGGTAAAAGAAGCGATAGATAAAGGACTTAATATAGCCCTTGCGAACAAAGAAAGCATAGTCGCGGGCGGAGAGTTGATTATGCCCGCCGTTAAAAAAAGCGGAATAACCTTAGCACCTATCGACAGCGAACATTCGGCTGTATGGCAAGCGTTAGGGTTTAATTTCGATACGCCGTTTAAAAAGATTATTCTGACCGCTTCGGGCGGAGCGCTCAGAGATTACGACGCCGAAAGGCTTAAAACGGTAACCTTTAAAGAAGCGCTTTCTCACCCTAACTGGAATATGGGGTCGAAAATCACGGTGGATTGCGCGACTCTTATAAACAAAGGTCTCGAAGTAATCGAAGCGAAATGGCTTTATAATACGTCTTTCGACAAAATAGACGTGGTTATTCACCGCGAAAGCATAATACACTCTATGGTAGAGTTTAACGATAACGCGATAATCGCGCAGTTAGGCTATCCTTCTATGGAAACGCCCATAAGTCTTGCGCTTTCTTATCCCGAAAGGCTTAAAGGCGACGTTGAAAGCGTGGATTTCGTTTCTCTTAAAAAACTTTCATTCGAAGCGCCCGACGTTAAAAGGTTTCCGTGTTTTTCGCTTGCGGTCGAGGCGGGTAAAAAAGGCGGTTTATATCCCGCCGTTCTTATCGGAGCAGACGACGCCGCGGTAAAACTTTTTTCCGAAGGCAAAATAGGGTATTGCGATATTTATACGGCGATTTCCGGCGCGCTCGACAAGTTTTCGGGCGGAAAAATCAATTCTTTCGACGACATAACGGAAGCGGCAGAGTTTGCGAGAAGATACGTCGAAAGTAAATTCGGAGTTTAATTAAATGAATTTTTTGTTGTTGGCTTCCTTCGGGGAAGTTATGAGTTATATCGGATATATTCTTTTAGCCGTTCTCGTTTTACTGGTTATGATAACCGTTCACGAGTTAGGCCATTATATCGCAGGTAAAATTTTCGGGTTCGGTATTCAGGAATTCGCTATCGGTTTCGGTCCTAAAATATACAAAAAAGAAAAGAAAAACGGAGAACTTTTCTCCGTAAGGATGTTTCCGCTCGGCGGATTTTGTTCTTTTAAGGGGGAAGACGAAAAAGGCGAAGACCCCGAGGATTTTAATAACAAAAAGCCGTGGCAAAGGCTTATCGTGTTGGTTTCCGGCGCGTTTATGAATTATCTTCTGGCTTTACTTATCATTATTTTTACTTTTTCCGTTTACGGGAGAGCGTGTTTTAAGATCGCCGAAGTGGACGCTTCCGCCGATTATTCTTCGACGTACAGTTTAAAAGCCGACGACGTAATCTTAAAAGCCGACGGCAGAAACATTTATCTCGTTACCGACCTAATGGACGCATTGAACAACAAACACAAAGGAGATCTGGTGGATTTTCTCGTTTTAAGAGACGGCGAAGAACAGAACGTAAAAATAATGTTGAGGGAAAACGCAAGGTTTTCCAGCATAGAAGATTCTTCTTCTATTATCACCGTTTTAGGGACTTTTAAAACCAACGAAAACGGCGAAAAACTCGGAACGCTTTATTCTGCCAACGTAAAAACCGGCTTTTTCAAAACGATAGGCAGAAGTTTTCAATACTCGTTCAGGCTCGGCGGCACGGTATTCACCGTTTTAGGGCAACTTATCTCGGGGAAAATCGGCATAGGTTCCGTCGGCGGCACGGTTACCACGATAGTGGTTACGGCTGACGCCATTAAAACGGGCGGTTTTCAATATTTATTATATATATCTTCGCTTATCGGCGTTAATCTTGCCGTGTTTAACTTACTTCCTTTCCCCGCGCTTGACGGCGCGAGAGCGGTTTTCTGTCTTATAGAATGGATTTTCAGAAAACCCGTAAACAGAAAGGTCGAAGCGGTTATTCACGCCGTGGGATTCGTTTTATTATTGCTTTTCGCAGTGTTCGTAGATTTGCAACGTTGTTTTTAACAAAAGAAAAGTTTTTTCGTTTGTCGGTTACCGTTTTGATAATAATCGACGGAATATGATTACGGAGGGATGGACGTAAAACGACGCCGTTACGACTGTCGGTTTTACAAAAACAATTGCTTTTTTAAGATTTTTTGCCGAAACACAAAAATTCGCTTTTTCTGTTTAAATAATGATTACTCCGTAGTCGTTTTTACGAGATACGGAGTTTTTTATTTAAGTAAGCGATAAACAATTTAAATGTTTTTGTTGAAAACCAACCGAAAAACTAAAATATAAAGAATTTTCGGGGTTGTCAAGACAGAGTTTTTATGATAAAATATTATATGTGGAAAATTAACGCAAAAACGAATAAGTCGGTAACGGATCGCAGGCGTTACGTTTTACAAACAGATTTTTATTCTTTAATTCAGATTCGATGCGGTTAAAACGGTACGGCTTTGTAATGGGTTTTTTCGTGTTTTCTATGACCGCGGGTACCAAAAATATAAAAAACGTCGACGGTTTCGGTTTTACCTTTTCTCGGCGAAATAATTAAAAAGGAGTGTCTTATGGGAAAGGCTTTATTCGATAAGTTCAAGGAAGCGTTGGCATCTATTTTACCGTTATCCGTTCTCGTTCTTATTCTATCTTTCACACCCCTTTTCGATCTCACCGGACAGGAATTTTTAATTTTCTCTCTATCCGCGGTGTTTATGATTATCGGTATTGCGTTATTCAACATCGGGGCGGATTTTTCCATGACGCCTATGGGTACGCATATCGGTTCCGGTTTAACAAAGGCCAAAGGACTTAAACTTTTACTCCCCGCAAGTTTCATTATGGGGATTTTAATCACCGTAGCCGAACCCGACCTTTTCGTTCTGGCAGATCAGGTCGCTTCCGCTATAGACAAAACCGCTCTTATCGCCACGGTAGGAGTGGGCGTAGGGTTATTTTTACTTATCGCCGTCGTGAAAATCGTGTTCAAAAAAGATCTTTCTTCTATTTTAATGTTCTTCTATATGTGTCTTTTCGCGATGTGCGCCATTTTAGCCGAAGAAGGTAAACTGTTCTTTATTCCTTTATCTTTCGACTCCGGCGGCGTTACTACCGGCCCCGTTACCGTTCCGTTTATTATGGCTCTCGGCGTGGGTATCGCTTCCGCTATCGGCGGCAAAAACCGTGGGGAAAACAGTTTCGGTCTGGTCGCGCTTTGTTCCATCGGTCCGATTCTCGCGGTAATGTTTTTATCTTTACTTTCCAAGGGAGATTTGGTTTACGCCGTCACGGGATACGATTTCCCGTCCGACGTCGGCGCGTTTTTCGCTCTACTGGGTTCTAAAGCCGCCGAAGTTTTCGTCGCCCTTTTTATGATTATCATCTTCTTTATAGTGTTACAGATTACCGTGCTTAAACTTCCGAAAGAAAAGGTTATGGGTATTTCGTTCGGGCTTATCTTTACGTTTACCGGACTTACCGCGTTTTTAACCGCAGTATCGGTAGGATTTATGCCTATCGGTTACAAACTCGGCGAAACTCTTGCGAAAAACCCGACGGCTCTCGCTATAATGGCGTTTGTGTTCGGCTCGGTTACGGTTCTGGCAGAACCCGCCGTTCACGTTCTCACGGGGCAGGTTGAAGACGTTACCGAAGGTTCCGTTTCCGGTAAATCAATGCTGATTGCTTTGGGTTTGGGCGTAGGTATCGCTATCTGTCTTTCGGTGATCAGAATAATATTCAAGTTCTCTATTTTGTATTACCTTATCCCGGGATATCTTATTTCTTTGGGATTATCTCTTTTCGTTCCCAAAATTTACACGGCAATAGCGTTCGACTCCGGCGGCGTCGCGAGCGGACCGCTGACGTCGGGATTTATTCTTCCTATGGCTATCGGCGCGTGCAACGCGTTGGTTGGCAGCGAAGGTGTTTTAAGTCTTGCGTTCGGGGTGGTAGCCATGGTCGCCATGACTCCTTTGATTACCATTCAACTTTTAGGTTTTAAAGGTATTACTTCCAAACGGTTACGCGAAAAAATTGCGTTAAGAAGACTTCTTTCCAAAGAAGACGAGCAAATTATCGATTTTATGTAGGTGGTTTATGGCGAAAAAAATTAACGGCGGCGGAACTAAAATTTCGGTCAAAATGAGAGAAAAAGACGAAAATGCCTTAAAAAAACTTGAGTTTTTAGTCGTTATCGTCAATCGTAAAAAATACGACTTCTATTCCGATTACATTCAGAATTTCGAAGTAAATATGCAGTTGCTCGCGCACGGCAGGGGGACTTCGGACAGAATGACGGCAAGCGTTCTCGATAAAATAGGTACGGATAAAGCGATTATCTTCGCCGTCATAAAAGAAGAACGCGTTAAGGACGCCCTTATCGGGTTAGAAGAAAAATTCGCGACCTATAAAGATTCCAAAGGAGTGGCGTTCACCATTCCTTTAAAAAGCGTTATCGGCGCGCTCACTTATACTTTTTTAAGCAACAATAAAGGGAGTAAAGAATTATGAAAAAATACGAATACGAACTTATCCTTTGTATCGTCAACGAAGGGTTTTCCGAAGTCGTTATGGACGCCGCGAGAAAAGTCGGCGCCAAAGGCGGTACCGTCGTAAACGCCAGGGGAACCGCCAACAAACAGGCGGAAAATATCTTCAACGTTGTCATTCAACCCGAAAAAGAAATGGTTATGATCGTCGTTTCTACCGATATTAAAGAAGACGTGTTACACGCGATTTACCAGTCTGCCGGACTTTCGACCGACGGGCAGGGTATCGCCTTTTCGCTTCCCGTGGATAACGTCGTGGGTATCAAGGGCGTAGAATCGGGAGCAAAAGAAGAGTTATCTGTCTAACCGGAGTTATCTTGTTTGACCGTCGGCGCGGCGTGGCGCGCCGTTATAGGCTCTGATAATAAACAGTCTTTTAAAAAAGGAAAAAGAAAAATGGAATTGCTTTTATCTTCTGCTCTCGTTAAAATTATAGATAAAAACGACGTATCGGAAATCCGGTCGTTCAATTGTCTTAAAAACGAAAGTTTTAATTTTCAGATTTACGTTTGCGATACGGAAAACGATGTTTACGAAATCGGAACAAAATCCGATTTGAAAATTAGTTGTTACGAAGTTTTACCTTGCAAAGGGAATTACGATTTTAACGTCAAAACCGACGATTACTACATTAAAACCGAGTCGGATACTTATCCCGAATTGCTGCTTCCCGTAAATAAAATCGAATGCGGGAAAAATCAGAATAAAACGTTGTTTTTCGAGATAGATTGTTCGGAAAAAGCCGCGGGGAAACACGACGTTGAAGTTACCGTCGGCGATAAATCGGTGAGTTTTTCCGTTAACGTTTTAAACGAAAACCTTACGGACAGCGATTTAATCGTTACGCATTGGTTTCATTCCGACGCTATCTGTAACTACTTTAACGTAAAACCTTTTTCGGCGGAATGGTACGTTCATTTTGAAGATTTTATGCGCGCGTACGTTAAAATGGGCAATAATATGTTGCTCGTTCCCGTGTTTACGCCGCCACTCGATACGGAAGTCGGCGGAGAACGCCTTACTACGCAGTTATTGAAAATTAAAAAGGTCGGAAATCGTTACGAGTTCGATTTTTCCGATATGAAAAGGTATATAGACGAGGCAAAGTCTTTCGGCATAAAATACTTTGAATTATCTCATTTATTCACGCAGTGGGGCGGGGAATTCTGCCCGAAAATTATCGTGGAAGAAAACGGTGAAAATATTAAAAAGTTCGGCTGGAACGTTAAGTCCGACGACGAAGAATATTCGGAATTTTTAAAGCAGTATTTCGTCGCGTTAAACGATTTTCTCGTAAAGGAAAGCATTAAAGATAATACCTTTATGCACCTTACCGACGAGCCGAAAATGAAAAACATAGAAAAGTATTCGGAACTTTCCGCGTTCGTGAAAAAGTATAATTTCGGCATAAAAACCATGGACGCGCTTTCTCATTTCGACTTTATAGAAAAAACCAAGTTGGATTTGCCTGCGGTTGTGACTGACAGCAAACAAATAGATTTATTCGAAAACGTTCGCAAGTTATTTTATTATTGCGTCCGGGTGGACGAAAATTATCTCTCCAACAGATACTTCCACATGCCGCTGTTAAGAACGGCTATATTAGGCATGCAATTATACGACAAACGCGCCGACGGATTTTTGCACTGGGGTTTTAACTTCTATAACACGGCGCTTTCTATTGCGACTATTGACCCCTATAAAGACGCGACGGCAGGGGGTAAACTCGTGGCGGGCGACCCGTTTATCGTTTATCCCGCGGAAAAGGGCGTAAATTATTCCATAAGATATTTTGCTCTTTTAAAAGCTTTCGAAGATTACAGATTATTGAAAACCGTCGAAAACAAGGCAGGAAGAGCGGTCGTAAAAGAAGTTTTAACTAGAAACGGCGTATGCGGTTTGCACAAGTATCCGCAAGAGGTTAAAAAGTACGAGGAACTGAAAAATCAATTATACGATTTGTTGAAATAATTGAACGTCTTTTTTACTACGGTCGGAAAAAGAATTTTTAAGCGAAGAAGTTAAGTCTTTTTCGCTTATTTTTGGCGAAAA
>JAEDMA010000046.1 GCA_016295005.1 Christensenellaceae bacterium
TGCCGGTAGGTTCCGCAGGGAAGGGTTTGCTTCTTATATCCGGCGGTATAGACAGCCCTGTTGCAGGATATATGATGTGCAAGAGGGGTATGAAAATCGAGTGTCTTCATTTCCACAGTTTTCCGTATACGGGAGAAGCGGCAAAGGAAAAAGTTAAGGATTTAACTAAAATAGTCGGGGAATATAACGGCGGAATAACTCTTCACGTGGTATCTTTTACGCATATTCAGGAAGAAATTCATAAAAAATGCCCCGAAGAGTATATGATTACAATAATGCGTCGCGTTATGATGCGTATAGCGGAAAGAATGGCAAATCAAAGAGGTGCTCAGGCAATAATTACAGGCGAAAGTTTAGGACAGGTTGCAAGTCAGACCATTGAAAGCATTACTTCGTCGAATTCCGTAGTAACTATGCCTGTTTTAAGACCTTTAATCGGTTTTGACAAACTCGATATTATAGATATTTCGAAAAAAATCGAGGCGTACGAAACTTCGATTTTGCCTTATGAAGACTGTTGCACGGTTTTTCTTCCGAAATTTCCGTTGATTAAACCTAATTTACAAAAAGTAATTTATACGGAAAGCAAGTTAGACGTTGAGTCTCTGATAGAAGAAGCAATGTCAAATATAGAAACGTACACGTTTTAATTAATTAATCCAAATCGTCGTTTAACCAGTCGTCCGAATTAAACTCGGACGATTTTATTTTAGGTAATATCTGCTTTTCTCCGATAAACTGTTTTTCATCGTTTTCATAATAGGGTATTACGGTGTATACGCATTCATCGTTTGTTTTTATAGTGTCCGATACAATTTCTTTTTTGCCGTTTATTTTACTGTCGTAAATGCACGTTTCGCGTCCTTTTATTGTTTTGGTTATTTTGATTTCCGTGTATTCTGTCTGACATAATTTAATGTTTACAATATTGTTGTTTACTGATATTTTTGCGTTTTGTGTCGTTGGGTGAGAAAACCTGTTTGATTTTAAGGGAATTACGAAACCCGTTTTTATATACTCCTTTCTTTTGTATCTTTCCGGAGCGTTGTCGTCGGCAATTTCGAGTTTACCTTCGTTATAACTAATCAGGTCGATATCGGTTTTTGTAATTTTATCGTCAACAAACGTATCGTTGGGTAAATTTAAGTTATCGTAAATATTGTTCCAGATGCTTGCGGCAGTGGCTGTAGGTTGATTTCCGCCCGTAACAGAATTAGGCATCAATTCGTTTTCGGTATTACCGAACCAAACTCCCATAACGTAATCTCCGTTATACGAAACGGAATAAGCGTCGGTATTACCGAATTCGGTTCCTGCGGTTCCTGTTTTTGCGCAAACGGGGAAATTTAATGACTTTAATTTTCTCGCCGTTCCGTTTGTTACGGTTTCTTTAAGCATATCGTTTATAATAAACGCCGTATCGGAAGAAAATACCCTGCGGTTATCGTCCTTGTTTTCGTAAATGACGTTACCGTTTTCATCTATAATTTTTTTTATTGCTTTTGTCTTGTTGAACAAACCTCGATTGGGAAATACCGAATATGACGAAACTATATCGGTAAGCATAGCGCCTTTTTGCGTTGAGCCGAGCGCTATACACAAGTTGTCGTCTTTTTCGTTTAATTCTATGGCGGTATTATTAACATAATTTTTTGCGTTTTCTATTCCGATAGAATTCAATATTTTCACGGCGCATACGTTCGAACTTTTTGCAAGCGCGGTTTTTGCCGAAATATTCCCCAGATATTCGTTTTTGTAGTTTTTAGGGGAATAACCGCCGAAATCCGTCCGTTCGTCGTTTATCAAGGAACAAGAAGCAATCTGATTAGTTTCTATTGCAGGGGCGTATACAAGTAAAGGTTTAATAACCGAACCCAAATTTCTGTATTGCGGGGCGCACGTGGAAACGAATGCTTTTAAGTGGGCTTGCGTGTCGGTTATAACGATACTGTTATCGATTTTTTCCTGATTTATAATGTTTTTTTCGGTTATGTTTTGAATTTTCTTATTGCAATAAGTTACGATGTTAAGATTTCTTTTTTTTCTCAATCCGTTCTCAATTATTTTGTCGAATTCCTTTTTTACAAAATCGACGTAATCGTAATTTTGTTTTACTTCTGACGTTACAAGAGATTCGTTGATGCTTTTGGTGTATTCGTCAGTATTTAAATATCCTTGCGAAAACATTTCGTGTAGCACCGTATTTCTTCTTTTTAAGCATTTTGGGTAATCGTTAAAAGGGGAATACAACGACGGCGCTTTGATAATCGCGGCAAGAGTTGCGCCTTCCGAAATTGTTAAATTTTTAGGAGATTTGTTAAAGTAATATTCGGACGCCGACGTTATTCCGTAACAATTTCCCCCAAAATAAATAGTGTTAAGGTACATGTTCAAGATATCGTTTTTGGAATATTTTTTTTCAAGCATAATCGCCATTTTTATCTCGGCAACCTTTCTTTTAAGCGTTTTTTCGTTTGTTAACTGCGTGTTTTTTATTAACTGTTGAGTTATCGTGGAAGCCCCTTCTTTTAAGGAAACGCTTTTTACGTTGTTAAAAGTCGCTCGCATAATCCCTTTAAAATCTATTCCTTTATGAGAATAGAACCTTTTATCTTCTATTGCGATAAAAGCGTTTTTTACGTAATCCGGAATGTCGCTTGCCGCTGTAATCGGGTTTATTCCGTTGTTTTCTTCTATAACCTCGCCGTTTTCGTAGCAAAAAACTATAGTTTTTTTGTTTTCTGATAACTTGCTTTCGTCAATCTTTACGTTTAACGACAACGCAAATAAATAAACGGCAAAACATAAAAGCAGAATAAAAATCGAAAAGGAAATAACCCCGAGTATTTTAAGAACTTTTTTCATACTTTAAGTAGTATAAATAAAACTCCTTTTATTATACTTAATTGATTTATTATAAATTGACAAATTTGATAAATTAAGTTATTATATAACTTATGGAAAATAAAAAATACTATATAATTACATACGGTTGTCAGATGAATCTGCACGAGTCCGAAAAAATTGCGGGGATTCTGTCTTCTATGGGATACGTTCTTGCCGAAAACGTAAAACAGGCGGACGTTATCGTTTTTAACACTTGTTGCATAAGAGAAAACGCCGAACAAAAAGCGGAAGGCAATATCGGCGCGCTGAAACAATTAAAAAAGAACAATAAAAATCTTATCGTTGCGGTCGGCGGTTGTATGACTCAGCAAAAAGGATATGCAGAAAAGTTACATAAAGAGTTCCCGTTTGTCGATATAATTTTCGGCACGCATAATCTTGAAAATTTTAAGGTTATGATGGAAGAAAAAGCCGAAAGAAAGAAAACGCTTATCGAAGTTGAAGACGGTAACGAAATTATATATGAAGGAACGCCTAAAACTCGCAGCAGTTATCCCAACGCTTGGGTTAATATTATGTACGGTTGCAACAACTTCTGTACTTACTGTATTGTTCCTTACGTCAGGGGCAGAGAAAAAAGCCGTAGCCCGAAAGACATACTTTCGGAGTGTGAAAGTCTTATAAAAGAAGGCTATAAAGAGATAACCCTTTTGGGACAAAACGTTAATTCTTACGGTAAAAACACCGAATACGGAGATTTTCCCGAACTTTTAGCAAAAGTTGCCGAACTTGACGGAGATTTCCGTTTAAGATATATGACAAACCACCCGAAAGATCT
This sequence comes from Christensenellaceae bacterium, assembly GCA_016295005.1. Taxonomy (GTDB): domain Bacteria; phylum Bacillota; class Clostridia; order Christensenellales; family Borkfalkiaceae; genus UBA1259. The sequence goes on from JAEDMA010000046.1 coordinate 3,686, forward strand.
TTCGGATAAACTTATCGACGTAATAAAATCTCACGATAAAATATGCAAAAGTATTCATTTGCCCATTCAATCGGGATCCGATAAAATATTAAAAGCGATGAACAGGCATTATACTAAGGCCGACTATCTGGAAAAGGTAAACAAACTTCGCGCCGCAGTGCCGGATATTGCTATAACGACAGACGTTATGGTAGGGTTTCCGAATGAAACGGAAGAAGATTTCGAAGAGACTTTTTCCGTAATGAAAGAAGTCGGCTATGCAGGGGCGTTTACGTTTATTTATTCTCGTCGTTCCGGGACGCCTGCCGCAGAAATGGAAGGGCAGATCGATGAGGAAACCGGTAAGAAGAGAATAATGAAGTTAATAGCGTATCAAAACGCTTTTAACAGAAAAACTTCCAAAAATTACGAAGGTAAAACTGTAAGAATTTTGTGCGAAGGATATGATGACAAAAAGAAAAAATATCTCGGAAGAGACGAATACGGCAGAATGGCATATTTTGACGGGACCGAAAAAGTTTTGGGTAATTTCGTTGACGTTAAAATAGTTAAAGCGGGCGGTATTTCGCTTTACGGGGAACTTGTGAAAGGGGAATAGAAATATGGCGCTTTCGCCAATGATGACGCATTATCTGCAATTAAAAGAAAAATATAAAGACTGTATTTTATTTTACCGACTCGGCGATTTTTACGAAATGTTTTTCGAAGACGCCGAAAAAGTTTCTTCGCTTTTGGATCTTGTTTTAACGGGAAAAGATTGCGGGTTGGAAAGCCGCGCGCCTATGTGCGGAATACCGTTTCACGCAGCGGAAAACTATATAGGTAAATTAGTGTCTCTCGGGGAAAAAGTTGCTATTTGCGAACAACTTTCCGTTCCTAACGGAAAAGGTCTTGTCGAACGTGACGTAATAAGAATAGTAACCGCAGGAACAATAATAAACAACGATTTAATAGACGATAAAACCAACAACTTTTTGGGTTGCGTTTTTGTTGGCGGCGATTCTGCCGCATTTTCGTGGGCAGATATTACGACGGGGGAATTTTTAACAAAAGAATTCGAAGGAGAAACGGCTTTTAACGACCTTCTCGATACGATGATAAAGGTTTCGCCCGCAGAATTAATTTCTAATTCCGAGGCAAAGGAAACGTTAAAAGATTGCGCCGTTATAAAGCACGGTATGTTGCCGCAATTATACGTTTGCGCGGAAAGTTATTTTAATTACGACTTCGCTCTAAATACCTTAAAAGAACAATTTAACGTCAACTCCGTGCATTCGTTAGGGTTAAAAGACGGTGAAAACTGCGTAAAATCTTCGGGCGCGTTATTGTCATACTTAAAAGAAACGCAAAAACATGCGCTTTCAAATATTACTGCGTTAACGGTAAATAATTATGAAAACGCAATGATGCTCGACGCTAACGCGATAAGGAACCTCGAACTCGTTAAGACTATGCGCGACGGAAAACGTTACGGGTCTTTATTGTGGCTTTTAGACAAAACGAAAACGAGTATGGGGGCAAGGAAATTGCAGTCCTGGATTCTGTCTCCTTTATATTCGAAAGAGAAAATCGAATATCGTCTTAATGGGGTAAAACCGTTTTTCGACAACACCCTAATAAGAGAAGAAGTGTGCAGACTTCTTAATTCCGTAAAAGACGTAGGAAGAATTTTGGGAAAACTTTCAAACGATAACATTATGCCGAAAGACTGCCTTGCTCTTGCGAATTCGCTTGAAATAATACCGAATCTCAAATTTCATCTGGCGGGTATCGAATCGGAATACGTAAAAAATATCGACGAAAGATTGCTTGATTTTTCTAACGTCGTAAGAGTGTTGCAATCGGCGATCGACCCCGAATGTCCTAATTCGCTTAAAGACGGCGGGTATATAAAAGCAGGATATAACGCCGAACTCGACGAGTTCCATGAGTACGGTAAAAAGGGTACGCAAATTATTGCGGATATAGAAAAACGCGAAAGAGAAAAAACCGGCATTAAAAACCTTAAAATAGGGTATAACAAGGTGTTCGGCTATTATATCGAGATTTCTAATTCCTTTAAAAATCTTGCCCCGTACGATTATCAGAGAAAACAGACTTTGACCACGGGGGAAAGATTTACCACCGACGAATTGAAAGAAGTAGAAGTAAAAATTCTTTCGAGTACCGAAAAGGCTCTTGCCGCCGAAACTCGCTTATCTAACGAAATTAAAGAAAATCTGCTTAAAATTATCGCCGAATTGAAAGATACGGGCGAAGCGCTCGCCGAACTTGACGTATTGACTTCGCTTGCTACGGTTGCAAAATCTAACGGCTACGTTATGCCCGTTATTACCGAAAGCGATAAGCCTTTAAGTATAATCGCGGGAAGACACCCCGTGGTAGAGCAAATCAGTAAACAAAAATTCATTGCGAACGATTGCTATCTCGATAACGGAAATAACAGGATGATGATTATTACCGGACCTAATATGGCGGGTAAAAGCACTTATATGCGTCAGACGGCTCTTATCACGATAATGGCCCATATAGGGTCTTTCGTCCCCGCGGATAGCGCGGAAATTCCGCTTACCGACAAAATATTTACCAGAGTCGGAGCAAGCGACAATCTTATCCTCGACCAAAGTACGTTTATGGTGGAAATGACGGAAACCGCCGACATTCTCGCTAACGCCACAAAAAACAGTTTGTTAATACTTGACGAAATTGGCAGAGGGACAAGCACGTTTGACGGACTTTCCATAGCGTGGGCTGTAGTCGAATATATTGTAAACAGAATCGGCGCAAAAACTCTTTTTGCAACGCATTATCACGAGTTGAGCGAGCTTGAAGGAATTATAGACGGAGTAAAGAATTATAAGATAACCGTTAAGGAATATCAAGGCTCTATAGTTTTCCTGCGTAAAATCATGCGCGGAAGCGCAAACAAAAGTTTCGGTATAGAAGTTGCCGAACTTGCGGGAATAAATAAAGACCTTACTTCGAGGGCGAAAGAAATACTTAAAAAACTCGAAAAAAAAGATATTACGAGAAATCTTCCCGATAAAATAGACGCGGACGAGACGGTAAGAAATGATTTTTCCGAAACTGAAAATATAATAAAAGGTCTTGATATAAACAATATTTCACCTATGCAGGCATTTGAAATACTTGCCGATTTGAAAGAAAAACTAAAAAATCAATAAGGATTAATTATGAGCGAAATTAACCTGTTAAGCAGCAAAATATTTAATCGTATCGCTGCCGGTGAAGTTGTTGAAAGACCTGCGTCGGCAGTCAAAGAACTCGTAGAAAATTCTATCGACGCGGGCGCCGATTCAATTTCGGTAGAAATAACCGATGGCGGTAAAACGCTGATTAAAATATCGGATAACGGTTCGGGAATAGAAAAAAGCCAGTTAAAAAAGGCTCTTTTACCGCACGCCACGAGCAAAATAAGCAAAGTAGAAGACCTTGATAATATTGTGACTTTGGGGTTTCGTGGCGAAGCGTTGGCAAGTATCGCTTCCGTTTCGGAAATAACGATAGAATCTAAACCGATTGAACAGGATATCGGCGCGGCAATAACATGCCGCGGCGGAGAGTTTGAAGACGTTATCGACAGCCCTGTCGACGGCGGCACGGAAATTACCGTAAACAATCTTTTTTATAATACTCCCGTAAGAGAAAAATTTTTAAAAACGATTAGAACGGAAGAAAACGAAATAACTTCCGTTATGGCAAGGTTTATTTTAGGCAATCCCGACATATCGTTTAAGTATTCGGCAAACGGGAAAAACATATTGCAATCCTACGGCGACGGTCTCGAATCCGCCGTGGTAAAAGTGTACGGTTCCACCGTTATAGGGGACTGTTTTTATATCGATACGGAAAAGAACGGAATCAGAATAAAGGGGTATATCGGAAAACAATACTATTCTAAGCCGAACAGAAGTTACCAGACGGTTTTTATTAACAGAAGGTACGTTGTAAATCAAACGATTTCTTCTGCCGTTATGAACGCTTACGCGCCGTATATGATGAAAAGACAATATCCGTTTTATGTTCTCGATATTACAATGCCTTCCGAGTTTATAGACGTAAACGTTCATCCAAACAAAATCGACGTAAGATTTATAAACAATCAAATCGTTTACGGAACGTTATATACTACAATTACAAAAGTATTAGACGGCTCTCACGAAGCAGTGGAGATTGCTTCCGTAAAAGAACTCGCGCCTAAAAATATAGAAACAGAAAATAAAAGCGAAACGGTCAGCGACGCCGGAAAAACCGAAAAGAAAGTCGAAGTCAAAACGAGTCTTTTTGCTGCTCGCAAAGGGAACGAAAACTTAAACCGGAGTAAACCGTTCGGCGGTAGCGCGCTTTTTTCGGATTTCGGCGCAGCGAGTATTTCGAAATATAACGACACGGATAAAATAGTAAAAGAAAGTTTTTCGGGTAGTGTAACCGATATATTCGCGGAAAATAAAGCGTTTATAGAAAAACTTGAAAAAGAAAAAGCCTCGAAAAGTCTTTCAACCGAACAAACGTATCAGGCAAAAATCGATTTAAATAAAGATTTCAGGGTTGTCGGTCAGGTTTTAACAACGTATCTGATACTGGAAGACGGTAAAGATTTGTATTTTATAGATCAGCACGCCGCGCATGAAAGGGTTTTGTTTGATAAATTGAACGAAGAATTAGAAAACAAAAAACTTGTTTTGCAGCCTATGCTTGCGCCGTATGTATTTACCGTAAATAACGCCGAATATAATTTCCTTTCGGAAAATCTTTCTTCCGTAAGAGAAATCGGTATCGGAATAGAAGAATTCGGCGCTTCAACTTTCAGAGTGTCCGAAATGCCTGCATTTTTAAGCAATATAAACCTTAAAAAGTTTTTTGACGATATTCTTTCCGAAATGGACACGCTTAAAAAGCTTACAGGGAAAGAAATATTGAAAGACAGGCTTGCAAGAACCGCTTGTCGTTCGGCTATAAAAGCGGGCGACGTTATGACAGAAAGCGAAATAAAATGCCTTATCGAAAAAATGAAAGGCGATATGGGACTAAAATGTCCGCACGGAAGGCCAGTGGTTGTAAAGATAACGGGTACGGAAATAGAAAAATGGTTCAAAAGAATAGTATAACGAAAAAACTTATTATTATTTGCGGACCTACGGCTTCTTCCAAAACTTCTCTTGCGGTTGCTATTGCCGAAAAACTTAACAGCGAAGTTATATCGGCAGATTCTATGAACGTCTATAAACGGCTGAATGTCGGAACGGCAAAACCCGACGTAGAAGAAATGAAAGGAATAAAACACCATTTGATAGACGTGGTCGAACCGGACGAAGAATTTTCTGTTTCCGATTATAAACGGCTCGCAAAGCCCGTAATCGATAATCTTTTATCGAAAGGCAAGATTCCGATAATATGCGGCGGAACCGGGTTTTATATAAACTCTTTACTATATAACCTTTCTTACGGTAAAGGGAAAGGCGACGAAACCGTGCGCGAAAAATATAAATTGCTGGCTCAAAAAAACGGCAATATGTTCGTTTATGATATCTTGACGGAAAAAGATCCCGAAACGGCAAAAAAACTTCATCCCAACGACGTTAAGAGAGTTATAAGAGCGTTGGAAATATTCGAAAGCGGCATAAAAAAATCCGATATCAAAGACGATATGACCCCTAATTACGATTACGTTGCGTATTCCGTTGGGTATTCTCGCGAAGAACTTTATAATCGTATTGATAAACGAGTAGACGTAATGTTTGAAAAAGGTCTCGTTGAAGAAGTCAAACGTTTAATTGACGACGGTATAACGGAAAATCATCAATGTATGCAAGGAATCGGATATAAGGAAATTTTCCCTTACTTAAACAGAGAACTAACTCTTGACCAGACAAAAGACTTAATTAAATTAAATACAAGACATTACGCAAAAAGACAAATTACGTTTTTTAATCGGTTGGGCGGTCTTAAAACCATATCTCCGTCCGTTCCCGAAAAAATGGCGGAGAAAATTATAGAAGAATTATGATAGATAACGAGTTGATAGAAAATTGCGAAAAATCTTTGGCTGAATCATTTAAAAAAATTGATGACGTCAGTCTATACAATCAAGAAAAGGTGCTTAACGCTTTCAGAAAAAATCAGATAGCGTTAAGGCATTTTTGCGGAACGACGGGGTACGCTTACGGGGACGAAGGCAGAGATACGCTGAACAAACTCGTGGCGGACGTTTTCGGGGCGGAAAGCGCGATATGTTCCGCTAATATCGTATCTGGAACTCACGCGATTTCTTTGTGCCTTTACGGCGTTTTAAGACCGGGCGATTTGTGCCTTTCCGTAACGGGCGAGCCTTACGATACGCTGCAGGAAGTTGTTTCAAAAGAAGGCAACGGTTCGCTTAAAGATTTCAATATCGAATTCGAAAGCATACCTCTTAAAGAAGGTAAAATAGATAAAGAAAAAATCAAAGAAAGTTTTGCCCGAAAAATGCCTAAAATGGTTTATTTGCAACGGTCACGGGGGTACGAATGGCGCGACGCATTCTCGGTAGAACAAATTAAAGAAGCGGTTGATTTTGTCAGAAGCGAGGGCTTTGACGGCTGTATAATGCTTGATAATTGTTACGGAGAATTCGTAGAAAAAACGGAACCCACCGAAGTCGGAGTAAATATTATGGCGGGTTCGATGATAAAAAATCCCGGAGGGGGAATAGCACCTACGGGCGGATACGTTGCAGGCGATGAAAAATACGTTGATTTAGTCGGTAAAAGGCTTACTGCGCCGTCTATCGGAAGAGAAGTCGGCTCGAATTGTTCGGGTTATCAATTATATTACCAGGGGCTGTTTCTTGCTCCGCACGTCGTCGGGCAGGCGCTAAAAGGCTCCATGCTTTTCGGTAAGGTTTTAACCGAGTTGGGGTATGAAGTTTCGCCGTCTATAGATAAAATCCCGTCGGATATTATCAGGGCGATAAAATTTAACGATAGAAACGCAATG
>JAEDMA010000167.1 GCA_016295005.1 Christensenellaceae bacterium
GCCTGAAAACTCTACGCAATCGGATATCGAAGAACAGGTAAAGATTCTTGCGGAAGATGAAGCTGTTGACGGCATTTTGGTTCAACTTCCTTTACCCAAAGGGATTGACGAGGCTGCCGTTTTAAACAAAATTCCTCATGATAAAGACGTAGATTGTTTTTTACCTGTAAATTTAGGTAAACTACTTATCGGAAACGAGAGGGTTTCACCGTGTACGCCGGCAGGCATTATCGAATTGATAAAGAGTTACGGTATAAAAACAGAAGGAAAGCGCGCCGTTGTTATCGGTCGAAGCAATATAGTTGGTAAACCCGTTTCTTTGTTATTATTGAAAGAAAATTGCACGGTAACGATTTGTCATAGCAAAACATCCAACCTTTCCGAAATCACCGCGGATGCGGACATAATTGTTTGCGCGATAGGAAAACCCGAGTTTTTGCGCGGCGATATGGTTAAAGACGGAGTTGTCGTTATCGACGTCGGAATAAACAGAACCGAAAACGGGTTAAAAGGCGACGTTTGTTTTGAGGAAGTTGAAAAAAAAGCGTCTTATATTACCCCCGTTCCGGGCGGAGTCGGTCCAATGACTATTGCAATGCTTATTAAAAACACTTTGATGCTTGCAAAGGAAAGGAAAAGTGGAAAAATACAACGGTAAATATAAAACTTACCTCGACATGTTTGAATGCGCCCTTAAAAAGGCTGTAAACGGGGTGACGCACAGAAAATCGAATTTGCTGTCGGATGCAGTGAATTATGCCGTTTTAGGCGGCGGAAAAAGGGTAAGACCGATATTGTGTCTTGCCACCGCAGACCTTCTCGGCGTAGACGTTTCCGTTGCGGTCGATTATGCCGTGACTGTGGAAATGATTCATACGTACTCTCTTGTTCACGACGATTTGCCGTCAATGGATAACGACGATTACAGGCGAGGAAAATTGTCGACCCATAAAAAATACGGCGAAGCGTTGGGAATCCTTGCAGGTGACGGTTTATTGACGTTGGCTTCGGAAAATGTTTTGTCGGCAATATCCCGAAATGCCGGAAAAATTGATCCTTTACGCGCCGTAAAGGCTGCAAAAACCATCTTCGAGTGCGCAGGTGTAAACGGTATGGTCGGAGGACAAGCGGTTGATTTGAACCCGGGTTCCTACACGGAAAACGCTTTGCCGAATGAACTTTTGAATTATATTATAGAAAACAAAACCGCTAAAATGATTCAGGCGCCGATTCTCGTTGCATCGATTCTTTCGGGCGATAAATACTATGACGAACTTAAAGATTTTGGGCGCAACCTGGGATTTTTGTTCCAGATAACCGACGATATTTTGGACGAGGAAAGTAATTTTGCCGAGTTGGGTAAAACTTGCGGTAAAGATAAAAAGGACAATAAACTTACTTCCGTCTCCGTTTACGGGTTAAACGGCGCAAAAGAACTTGCGACAGAATATTATAAATCCTGTAAAGATATTTTGATTAAAATCGACGATAAGGGTTTTTTAACCGATTTTATCGAAACGATTTATAAAAGGAAACATTAAAACACAAGCAATTGTGTTTTTTTTGTAAATGAAATATGAGATTAGACGTCTTTCTTTATAAAAATAAATTTTTTCAATCGAGAAATAAGGCGACGGAATCGATTTTGCGAGGAGAAGTGTATTTAAACGGCGTAAAAATATTAAAACCGTCGTTTTCGGTTGATTCCGATTCTTTTAACAAGGTAGAGATTTTAAGCGAGAAAAGTTTTGTTTCTATCGGCGGATATAAACTTGATAAAGCGTTAAAAGATTTTGATTTTTCGGTTAGGGGGCTTATTTGCGCCGACATCGGCGCGAGTACGGGCGGTTTTACCGATTGCTTGTTGCAAAACGGCGCAAAAAAAATTTATACGGTAGACTTAAACGACGATTTGCTCTGCGGCAAATTAAAAAACAATCCCGATGTTAAGGAATTGACAAAAAATGCCAAACTTCTTAAAAAAGAGGATTTTGACGATGAAATCGATTTAATTGTTGCAGATTTGAGTTTTATTTCCGAAAAAACGGTCCTGCCTGTTTTTAAAACGTTATTAAAAGAAAACGGCCATATGATTATTTTAATAAAACCGCAATTCGAAATGGGGGAAAAAAGAAAATTTAAAAACGGTATCGTTACAGACGTTAAATTAAGAGAATCCATTGTTAAAAGCGTTACCTCTTTTGCGGAAAGTATCGGGCTTTGCCCCATAAGTCTTACCGAAGCGCCGATAAAAGAACGTAAAAACGTGGAATATTTGCTGTTGCTATCAATAAATAATCGGTAAACTGTAAACGTTATTCATTTTTTTATTCAATATTATATTGTAAAACTATCCAAAACGTGTTATTATAAACTAT
>JAEDMA010000168.1 GCA_016295005.1 Christensenellaceae bacterium
ATCAGAACTTCCGATCGCCCGTTCGGGAACGCGCTTTTTTGCGCGGCGATGTCCGTTTACAAAAAGCAATATGCCGACGTTTGCGGCTCGATTATTATGGACGTGTATAAGCGTTGCAACGATACCCGTCGTTTTGGCAGTTGCGCTATTGAACTTTGTTATATGGCGAAAGGGGAAGTTGAATTGTTTTTCGAATTCCGCGTGTTTCCGTGGGATTACGCCGCAGCGTGCCTTATTTTAAGGGAAGCGGGCGGGTATATATGCGCGTTTAACGGAGAAAAACTGCCTTTCGATAAACCGAGCATGGTGATTGCCGCAAACAACGAAGAAAATTTCCGCAAGTTAACAGATACGGTAAATAAATACGTCGATAAAATACCGTATACTGACTGATTTAATAGAGGTAAAATTATGAAACTTGATTTTGAAAACGTAAAAGAAATAACCAAAGGTTCGCTGACGATAAAAGAAGGGGAAGACGGATATATTTGTTTTGACAGATTTACTTCTTCTCAGATAGAATACTTCGAAAAGTTTTCCGATTTTATTTATCAAAGGTCGTTAAGCAACTGCTCGACTTTCTTTGAATTTAAAACGACGGCGGAAAGCATGTCGTTCGATTATTCTTTTTCGCACGTCTGCACGAAAGACTGTTTCGACGTTACCGAAAACGGTTTACAGACGGGCTTTTACCAAATGGAAGACTCAGGAGATAACGGCAACTTGAAAATTACCTTTACCACCGACGGCGAAAAGACGGTAAGAATATACTTTCCGATAGAATCGAGAGTCGCGGTTAAAAACGTCGTGATAGACGGCGAATATTCTCCCGTAAAAGAAAAACGTGAAAAGGTGTTGTGGTTGGGGGATTCCATTTCGCAGGGATACGGAACTTTCCGTCCGTCGCACGTTTACAGCAACGTGGTTTCAAAAGAACTCGGCTTTGACACGTTGAATCAGTCTATATCGGGATATATTTACGACGCGCCCTGCCTTGAAAAACTTTCGTTCGTTCCCGATAAAATAATCGTTGCGTTAGGCACTAACCATTACGCCGCGGCGGACTTCGAAAAAAGGGTTAAAGACTATTACGAAAAACTGCGTTCGCTTTATCCCGACACGCCTATATTATCCATAACTCCGATATGGCGCGGAAACGTTATTTTGGGCAAAGAAAAAGAGTTTGCGACTGCAGGCGAGAAAATCAGAAAATACGCGGAAGAAAAGGGGGTAACGGTAGTAGACGGGTTTAGCCTTGTGCCGCATATGGAAGTCTATTATAACGATTTGCTTCACCCTAACGCGTTCGGCTCGGAAATATACGCAAAAAACCTTATTAAAGCAATCAAAAACTTAAATTTCTGAAAAAACGAAAAAAAGACTTCTTAATCGGCGTCGCTCTTAGGGATTATTTGATATTATAAAAGGATAGCAAAATTTTGCTATCCTTTTCTTTTGCTTTGCAAAAACACACGATTTTGCTTGCAAAGTATAGTCTGCTACACTTATATGCTTTTATAAAGCGAGCTTCTTGTTGTTGCATTCTTCTATTTGATTTATAATAGAGTCTAATATTACTAAAAAATTAAACAAATCCACAATTTGGAAAAGATATGTCTTTTTTTCAGTTTGTATTTGCAACATATTATCTACAATGTTTAAATTTATAATGTCACTATATCTAACAACGGAAGAATTTTTTATTGCAGAAAAAACAATCTTCTTATTTGTTAGATATATAGTACCAGTTGTCTTATCTATTATTTCCTCTTTAATATAGTGACCTTTATAATTGCCAACCCTAAAACTTACACCTTTCATCACTTTAAACGAAACACCGCGACTACCGCCTTCATATCCAACTGTCTGCTGTTTTGTTTTACAAAAACAAGCATCACCCATAAAATGACAAACTTCATTTTTTGCGAGTGGCATTGTGTCAATGGTTAGGGTTGGTAAACCATTAACTAAAAACTCATTTTTCTTCTCTTCCCATTTTTCTTTTAATAATTGCTGTTCTTCATTTTTTGCTTTCTCAATTTTTAACTTTTCTTGTTCTTCTTGTTTCGCTTTTTCTTCTTTTCTCTTGTTTTTGTAATAGCATACAATACCTATAATTGCACCAATAAACAACAATCCCAAAAATCCTTCCATAGAACTCTCCTTAAAATAAAAAAGTGCGCCTACCGAAGTAAACGCACAAAAACGCAAACTCCGATAGTCGCCAAACCAATTTCAAGCAAGTAAGGATAACCATACTAAAAACCTGATGGAATTTGCATTTTATCAAATTCATTGATTTTTAGTATGCTTAAAATAAGTATAAATATATCCCTAAAAAAGAAAATATCCCTACTTTTGCTT
>JAEDMA010000169.1 GCA_016295005.1 Christensenellaceae bacterium
TTTTTAGTGGACACACAGCCTCGCAGAGCCCACTCTTTGCAGCGCAAAGTATAGTGGGCTATACTTATGAAATAAGTAGAACACACTATACGCTAAAATCAGGGCTCCCGAAAAAGATTTGCATAGCAAAGATTTTTGGGGAAAAGGAACAACCGACAGTAAGGTCTTAACGCTTGAAACGAAGTACAATCGTTAGACAAAAGGTCGTGTTGTGACGCAGTGTGCTATACTTTACAATTATATATAAAGTTTGCATTTCATTTTACAATGGATTATATTTTATCCCCCATATATCCAAGGACACTAAAAATAAAAGGTTTGACATTTCTAAATAAATTGTTAAAATATTTTTTTCTAACCCTTCCACTACTCCAAGGACACGAGTTTTGAAATTATAAGGTTTTTAGAAAAAAACACATAAAAAACCCGTATGAATTTGTCGCTTACTTGCGTTTTTATTCATACGGGTTTTCCGTTATTTTATTTAGTTATTTTAAAATCCGACCGAAGTTTAGTTCGGTCGGACTATTACAATATATCTCTTAATAAATATAATATAAAAAGGAATTAGATGATTAATAATTTTTTGAGATATATTTGTAACCTATTAATATTTTAGTAAAAGGTCTTTTAATACTTCTATTTGTCCTTGCAAATCTTTTCCTTTATCCGTTTCTTTTACTAATATTCTTTTTTCGTATTTCTTTAACGTTGTTATTTTACTCTTTAAATCAACATAATTTCTTACAACTTCTTCACTTGAACTAAATGGCAAATGACTTACTAAATACAATCCTTGTGAGTTATTTATTAAAGTATATCCGCCTATCCCCGTCTTTTCGTGATACGCTTTAGATAACCCACCGTCTATGCATATATGCCTACAATTTCCGCTTTCAGGCTTTTTACCGTCCTTTACTTTTACTGGCATATGTCCGTTTATTATCGTTGAATATTTTCCGTACAAACCGAATTCGTTTAATACTTTTAAACAAAAATCTTCGTTTTTTACGAATTTATAATATTCGTCTTTTGTTTCGTTAGTTTCTCCACCGAAATATTTTTCATATACGCACATTTTATCTCTACCGTAAAACGGCGATTTCCTTCCGCTCCATAAATACCACATATATTCTACTGAATATTTGTCGCCTTTACTTGCTTTACGTACTAATTCATCCACTCTATCGTATAACGCTTTCCCTTTATACTTCTTTTCGCCTATTATTACTTCGCTAAAACTTCCGTCACTTTCCGTAGGCACGCACCCGTGCATTATTAAATTGCCATTATATATTTTATATGAACTACCTTTTTCAAGTAAAAATTCTATATGCTTTTTTAACCTTTCGTTATTTACAAATTCGTAAGTTAAATATTCTATTAACCTTTTCTCTTTTGAACTTAATTCTTCCGTATAAAACGCTCTATCGTCCATTTGTAATTCTTTATGCTTTCTTATAAGTTGACTTTCAAGTTTTAACTGTATTACGGTTATTGCTTTCGTCATTTTGGCAAGAAGTTCGTTCTTTTCAAAGTCGTTCTCTTCTCCGTATACATCGGAAATTTTAAATTTCTCACACTTGTCACTGCTATACTCTTCTAACGCAAACGTAACGAGTGGTCGCAAATTTATTCCGTAATTCTCTATTACTTGCAAATTCCTATACGTACAGTTTATTCTTATTAAATTACATACGCTTGCTTGATTCCCAAAGTGAGCCCCCATCCATAGTATATCGTGGTTTCCCCACTCTATATCTATTGAGTGATATTTGATAAGTTCATCTATTATTACGTCCGCCCCGTTTCCCCTATCATATATATCTCCTACTATATGTAAATGGTCTATCGCTAATCTTTGAATCAAATAACATATATCTATTATGAACTTATCTGCATTATTTAGTTCTATTATTCCGTTTATTATGTTTCTATAATATTCCGATTTCTCTATGCTGTGATACGGCATATTGATTAGTTCGTCCATTATATAACTGTAATCGCTCGGTAACGCTTTTCTTACCTTTGACCTTGTATATTTCGCCGAAACTAATTTAGCAACGTCTATCAATTCGTAGATTAGTTCACTATAAATGCCGTCATTTCCTTCTTTTTTGAGTTTTTCAAGCATTTTTTCGGGATAATATATAATACAAGCAATAATCAATACTCTAAATTGTCAAAATAGTTCTATTTGTTGACTATTACTTTTTTTGCAACTATATATTATATCAACTTTGATTTTTTTTAATAATTTAATCATTTCTTTTATCTTTCATCCTCATATATTAGTAAATATCCACCCGCTAAGCGGGTGGCTTTACATTTTCGGGCATAGCCCTAA
>JAEDMA010000047.1 GCA_016295005.1 Christensenellaceae bacterium
CAAACAAGAAGCGCAAAAACGATAGTTTTTGCAAAAACCCGTCAGGGTTTTAAAATTTTTTATCGTAAGATAAAAACTTTACTTCTTATAGTTTATATAAAGGAATATACGGTTTGTCAAGTATAAAAAAGCATGGTTTACGCTCTTTTAAAACGGGATTTAACGTATAAATATACGGCAAACTTATCTTTCGCGATAAGTTCGCCGTGTTAAATTTCGAGTTTTTAAATTTCGTTATTCCGAAACGGTCGGCAAAGTAACGACGGTTTCGGTATAATCACACGTTATGACGTTGCCATAGGGCGGAACCGAAAACCCCTCCATATGAGGTTGATCAGTATAACTAATCATAACGACCTTTTTATCCGAATTGACTTTAATTACGATATTCGTCATGGTTCCGGCTGAATTGACTCCGTCAATCGTATAAGTCAGCGATGCGCAGGTATATTCATTGACACCGTTAAAGGTAAATTCGGAGAAATATTCTTTAAACAAATCTCCGTTTACGTGTCTGATCATTTTGAAACGAGATTCGGTGCCTTCTCTTTTTACCCAGACGCCGTCTTGTTTATAATATTCGTAATATTTATCGCCGTCTTTCTGATAATACAGCTCTTCGCCGTTATTCGTTTGCTTTGCTATATCCCCGTAACATACTATTTCCGACTCAATCGAAACCCCGGAATAATACGAAATAATACGATAAGAAAAATTCCCGTTAAAACTCATTGCGGTTTTCCATTCTGCTTCGGTTAAAGGGGTTACGGGGGTATTATCGTCGTCTTTTTTATTCGTTTCGGCAACTTCTTTTAAAACTTCCGCGGTTATAGCCACTTCGGTAGAGCCTATATTATAATATTTGAAATGCCCTTTAAGAGTGGGGTCTGTTACTCCCCACCCCGGTTCTCTCGTTCCGTCAACGTAGTCGGCTTCTATATAATTAAGTTTGCCGTCGACAACTCTTACTTTAACGTTGCTGCAGATAATCGTTCCCATTTTTACCTGTGTGCCGGACAAGTCGATAGTGTACATCGCGGTTTCGATATTTTCCGCGCAAGTATACAATCCGTCTTTGTTATTATAATTGAATTTATCGAAATTGTCTTTGAAATTATAACGAAGTTCCAACTGCGTGGTTATATTCTTGTATACCGAATCCGTTTTATCGTCCGCAAGAGTCCACTTTCCGCCGGTATACTTTATATAATTATCGAAGACGTCTTGCTCGTTTTTAAGCATATACGCTTCGCCCCAGTCTCTCATACTGACGTATAACCCGTTTTCTGTTACGTTCGCTTCGTTATGGACTTTGCCTTCGCTATAAGTAAAATCTATAACCACAGAATAGTTTAAGTGTTTTACGTTTTCAAAGAGCAGATTCCATTTTTCACCGCTTTCAACAACGCTTTCGGCGGTTATCGTAACGACTTTTTCGTACCCGCAAATCGCGCAGATATATTTCCTCGTTACCGAACTATCGGTGAAAGTTTCTTCGGGATTGCCGAAAGTATGTTTTTTATAATTTTTCTTTATCCGGCAACCTGCGGTTTTACATGCCAGATAATGAGATACTTCGTTCTTTTCGTAAACGTCTCCGTAAGTATGTTCGTGCGATTTATCGTCCGTTACCGAATATCCGCAAAAACAACTATAAGTAACCGCACCGTTTTCGCCCGTCGTTTCCGTTAAAACGTGAGCGTCTTCATCGGAAACTTTGTCGCACTTTTCGTTCGTGCAGGCGTGCCAGTGCATTTCGCCGTCATAAGACCACTTTTCGGAAAATTCGCAGACATGGTCGCCGCAAGCAGTAAAAGCAAATGTAAAAATCGTTGCAGACAAAAGCGCAACGATTAAACCGATAACCCTTTTCATACCCAACTTCCTTTTGTGTTTTTATTAAAAACCACTCGCTAAAATTTACTTTGTTATTATACCCCCGCCCCCGCACGTTGTCAAGCGGACAACCTATTTTCTTTATCGGCGCTAAGGATTTTACCTTTCTTAAAAACACGAAACGTTTCCGACAAATTCTGCCAAGGAAAAATATTCATTTTTCGTTTGCCTTTAAGTCTTGTAAACTCCGATATAAAACAGTACTTTGCAGAAAATATTACGACGATACGGCTATCGTCACGCCGTTTAAACCGAATGCCTTTTTCGTTGTTAACGCTCTTAAAAACGGCGGCGACGTAATTTATATAGTTACCGCGAAAACGAAAGCTTTTTACGCCGACCCCGTTAAAACCACTTCGGAAGAACTGAATAAAAACGGAATTTTATACAACTATCTAATCTGCACGTTCGACAAGGCTTTCTTTTTCAAGAAAAACCGTAGAACTTTTTATAAACGATTCGCTTTTCATCTGCCGAAAAGTATGTTCGTCGGGAAAATAAAAAACGACCGAAGCGTTTAGTGGCGTAGCGATAGGGATTTATCGTTACGCCACAACTATATTTGCCTATCGGCAAGTTATATTGCTAAAAGCAGTGATATTTTGCTACGCAAAGTTTTATTTTCCCTTTCGGGAAAGTTGTGGCAAATATAATATAACTTGCGAGAGAGAAATATAAGAACCTGCTAAGCAGAACCTTGAATTTGCTCTCGCGAATATAACGCAAGATACTTGCATATCACTTTTAGCCACAAGGCTAAAAATATAACTTAAATCTTTAATTTTTGTAGATAAAAAAAGCCCACTATATTTCGCCTAAAGCGAAGTATAATGGGCTACACTTTTATTTTGAATTAAAATCCCTATGGCTATTGTAGATTTCTACGAGGATTTTTTTATTTTACTTATTATTTCGCGTTTTTCATTTGCGATTTAATCGTTTCGATTCTTCTGTCGTAATTTTTTAACGCTTCCTCGTATTCCTTTTCGAACTCTTCAAAGAAACCGTTTTTCTTTTTATTGATTTCGTCTTCGAGTTTCTTGGAATTGTCGTTTACCTTTTTATCGACGAAATTTTTATAAGTTTTATAAGCGTTCTGCATACTGGTCATCGCATTGTTGAAACCTTCGGCAGCCTGTTCGAACATTTTATCCGCATTCGTTTTCATTGCGACGAGATTTTTTTCCGCGGTATCAAGCAACGCTTCTTTTTCTTCCAAAATCTTTTGCGCCGCTTCTTTATCTTTTCCTTCGGGAAGTTCGTTCACAGCTTTTTTCTGCGCTAATACTTTCTGTTTCTGATTCAAAACTTCGGTAAGCGCTTTCTGATACATACTGTCGGGATCGACTATCATATCGTTATACTGTTTCTGTACCGAATCGAGCGCGCTCTTAAATCCGTTGTTGATTCCTTCGAACACGGTTTTTACAATCTCGTCTAAATCTCCGGAGAAAGTGTTGTATTCCGCTCTGAATTTTTCGAAAGACACGTTATAATTTTTTACTTTATAATATTCTTCACGGATTGCCGCGCATAAAATTTTCTGCGTTTCCTTTCTCGATTCGTCGAGTTTTTTCAGAAGTTCTTCATACGTTAACGCGTCGAGTTCTTCGTCGGACATATCGGGGAAACAATCTTTTACCCTTTCTTTTATGCTCTTTTCGATAAACGCTTTGCCTTCTTCTATCTTCGCGCCGACTTTATTGTCTTCGAGATATTTTTCGACTTTTCCTTTAATATCGTTATAAAGTTGTTTCGCCGTTTCGCCGCTTCCGGATACCGAAACCTCTATTTTGTCCTGTGAAACGGTCCCTTCCCCTTTAAGCAAATATCCCGTTTCCGTGGATACCTGTACGAAAAGATTTACCGCGTCGTTTATATCTTTGCCGACAAACGCTTCGCCGGAGATGATTACCGCGCCGTCGTCGTTTAAAGCCGTTACTCTGACTACTTTATTGTTTTTGTCCACAACGAATTCCACGCTGGGGTTAAGGTCTACCTGTACCGCCGCTTTCGCTTCCGCCTGATTACAGCCCGTAACGAATATCGACATAACCGCAATCATGCTTACCGTAATAACCGCTAATACTTTTTTCAATGTTTTCATATTCGTAATCTCCTTTATTTTTGGTATAGACATTCTATCATACCGCTCTTACAAAATCAAGAGAATTTTAAAATTTTTTTCGTACACATTAAAGGATTGTGTCTAATGCTCGAACTGCGAATTATAAAGGTTGGCGTAAAACCCGCCTTTTTCAAGCAGTTCTTCGTGACGACCTTTTTCTATAACGTTTCCTTTATTCATCACGAGTATCACGTCGGCGTTCTTTATGGTGGAAAGTCTGTGCGCTACTATAAAAGACGTTTTGCCTTTCATAAGATTTCCGAAAGCTTGCTGTATCTTTATTTCCGTTCGGGTGTCGATGGAAGACGTCGCTTCGTCGAGTATCAGCATAGGCGGCGTGTTAAGCATTATTCTCGCTATACACAAAAGTTGTTTCTGCCCCTGCGAAATATTGCCTCCGTCTTCGCCGAGTTCCGTTTCATACCCCTTTTCCGTTTTCATTATAAAGTTATGAACTCTCGCCGATTTCGCCGCTTCGATTATCTCTTCTTCCGTTGCGTCCGGCTTTCCGTACGCTATGTTTTCGCGTATCGTTCCCTTTTTAAGCCATGTTTCCTGCAATACCATTCCGTAACTTTCTCGTAGCGATTTTCGGGTAACTTCGTTTACGTTCTCCCCTTCTACCGCAATTTCGCCCGAATCTACGTCGTAAAACCGCATAAGAAGGTTAATAAGCGTGGTCTTTCCGCAACCGGTGGGTCCTACGATCGCTATCTTCTGACCGCTTTTAACCGAAAGCGAAAAACCTTGTATCAGCGGATTTTCTTTCACGTAGGAAAAATACACGTCTTTTATTTCTATATTGCCGTTTACGTTCGTTAAGTCGGGCAGGTTTTTATCCGACGGTTGGTCGGGCGTTTCCAGAAGATCGAACACTCTCGCAGCAGCCGCCGTCGCCGTCTGAAGTTCGGTTACGACCCCCGTTATTTCGTTAAAAGGCTTGGTGTACTGGTTGGCGTAAGACAAGCAGCAGGAAAGTCCGCCGACGGTGAACGCGCTCATTCCCGGAACGCCGTTACCCCTTATCACGAGATACGCCCCTAATATACACACGACGACGTAAACCACGTTGTTTACGAATCTCGTGCATGGGTTTACCATCGCCGAATAAAACGCCGCGTTCTGCCCCGCGATTTTAAGTTCGCCGTTGATTACGCCGAACCTTTCTTCCGCGCGTTTTTCGTAAGCGAACAGTTTTACTATTTTCTGGTTGGTGAGCATTTCCGTTGAAAGACCCGAAAGTTCGCCGCGTTTTTTTGCCTGTTCCGCAAACATTTTATGACAGCCTTTCGCGATAAAGTATGCGACGAAAAGAGAAAGCGGCGTTAAAAGAACCACTATCACCGCTATCAGCCAGTTATACGACAACATAAACGCAAGCGTTCCGACTATCGTTACCACTCCGCCGAAAAGTTGAGAAAACCCTTGTATCAAGCCGTCCGATATCTGGTCGATATCCGTTCCCACTCTCGCCATCAAATCGCCGTGAGATTTCGTATCTATAACCGAAAGGGGGACGGAATTGAGTTTCGAAAACGCCGTTTCCCTTAAATCTTTTACCGCAAAATAAGACGCTTTGTTTATTAAAAGCGTACTTATATACTGGAAAAGAACCGCCGCCCCGATAAGCCCGCCAAGTATTCCCGCGTTTTGAAGTATTATTCCGAAATCCACGTTGCCTTCGCCGATGATAAAGTCTATCGTGTTACCGATAACGACCGGCGCGGTCAGGGTCGCCGCAATCTGAATAAGCGAACATACGAGCGCTAAAATTATAGTCGGTATATATGGTTTTGCGTATTTTAACAGTTTCTTTATCGCCGCAAAATCCGTCTTGTTTTCTTTTTTCGGTTTCGGAGAAAATTTACTCATTTCGTTTCTTCCCCCTTATTCTGCGACATAAATATCTCGCGGTAGGTTTCGCACGAAGACATAAGTTCGTCGTGTTTTCCTTTTCCGACCGTTTTACCATCTTCCAAAACTATAATCTCGTCGCAATATTTTAATCCCGTTACCCTTTGAGATACCGTTATCGTAGTAAGCTTTTCTTCTTCTCTCATTTTGCCGAGAGATTTACGCAGTTTTGCGTCGGTGGCAAAATCCAGCGCGCTGGAACTGTCGTCTAATATAAGTATTTTCGGGTTCTTTACGAGCGCTCTCGCTATCGTAAGTCTTTGTCTTTGCCCGCCGGAAAGATTCTTTCCCTCCTGCGCTATTACATAGTTAAGACCTTCCTTTTGGGCTTCGACGAATTCTTTCGCCTGCGCCCTTTCTATCGCAAGGTTTATCTCTTCGTCGGTAGCCGCTTCGTTACCCCACTTCATATTGTCGCGGACGGTTCCCGAAAACAGCACGCATTTTTGCGGCGCGACCCCGAAAAAGGAATAAAGTTCTTCGAACGTATAATCTTTTATGTCGTTGCCGAAAACTTTTACTTTGCCCGTTTTTACTCTGTACAAGCCCGTTATTAAATTTATAAGCGTGGTTTTGCCGCTGCCCGTTCCGCCGAGTATTCCTAAACTTTCGCCTTTATTCAAAGTTAAATTTGCGTTTTCGAGCGCCGGGTTGCCGCTTTCGGTATACGAGAACGTAACGTTTATAAGTTCCACCGCGGGAGCGTCGTAATCGGGCGCGGCGCCTTTGCCTTCTTCTATCGAAGGTTTCGTATCGAACACTTCGTTTATTCGCGCGGCGGACGCCGACGCTTTTGTAAATATTACGAGCAGGTTGGCGAAAACCACCATTGCGTTAAGTATTTGCGTCATATAATTTACGAGAGCGATTATTTCGCCCTGCGTGAGCGCGCCCGTATCCACTTTTATTCCGCCGAAGTATAATACCGCGATTACCGCAAGGTTTAACGTGGCGTAAGTAAGCGGATTAAGTAAAGCCGACAACGCGCCCACCTTGACTGACGCCTCTGCAAGCGTTTCCGAAGCCGCGTTGAATCTCGCCTTTTCCCTTTCTTCCGCGCCGAACGCTCTTACCACTCTCGCGCCCACGAGATTTTCTTTCGTTAATCCCGAAACGGTATCGAGTTTTGCCTGAACGCCTTTATATTTCGGCATGGAGATACTCATTATTATATATAAACATATTCCGATTACAAACGCCGCCGCAACGAATATTACCGACATTTTAACGTCGATTATCATCGCCATGACTATCGCCCCGACTACGATAAACGGCGCTCTTAACACGAGCCTTATAAACATAGCGACAGCCTGCTGCGCCGCGTTTACGTCGGAAGTCAGTCTGGTTATAAGAGAAGTAGTGGAAAACTTGTCGAGTTCGGCGTAAGAAAAGGTGTTTATGTGTTTATACAGTTCCCTTCTTAAATTTGTGCCGAAGCCCAAAGACGCGCGACTGGCGAAAAACTGCGCGGTTAAGGAAAATGCTAACCCAAACACGCCTAATCCTAAAATTATAAGTCCGCCCGTAACAAGACCCGAGTAGTCACCGCCCTCTCCCATAGGTATTGCCGTGTCGATTACCCATGCGACGACGAGCGGAGTTATCAGTTCGAACACCGCTTCTATAAGTTTGAAAAGCGGACCGACTACCGTTTTCAATCCGTATCCTTTTAAAAATCGTATCAGTTTTAACATCTTTACCCTTTTTATAGTTCCTTTTCATTTGTAATCATACCACAACTACGCTTTTTGAGTAAACGATTTTCCGAGCGTTAACATATTTTATTTTTTCGTTATATATTTTGTGATTTATTTTGTAAGAAGTGTATTGACAAGTTGAAAAAAACTTTATATAATGTATTTGTGGAAATTTGGGGATAATGAAGTATGTACCCTATTTTCACGCAATAAACAATAACTTTTTTTCGTTACAAAATTTTTTTACGGAGATATTCTATGGGAATAAAAATTGTTGAAACGGCTCTTCGCGACGGTCATCAATCGTTATTCGCCACCCGTATGACTACCGATGAAGTAGTATCCATGGCTAAGATTTTAGACGACGCCGGATATTACGCTATGGAAGTCTGGGGCGGCGCGACTTTTGACGCCTGCATGAGATTTTTGAACGAAGATCCGTGGGAAAGACTGCGCAAGATTCGCGCCGTCTGCAAAAAAACCAAACTTCAGATGCTATTTAGAGGTCAGAATATTTTAGGCTATCGCCACTATTCCGACGACGTTGTGGATATGTTCTGCAAAAAGTCCATCGAAAACGGTATCGATATTATCCGCGTTTTCGACGCGCTTAACGATATCCGCAACTTACAACAGGCGGTTAAATCCACCAAAAAATACGGCGGCGAATGTCAGATTGCTTTAAGTTACACCACTTCCCCCGTTCACACTATCGAATACTACGTTAACCTTGCCAAAGAAATAGAAAAACTCGGCGCGGATTCCCTTTGCATTAAGGATATGGCGGGCGTTCTTACCCCCGAAGACGCAAAGAAACTTTTCTCCGCGTTGAAAAAGGGTACTTCTCTTCCTCTGGAACTGCACTCCCACTGCACGGGCGGCATATGCGAAATGACCTATATGGCGGCTATCGAAAACGGTTGCGATATTATCGACACCGCTCTTTCTCCTCTTTCGGGCGGCACTGCTCAGCCTTCTACACAGGCGTTCAACGTCGCGCTTAAAGACACCAAGTACGACCCCGCTCTTAACGTTGCCGCTCTTCATGAATGCGAACCCGTTATGGAAAAGGTTAAAGCAAAATATCTCGCCAACGGTTTACTCAACCCCAAGGCGTTATCGGTTAATCCCAACATTTTGACTTATCAGGTTCCCGGAGGTATGCTCTCTAACCTTATGAGTCAGTTGAAAGCGCAAAACGCTATGGATAAATACGACGAAGTTTTAAAGGAAGTTCCGAGAGTAAGAAAAGATATGGGTTATCCCCCGCTCGTTACTCCCCTTTCTCAGATGGTCGGCACCCAAGCCGTTCTTAACGTTATGACCGGCGTTCGCTATAAAATGGTGGCGAAGGAAATTAAAGATTATCTGCACGGTAAGTACGGCAAAGCGCCCGCTCCCGTCGATCCCGAAATCGCTAAATCCATTATCGGCGACGACGAAGTTATCACTTGCAGACCGGCTGACCTTCTGGCTCCCGAATTCGAAGCGCTTAAAGAAAAGTATAAAGACATCGCAAGATGCGACGAGGACGTTTTAAGTCTCGCCCTTTTCGAAAACGTGGCTATCGAATTCCTTAACAAAAAATATAATCCGGCGCCCGAAGTCGAAGTAGAAGAATTCAACGTCGTGATTTAATTTAAGGAGATATACAATGAACAATTTATTTCTTGCGCTGGTTGACGGCGCAGGCAAAGACCTTGGTTCCGGCGGCATTATCGCGATTTTCTCTATCGTTCTGGTTTTCCTTATTCTCGGCATAATCATTGCGATTACCTACGTTGTAGGATTAGTTATCCAGAAATTCGCCAAAACCGAAAAGGCCGAAGAATCCACTACCCCCGCGGCGGCTACCGCTTCCGCAAAAACCGTCGATATCCCCGACGACGACGCTATGGCGGCCGTTCTCGTGGCTTCTATCGATTACAGAAACGAAACTAAAAAAGACGTAAAAGTTATCAGCGTTAAGGAGATTAAATAATTATGAAAATTTACAAAGTTAAGGTAAACGGCAAAGTTTACGAAGTCGAACTCGAATCAGTCAGCGAAAACAACGCAACTATTTCCGCTCCCGCGGCGGCTCCCGCTACCACGGCGTCCGCTCCCGTTTCCAACGGCGCGGCTACCATTTTAGCCCCCATCGCAGGCAAAGTTCTCGATATTAAAGTCAAAGTCGGCGACTTCGTTAAAAAAGGTCAGGTCGTCGCTATCATCGAAGCAATGAAACTCGAAAACGAAATCCCTGCTTCCGCAGAAGGCAAAGTAGTAGAAGTTAAAGTATCCAAAGGCTCTGCCGTTAACAATAAAGACGTTTTAATCGTTTTGGGTTAATCTCGGCATAAGGTTATAAACTATGAATATTATTGATTTAATCGGTTCGATTGCAAACGGAACGGTTATCGCGCAATTTTTTCAGGGCGACGGCTGGATGCGCCTCGTTATGATTTTAATCGGCTGCGTTTTCCTTTTCCTTGCAATTAAAAAAGACTTCGAACCTTATCTTCTTATCCCTATCGCCTTCGGTATAATTCTGGTAAACATTTTCCCCGAAATTTATATAACCTACGGCGAAAACGGCGAAATATTAAGCAGAGGGTTACTAGGTTATTTACATCTTGGCGTCGAATGCGAATTGTACCCCTGCCTTATCTTCTTAGGCATAGGCGCAACCACCGACTTCGGACCCCTTATCGCCAACAAGAAAACAATGCTTTTAGGCGCGGCGGCTCAGGTCGGTATCTTCTTCGCCTTCTTCGGAGCGTTGCTTTTAGGCTTTGATTTCTATCAGGCTTCTTCTATCGGTATTATCGGCGGCGCTGACGGTCCTACCG
>JAEDMA010000048.1 GCA_016295005.1 Christensenellaceae bacterium
GGAACTTCTTCCGCCGATTAATTTGACGATATAAAAAGTAACGATGGACGAAAGGAAAAACACCAACGTCATATAAACGCTGAAATAGAGCATTGTTCCGATTACGATAACGAGCGTTAAGATACTCGAAAACATAGTCGGAATACTCTGACCGATGAGTTGACGAAGGGCGTCCGTATCGTTCGTGTAGGTAGACATAATTTCGCCGTGCGCGTGGGTGTCGAAATATTTTACGGGCAAAGTTTGCATTTTTTCAAACATCTCTTTACGGAAGTCATATAAAAGTCCTTGCGTAACGGTCGCCATTATTCTCGAATAAATAAAACTCGACAAAACGGCGGTAAAGTATAAAATACCCATTGTAGAGATATAACGTAAAAGAGTTTCTTTTATTACCTGGTAGCCGCCGCCCTCTACGCCTTTGACCATAAGATCTATATTCTTCTGCATAAACAGGGAGGATACGAGTCCGCCGGCCGCGGAAACGATCAGGCAAACAAAAACGGCTATAAGTTGTTTTTTGTAGTGTTTGAAAAGGTATTTTATAAGTCTTTTGAAAGTCCCTTTCTTCGCAGGCGCTTTCGTCATATCCATCTTTCTTCTCATGCCTGCCATTAGTCGTTATCTCCTTTTTTGGTTTGGGAATTGTATATTTCGTGGTAAATGCCTTGTTTTTCCATCAGTTGTTCGTGATTGCCGCATTCGACTATTTTCCCGCCGTCTAAAACGATTATTAAATCGGAATTTTCTATGGACGAAATCCTTTGCGCGATTATAATCTTCGTCGTGTCGGGGATATAGTCTTTGAAGGCTTTTCTTATTAGGGCGTCGGTTTTGGTGTCTACCGCGCTCGTCGAATCGTCGAGAATAAGAATCTTAGGTTTTTTAAGCAACGCTCTCGCAATACAAAGTCTTTGTTTCTGACCGCCCGAAACGTTTACGCCGCCTTGTTCTATCTTGCTGTCGTATTTATCGGGGAAAGACTGAATGAATTCGTCCGCCTGCGCGAGCCTGCACGATTCTTCGATTTCTTCGTCGGTAGCGTTTTTGTTTCCCCAGCGCATATTCTCTTTTATCGTACCCGAAAACAATACGTTTTTCTGTAGGACCATGGCGACGCTATCGCGGAGAACTTTCAAATCGTAGTTTCTGACGTCTTCGCCGCCAACCGTAACCGAGCCTTCGCTTACGTCGTAAAGACGGGGAATAAGGTTTACGAGAGTGCTTTTACTTGAACCGGTGGAGCCTATAATACCTATGGTTTGCCCGCTTTCTATTTTAAGGGATATATTCGAAAGAGCAAATTTTTCGGCGTTTTCGGAATATTTAAACGACACGTTGTTAAACACGATTTCGCCGTTCTTTACCGTTTTTATTCCGTTTTCGGGGCTTACGAGCGACGGTTTTCTGTCAAGAACTTCCGTTATACGAGATGCCGATTCGACGGACATGGTAAGCATTACCGCAATCATTGCCAGCATCATAAGGGAAGACAGCATCTGAACGCCGTAAGAAAGTATAGCCGAAACCTGCGCGGGAAGCAATGCTCCTTCCGCGTCTTTTATGATAGAACCGTTTTCAACGTGAACACCCGTTTGAGAAGTAACTATATATACTCCCACAAACGAAACGATAACAGACGCGACATACATTACGAACTGCATTATGGGTGTGTTGAGCGCAACGAGTTTTTCGGCTTTCGTAAAGTCTTTTTTTACCTGAGAAGAAGCCTTGTCGAATTTTTCGTCTTCGTGTTGTTCTCTTACAAACGCTTTTACTACGCGTATTCCGCTTACGTTTTCCTGGACGGAATTGTTCATTGCGTCATACTTTCTGAATATTTTACGGAAAAGAGGCATCGCTTTTGTCATTATAATCAATAACCCTGCGGCAAGCAAAGGAATCATAACGATATAAACGAGCGTTAAATAAACGTTTATGGAAAGACCCATAATTACCGAAAAGATAAACATTAACGGTACTCTTATAACGATTCTTAAACACATCTGGTAAGCCATCTGAACGTTCGACACGTCCGTGGTTAATCTCGTCACGAGAGACGAAGAAGAGAAATCGTCCACGTCTTTAAATGAAAAGTCTGAAACGGAATAAAAAAGGTCTTTCCTTAGATTTTTCGCAAAACCGCAACTTGCCGTCGCCGCAAATTTTCCGCCGCAGATACCGCAAGTCAACGAAAGAACGGCAAGACATAAAAGAATTCCGCCGAATAGCAGTATTTTTTCCGTCAATACGGGTTCGGTAAGCATTAAAGACATAACGAAGGGGATAAGACATTCACAAATTGCTTCGCCTACCATAAAAAGAGGTGTAACCAAAGACGATTTTTTATATTCCCTTACCGATTTTAATAGAGTTTTCACCATGTGTTTAAGCGTTTGATTGTTTTTCTTTTTTCCGCTCATTAACCAAGTCTCCTTCGTTCGTATGAAATAATCGAACGTTGCGTTTACGTTCGAGAAAATGCGTTCTTAATAAAGTAATTATAATATTTTCTATTATACATTAATGTACTTGAAATACAATTGAAAATTATTGTGATTACTTAAGTCTTTTTAATATAAAGACATTAATTTATACACAAAAATTATAGTCTTGAAAAAATTTATTGTCAAGCGCAAAAATCGCAGTTTTCTAAAAAACGAACGGTCCGAAAGAAAGTAGTCGCATTTATTCACGCAATAATCGTTATATTCGCCTTTTTCGGTCAAATTATATTCTTTTTGTGTTTGACAGAGTATTACATTTCGTGTATAATGTAAAAGTTAAATTAATATAGGATATTGTAACTTATGAAAAATTTTTTTACAAGTGAAAGCGTTACTTCGGGACATCCCGATAAAGTCTGCGATCAGGTTGCAGACGCTGTTTTAGACGAATTATTAAAACAAGATCCCGATTCGAGAGTTGCTTGCGAATGTTGCGCGACTTCGGATTTTATGTTGATTATGGGCGAAATTACGACGACGGCAAAGGTTGACGTCGAGGCGGTTGCGAGAAAGGTTGTGTCCGATATAGGTTATACGGAAGAAGGTATAGGATTCTCGGCAGACAAGATGAACGTACTTGTTAAACTAAACAAGCAGAGTACCGATATCGCGCTTGGCGTGGATAATTCTCTGGAAGTAAAATCAAGTAAATCGGATAAGGACGAGTACGATAAAATCGGGGCGGGCGATCAAGGTCTTATGTTTGGATACGCTTGTAGAGAAACGGAAGAATATATGCCTCTTCCTATCGTTCTTTCTCATAATATGTGCAAAAAACTCGAAGAAGTCAGAAAGAACGGTAAGTTGGGTTATCTCCGTCCGGACGGTAAAGGACAGGTAACGGTTGAATATGAAAACGGCAAACCGAAAAGAATCGAAGCGGTTGTCTTGTCTTCGCAGCATAACGAAACGGTTTCTACCGAAAAATTACGCGAAGATTTGAAAAAGTACGTTATAGACGAAGTTATGCCTTCCGAGTTTCTGGACGATAATACCAAATATTATATTAACCCGACGGGAAGATTCGAAATCGGCGGTCCCGCAGGGGATTCGGGACTTACCGGCAGAAAAATCATTGTAGATACTTACGGCGGCAGATGTCCGCACGGCGGCGGTTCTTTTTCGGGAAAAGACTGCACAAAAGTGGATAGGTCCGCAACTTATATGGCGAGATATATCTGCAAAAACATCGTTGCGGCGGGGATTGCGGATCAATGCCAGATACAGATTGCGTACGCGATAGGCGTCGCAAAACCCGTTTCCGTTATGGTCAACACCTACGGCACGGGGAAACTTTCCGATAGCGATATAGCCGATATCGTAATAAAAGAATTCGATTTAAGACCGCGCGCCATAATAGAAAAATTACAGTTAAATAAACCGGTTTTCTATAAAACGGCTTCTTACGGGCATTTCGGAAGAAATGAGTTTGCGTGGGAAAAAACCGATATGGCGGAAGGACTTAAAAAGTATTTATAATGTCTTTTATAACGAAAATAAAAATTTTTATAAATAATATTTTCGATAAGGATTTGTTTAACACGAAATGGACTTGTTCCGCGTGTGGCAAAGAGATTTTTGACGACGGCTATTTTTGCGAAGAATGTCTTGCCAAACTTCCTTATAACGACGGCAATATATGCGAGCATTGCGGAAGAGCGACGAAACAAACGGAAAAGTATTGTCTGACTTGCAAAAACAGACTTACCGCGATAGATAAAGGCAGAAGTTCGTTTAAGTACGAAAAACCGATAAGTTCTTTAATCAAAGGACTGAAATACGATAAAAAGAAGTATATAGCGGAAATCTTTTCCGAATCGCTGGCAAATACGTACTTTAAGAATTTTATGTCCTGCGACGTAATAACATTCGTGCCGATGACGGCAAAGGCCGAAAGGAAACGAGAATACAATCACGCAAGGCTTTTAGCGGAAGGATTGTCGAAAAGGGTTGGCGTTCCGTGCGAACCCCTTCTCGATAAGACGAAAGAAACGAGCCGTCAGGCAAAATTAAACAGGGCCGAAAGAATGAAAAATCTTGACGGCGCGTTTAAGACGATAAATAAAAAGTTGATAAAAAATAAAAGCGTTTTGGTGGTAGACGACGTTACCACTACCGGAGCAACAGCCGAAACTGTTGCGGAAAAATTGAAAAACTCGGGCGCTCGCGAAGTCATTCTTTTAACGGTTGCAAGCGTTTCCGTAGATATATGAGGAGACGATAATGGGATTATTCAGATTTTTACTCGGCGGAGAAAGCAGAAAAAATTTAAGAAAACTCGATTCTTTATCGGAAAGAGTATTGTCTTATGAAAGCAAGTATGCGGCGTTAAGCGACGAAGAACTTCGTTCGCAGACTCAGGTATTAAAAGACCGCCTGAACAAGGGAGAAACTCTCGACGATATTTTATGCGACGCGTTTGCGGTTGCAAGGGAAGCGGCGTACAGAGTTCTTAACATGCGCCATTATAAAGTGCAGATTATCGGCGGTATATGTTTGCACCAGGGCAGAGTTGCCGAAATGAAAACGGGCGAAGGTAAAACGCTTGTGGCAACGCTCCCGGCATATCTTAACGCTCTTACGGGTAAAGGCGTTCACATTGTAACTGTAAACGATTACCTCGCTTCGAGAGACGCCGAATGGATGGGTAAAGTATATAAGTTTTTAGGACTTACCGTAGGCGTTGCGATTTCGGGTATGGACGACGACGCTAAGCGCGAAGCG
The DNA here is from genome assembly GCA_016295005.1 of Christensenellaceae bacterium. Classification (GTDB taxonomy): domain Bacteria; phylum Bacillota; class Clostridia; order Christensenellales; family Borkfalkiaceae; genus UBA1259. Next base: position 5,232 of record JAEDMA010000048.1, read on the forward strand.
TATAAATGCGATATTACTTACGGAACAAACAACGAAATGGGTTTCGATTATTTAAGAGATAATCTTAAAAACAGAGCCGAAGATATGGTTCAGAGAGAACTGTCCTTCGCAATCGTCGACGAAGTAGACTCCATTTTAATCGACGAAGCGAGAACTCCGCTTATTATTTCAGGAAGAGGCCAGCAATCGAGCGATAAATACATTACCGCAAACAGGTTTGTCAAGAGTTTGATTCTTGATAAAGACTTTACGATTGACATTAAAGAAAAATCCGTTCAGATTACCGAAAGCGGCGCTGCCAAAGCGGAGAGGTTTTTCGGACTTAATAACTTTGCAGATATAGAAAACGCCGATTTATCTCACCATATTCAACAGGCGTTAAAAGCCAACTATATTTTCAAAAAAGACAACGACTACGTTGTATCCGACGGCGAAGTAATAATCGTCGACGAATTTACGGGTCGTCTTATGATAGGCCGTAGATACTCAGACGGTTTACATCAGGCAATCGAAGCGAAAGAAGGCGTTAAGGTAAGAAACGAAAACAAAACTTACGCCACCATAACGTTCCAGAACTATTTCAGACTATATAAAAAACTTTCCGGTATGACCGGGACCGCGAAAACCGAAGAAGAAGAATTCAGGTCGATTTACGGGTTAGACGTTTTGGAAATTCCTACCAACAAACCCGTTGCGAGAATCGATAATCCCGACGTAATCTATAAAACTGTAAAGGAAAAGAATAACGCAATAATAGAAGAAATTGCCGAAAAACATAAAAACGGTCAGCCCGTACTTGTCGGTACGATAACCGTAGAGAAATCCGAAGAAATTTCTAAACTGTTAATCAGAAAAGGGATAAAACACAACGTATTAAACGCTAAAAACCACGCTAAGGAAGCCGATATCGTCGCTCAGGCAGGCAGACTCGGCGCGGTAACCATTGCAACCAACATGGCGGGGCGCGGAACGGATATTCTGCTCGGCGGTAACCCCGAGTTTATGGCAAGAAGAAAACTTCGCGAAGAAGGGGTTGAGGAAGAAAAAATCGATTTGGCAACGTCTTTTATTACGGACCTTCCCGAAGACGTAAAAGAAATCAGAAACCATTATCACGAAATTTACGCTAAATTTAAAGAACAAACCGATGCCGAAAAGATAAAAGTCGTCGAAGCGGGCGGCTTGCACATACTCGGCAGCGAAAGACACGAATCCCGTCGTATCGACAACCAGTTAAGAGGCCGTAGCGGGCGTCAGGGAGACCCGGGTTCGTCGGTGTTCTTTATTTCGCTCGAAGACGATTTGGCTAAACGTTTCGGCGGCGAAAGAATGCAACACGTTTACGACTTCTTTAAAATGGAAGAAGGAACGCCGATACAATCCAAAATGCTTTCGAGAAGCGTTGAAAACGCGCAGAGAGCGATAGAAGGCAGAAACTTCGGTATAAGAAAACGCGTTCTGGAATACGACGACGTTATGAACAAACAGCGTGAAGTTATGTATTCGGAACGTATGAAAGTTATAAAGAGCGACAACGTTCACGAAGACGTTCTCGCGCTTTTCCCCGAATTTATTAAGTACGTTGTCGGAAGCGTTATAGAAAAAGAAAACAAACCCGAAACGTGGGATTTGGAAGCGTTAAACAACGCCATCGAAGCGAAACTTTTACCAAAAGGATACGAATTCGTAACGAAAGAACGCGCAGAGAACTGGGATTACGATTACATGATCGAAAAACTCAACGAAGAAGTCGTTAAAGTTTACGAAGAAAAAATCGAAAGATATAAAAACGAGGGCGTAAATTTCTACGAAATCGAAAAAATCGTATTATTGAAAAATATCGACTCTAAGTGGATAGACCATATCGATTCGATGGATCAACTCCGTAAAGGTATTTCTTTAAGGGGATACGGTAACGTCGATCCTGTTGTCGAATATAAGAAAGAAGGGTTCGAGATGTTCGAAGACCTTACCATGTCGATAAGAGAAGATACCTCGGTACTTTTACTGAAAGCGGAATTACAGAAAATACCGCAGGTAAAACAGGAAGAAAAGAAGGATCTTATAACTAATCAGGAAGGTTCTACTCCGATGAGACCGGTTGCTAAAAAGAAAATCGGCAGAAACGACCCGTGTCCATGCGGAAGCGGGAAAAAATATAAAGACTGCTGCGGTAAAAACGTTTAAGGAGTTATTATGATTAAAAGCGACGAATACAAAGCGAAGATAAAAGAACTTCAGGGAATATTATACGAGGCAGGGCACTCTCTTTGACCTGGACAGGTTAAGAGAAGAATTAAAAGAAAAAACCGAACAATCCGAAAAACCTGAAGTTTTTCTGGATTTGGCGAAATCACAGCAAATATCTAAAGAAATCGCCGCATTAACTAATAAAATAGCCGCTTACGATAAAGCGGATAAAGTTATTTCGGACGCAGCCGATATTGTCGACTTGGCGGAAGAAGAAAACGACGAGAGTTTGCTTTCCGAACTCGACGAAGAGTTGAAAACGGTTGAAAAAACGGTGGAGGAGATGAGGCTTCAGGCGCTTCTTCGCGGCAAATACGACAAATTGAACGCCATACTCACCCTACACGCCGGCGCAGGCGGCACGGAAGCGTGCGACTGGACGGAAATGCTTTACAGAATGTACATTTGTTACGCCGAAAAAAACGGGTTTACTCTTACCGAGTTAGACCGTCTGGAAGGCGACGAAGCGGGTATAAAATCCGTTTCGTTTAAAGTTGAAGGCGAAAATGCTTACGGATACCTGAAAGCCGAAAAAGGAGTCCATAGATTAGTCAGAATCTCTCCTTTTGACGCAAATAAACGCCGTCATACGTCTTTTTCTTCTCTCGAAGTAATGCCGGAAATAGTCGACGACGAAGAAATTAAAATCAATCCCGACGAATTGAGAATAGACACGTACAGAAGCAGCGGCGCGGGCGGTCAGCATATCAACAAAACCGATTCCGCTATACGAATAACTCACTTACCGACGGGAATCGTCGTTTCTTGTCAGAACGAAAGAAGCCAGACGCAGAATAAGGAAATGGCAATGAGAATGCTTATCGGTAAACTCACCGAAAAGCGTGAAGAAGAAAGGCTCGAACGTGACCAGTCCATTAAAGGGGAGATAAAGAAAATCGAATGGGGCAGTCAGATCAGAAGTTACGTTTTCTGCCCTTATACTCTCGTAAAAGACCATAGAACGGGCTACGAAGATTCCGACGTTCAGTCGGTAATGAACGGCAATATACAAGGTTTTATCAACGATTACCTGAAAAAATCTCAATGAGTTATTTTGAAAAAGTAAAAAACACCGAGATAAAAAAAGACGCGGTTATAATGGGGATAGAATCTTCTTGCGACGAAACCGCCGTTGCGATAGTTAAAAACGGCAGGGAAATTCTTGCCGACGAAATTATCAGTTCGGCGACGGAACACGCAAGGTTCGGCGGAGTTGTTCCCGAAATCGCTTCGAGAAACCATACCGTAGCCATTTTAACGGCAACCGAGAACGCTTTAAAATCCGCGGGGCTTACGTTGAACGATATCGACGCTTTTGCCGTTACCGAAGGCGCGGGGCTTTTAGGCGCGTTGCTTGTCGGCGTATCGTTTGCGAAAGCCGTCGCTTATTCAACCGATAAACCGCTCGTTCCGGTAAGTCACATAAGGGGCCATATCGCAGCGGCGTACCTTGCGGATAAAACGTTGAAACCGCCTTTCGTAACCATTCTTGCAAGCGGCGGTCATACGGCTATAATTGCGGTGGAAGATTATTATAAACTAACCGTTTTAGGCGGAACCATCGACGATGCCGTCGGCGAAGCGTTCGATAAAGTCGCAAGAGTTTTAGGCTTGAATTATCCGGGAGGTCCGAACGTTGAAAGGCTCGCAAAAACCGGGCAGAATACGGTAAAACTTCCCAAAATGCTCGCTCACTACGACGGCGGCGAATATGATTTTTCTTACAGCGGACTAAAAACCGCGGTAATAAACTACGTTCATACCGAACAGCAAAAAGGTAACGAAGTAAATAAAGCGGACGTTGCCGACAGTTTTCAACATTCGGCAATAGACGTTCTTGTTGAAAAAGCCGTTATGGCTATGAAAAAAACGGGTTATACGACGCTTGCCGTTTCGGGCGGCGTCGGCGCAAACGGATATTTAAGGGATTTGCTGAAAGAAACCTGTGAAAAACGCGGATATAAACTTGTTCTTCCGGAAAAAAGATATTGCACGGATAACGGCGCAATGATAGCGGCTGAAGGATATTTACAATACTTAAAAGGAAACTTTGCGGATCTAACGTTAAACGCGAAAGCGGTCGTTCCACTTAAATAACGATTATGATTAAACATATAGTGTGCTTTAAATTAAAAGAAGGAACCGACGTCGAAAAGACAAAAGAAATACTTTTGTCTATGAAAGGAAAAGTTCCTGAAATAAAAGATATCGAAGTTGGAGTAGATTTCTTGCATTCCGAAAGGTCTTATGATATAATATTACAGATAACGCTTGAAAACGAAGCGGCGTTAACCGATTATCAGAATGACGAATACCACTGCTCGGTTGTAAAAAAACATATGCACGCGGTCAGAACAGGCAGTATAGCGGTGGATTACGAATTGTAATTTTTCGTTAATACAGATAAATTCGCAGAAATGCGTTTTTATAAGTGTGGATTAAGCGAAACGCTCCGCCTCGGAACGCCCTTGCCGAGTAAAAATCAAAGGGTAATATATGCGGGTATGGCGGAACTGGCAGACGCGTAAGATTCAGGTTCTTATGCCGGCAACGGCGTACAGGTTCGATTCCTGCTACCCGCACCATACAAGAAACCATAATATTGATACGAAATATATCGGTATTATGGCTTTTTTATTGCAAAAATAGGGGTGTTTTGCCATTTTTCATAGGTTTTGCACCAAAAATTAAGGCTTGCCGGGATGGTTTTCATCCTTGCAATACTTTTTTGTTTTTAGCCATAAAAAATAAATTGTTCAATTTATAGGTATTATTTAAAATACAATCTCCAAACAATTAAAAGTGTTGCCAAAAATGCTCTTTATGTTATAATAAACTCATCAGTAAATAAGAATTTAATGGAAAGAATTTTTTTAAATCAACACAATATGCTATTCTTGTTGTTCCGTTTCTCTTTGGCAGGTGGT
>JAEDMA010000170.1 GCA_016295005.1 Christensenellaceae bacterium
AAGTTACGGTCGGCGAAGGATTGACCGATATTGTCGGCTATAATTCTTCCGGTAAGAAATATTACGGATTCTTAGATGGTTGTGAAAACCTTAAAGAAGTCGTTCTGCCGTCTACCTTGACTTGCTTATCGCTCAACTCGTTCAAAGGTTGTACGAATCTGACTACCGTTTACTACAACGGAACGGAAAGAGAAGAAGGGGTTGTTAAACTCCCCGCAGGCGTAACTACGATAGAATCGAGCGCGTTCAAAGGCTGCGAAGGAATCAAAAAGATTGTTCTTCCCGCCGGCGTTACCGAAGTCGGAGATTCTGCGTTTGCAAACTGTATTAACCTCGAATCGGTTTATACGGTTGGCGAACAGGCGAAAGTCGGAACGGTCAGATGGCCGAACGGCGCGAAACTTGTTCCTGCTTCGGCAGTAGAAGGCTGCGCTAAGATTACCGAATTCGTATTGCCCGAAAACGTTGAAAATCTCGGCAAACACTTCCTTAACGGAACAGGCGTTACCGAATTCACCGTTCCCGGAACGATTAAGGTGTTAAACGGCTATGTGTTCGAAGACAACGATACGATTGTTAAAGTAACCTTGGAAGAGGGTATAGAAGAAACAGGCGTGTCGGTATTCGATACCTGCGCAAGCCTCGAAACGGTCGTAATCAACGCGAAACTGCTTAAATTGCAGAACTACACGTTTATGGGTTGCCCGAACCTGAAAACCGTAAATATTCCGGACACCGTTACCGAAATAGGCATCAGAGTATTCGATAACTGCACTTCGATTACCGAATTGTTTATTCCGAATAGCGTTGTAAAAATCAGCAGCGGTCAGTTCGATAGCTGGACGGAAAGCCAGACGATTAAGTTCGAGGCAAGCCCCAGAACGGTTGCTCAGACCTGCAACAACTTTGTCGCTTCGTGGCTCAGCGTAAAAGTCAACGTTTTATTCAATCAGACGGCGACTTCCGCTAACGCGTAACAACTGTTTTGTTCGGAAAATCCGGAGTATAATCCGAATAACGAACAAGATAAAATTCGGTAATTAAAACCGAATGAAAAGCAAATTTAATCCGCCGAGGACGAAAACATGAAAAATCTTTCGCTTCGGCGGGTTATTTTTAAATATTACTGCACAAATTAGGTTTACAAAGTAACTTTTTAATGTTATAATAAATAAAATATTCCAATCAATATTATCGGTTAGTATATTTACAGATAGGAAAAAGATATTCTAAAAAAGGAGGATTAAAATGAATACGAAAAATTTGTTCCAAAAATATCACGAAAGGCTTACGCGCGAAGGAATGCTTAAATCCGTTCTTTTCTCGTTTATAGCGGCGTTTGGTCTGCTTTTCTTTTCTTCTTTGGTTTTTTGGTTCTTCGGCATAAAAAACTTTTGGATTCCGATTGTTTTGAGTGCGGTGGTTTTCGCCGTAACTTGCCCGATTGTGTATTCCAAGAAATTTAAACCTACGACCAAATCGATTGCGAAAAGAATTGACGAGTTGGGACTTGAAGAAAGACTTCTCACTATGACCGAACTCGAGAACGATACTTCCTATATTGCCATGAAACAAAGGGAAGACGCGCTTTCCGCGTTGAAAACGGTTAATTCCAGTCTTCTGAAAATTATCGTGACCGTCCCCGTGTGGGTAGCGTTCGGTGTTTCGGCGGTATTCGGCGTCGGTATGACTACGGCTTCCGCTCTTGCCGAAAAAGAAGTTATTAAAAACGGCATCGCGTTAGTCGACCCCGAACCCGACCCCATTTATTACGAACTCGAATACGAGGCGGGCGAAGGCGGACTTATAGAAGGCGAAATCTTCCAGACCGTTGTCGAGGGGGAAAACGGCTCTATGGTTATCGCAATAGCCGACGAAGGATACATCTTCGTGGGTTGGTCGGATATGCTTGAAAAAGGCGAAAAAGCCGAAAGCCCCGAAAGAACCGACCTCGACGTTCACGGTAACGTAAAAGTAACCGCGATTTTTCTTGAAATCGACGAAGCCGACGGCACACCCGACGAAGGCTCCGACGGCGAAGAAGCGGACGACGCGCCCGATAAACCGAGTGAGGGCGGACAGTCGGGCGGTAAACCCTCAGAAGGCAGCGGAAACGGAGGCGGAGGCATGTACGAAGCCAACGACAATATTATCGACAATAAAACAGATTACGGTGATTTTTACGACGAAGCATACGGTGATGCTATGGACGCTATCTCTAAAAACGGCGACCTTACCGACCTCGAAAAGAAAATTATCAGCGATTACTATAATTCGATCGCTAAAAA
>JAEDMA010000049.1 GCA_016295005.1 Christensenellaceae bacterium
AATTTTTCCATTTATAGGGATTTTGTCCTTTTTACGTTTTTGTTTGTAGTCGGTTTATCCTCTTTTTTCTCCGTTTTCGTTCCGGAAATCCGAAACCGAAGCAGTTAACGCAGTATTGCGCCGCTTATACGATTAACATCGCGTCTCCGAACGAAAAAAACCTGTACTTCTCTTCTACGGCGGTTTTGTAAATATCGAGTATTTTTTCTCTACCGGTCATTGAAGCAACCAACATAATTAAAGTGGACTTGGGAAGATGGAAGTTAGTAATCAAAGCGTCCACGCATTTAAATTTATAGGGCGGATAAATAAAAATTTCGGTATTGCCTTTTATCGGTTTAACGAAACCGTTTTCGTCGGCGGCGCTTTCGAGAGTTCTGACGCTCGTCGTGCCTACGGCGATTATTCTTCTGCCTTCTTTTTTGGCTTTATTTATTCTTTCGGCGGCTTCTTCGCCGATTTCGTAATATTCGGAATGCATGTGGTGTTCTAAAACGTTATCCGCTTTCACGGGGCGGAAAGTACCTAACCCGACGTGAAGAAGAACGTCTACCACTTCTACCCCTTTCGCCTTTATTTTTTCGAAAAGCGCGTCGGTAAAGTGAAGCCCCGCGGTGGGAGCGGCGGCAGAACCGTCTACCTTGGCGTAAACCGTCTGATACCTTTCTTTATCTTTAAGTTTTTCGGTTATATAAGGCGGCAAGGGCATTTCGCCGATACGGGATATTACGTCTTCGAAAACGCCGTCGAAGTTAAAAGTAACCTTTCTCGACCCGCTTTCTTCGAAAATATCCGTTACCACGAGAGAAAGATCCTGCGAAACGGTGAGTTTCGCGCCGATTCTCGCCTTTTTGCCCGGTTTTACAAGCACTTCCCAATCGGTAAGGTTAAACCTTTTTAAAAGCAGAACTTCCACTTTTCCGCCGTTCTCGGTGTAAGCGAAAATTCTCGCCGGCAAAACTTTGGTGTTGTTTCTTACGAGTACGTCGCCATCTTTTAAAAAATCGACTATATCGTAAAAGTGTTTATGGTATATTTCGTCCTTTTCCCTGTCGTACACGAGCAGACGGGAAGAATCTCTCGGTTCTGCCGGAGTCTGCGCGATTTGTTCTTCGGGAAGATAATAATCGAAATCGCTCGTTTTCATTTTAATCCTTTTTTAATCCTATGTGTTCGTATCCCGCTTCGGTAAGAATTCTTCCGCGCGGCGTGCGGGAGATAAAACCCAACTGCAACAGATACGGTTCGTAAACGTCTTCTATGGTGTTGGCGTCTTCGTTTATCATTGCGGCGACGGTGTCGAGTCCGCATGGTCCGCCGCGGAACTTTTCCGCCATCGAACGCATAAGCCTAATATCGGTGTAGTCAAGACCGAGTTCGTCTATTTCGAGCATAGACAGTGCGCCTTTAGCGTCGGAAAGTTCTATTTCGGAATGGTCTGCGACTACGGAATAATCGCGCACGCGTTTAAGAAGCCTGTTGGCGATTCTCGGAGTTCCGCGACTTCTTTTCGCTATTTCTTCGGCGGCTTTATCGTTTATCGCCGCGCCGAGTTTTTTTGCCGAACGGGTAACTATTTCGGTAAGTTCTTCGTTCGAATAGTTTTCCAGCCTTAAAATAACGCCGAACCTGTCGCGCAAAGGAGAAGAAAGCATGCCCGCTTTCGTGGTCGCGCCGACAAGTGTGAATTTCGGCAAAGGTATCTGCACGTTTTTCGCCGACGGTCCTTTACCTATTATAAAGTCCAACATAAAGTCTTCCATAGCGGGATATAAAATTTCTTCCACGTTATGGTTCAATCTATGTATTTCGTCGATGAATAAAACGTCGTTTTCGTTAAGGTTCGTAAGTATTGCCGCCAAATCCCCCGACCTTTCTATAGCGGGTCCAGAAGTAATTCTTATCTGCGTGCCGAGTTCTGCGGCGATTATATGCGCGAGCGTGGTTTTACCGAGCCCCGCGGGACCGTACAAAAGAACGTGGTCGAGCGCGTCGCCCCGTTTTTTCGCCGCGGCGATGCTGACCGCAAGGTTATCTTTGGCTTTATTCTGCCCGACGTAACCTTCCATCGATTTAGGTCTTAAAACGTTTTCTATTTCGTTATCGCCCTGTTCGAAGGTACTGGTTACGATTCTTTCTTCTTCCATTTAAGCCCCCTATCTTATGTGTCTTAGCGCGTAAGCGATAGACTCTTCGACGCTTACGCAACCGCTTGACGCCGCTTCTTTAAGCGCTTTTACGCATTCCGCTTTGGTAAAGCCTAACCCCATAAGGGCGGTAAGAGCGTCGTCGTTTACGCAATCCGCTATAATCGTCGTTTCCGAAGTTTCTTCCGCAAGTCTTTCTTCGTCCATTTTTTCGCGTAGTTCCAAAATAATTCTTTCCGCGGTTTTTTTACCTAATCCTTTTATGGAAGAAAGAGTTTTTACGTCAGACGTGGCTATCGCAGCCGTGATTTTGGCAAGATTCATATTCGAAAGCACGGTTATGCCCATTTTAGGGCCCACGCCCGAAACGGATATAAGTTTTAAGAAAAGGTTTTTTTCTTTTAAATCGGAAAACCCGTAAAGGAAAATTCCGTCGTCACGGACGGACGTGTAAGTATAAACTTCGCCGCCGCCGTTTTCCAGCAATTTAACGTAAACGCTTGCGGAACAGATTATTTCGTAACCTACGCCGTTGGTTTCCAGAAGAACCGTTCCGTTTTCTCCGCTTAAAAGGTTGCCTTTGATGTACCCTATCATTTTATCTCCTTAAATCTTGAAAAGACCGCCGAGTTTGTTAGTCTGAGAATGAGTGAGCGCGACGGCGAGCGCATCGGCGGCGTCGTCGGGGCGCGGAATGGATTTTAACCGCAAAAAGGTTTTTACCATAGACTGAATCTGGTGTTTATCGGCTCTGCCGTAACCGGTCAAAGCCTGTTTTATCTGCAAGGGCGTATATTCGTAAATTCTGCCGCATTCCTTTATTGCGGTGAGAAGTATAACCCCCCTTGCGTGGGCGACGTTTATACCCGTGGTAACGTTTTTTGCAAAAAACAATTCTTCTATAGCGATTTCGTCAGGTTTAAACACTTCGATAACCTGTTTTACCCCTTTTTCAAGTAAAACGAGCCTTTCGGGCAGATTTTTTTCTTTCGGCGTGGAAATTATTCCGTAGTCCACCATTTCCGCCTTTCCGGCGTTATCAACTTTTATCACCCCGTAACCGAGAGTCGCCAGACCGGGGTCGAAACCTAATATAGTCATACGATTTTATTTTACTTTTTTTTGTGTGAAAAGTCAATGAAAACGGCTTATAAAAAGCGTCGGCAAGAGTTTGCCGACGCCGCGTTTTTTGTTTTTTGTTTTCAGGTAGAGGGCGTATACCCCGTGTTACAGAAAATATATTGATATAAGATAACTTTTATATCGGCAGTGGTTTTAACGGAAAGGTTATATCTCGAAACGTTCACGATTATTTCGTCGCCGACTTTAATATAGTTTTTCATATCGGTAACTATTTTCGAAAAAGACGAAACGGTGGTTACGACGTGCGTTTTACCGTTATAAGTTACGGAATTTATAATATCGTTGGCTTTTATCCCCGCGATTGCGAAATTGCCGTATTCCTCTACTCCCGAAACGTAAACGTAACTTCCCGAGTAGCGGTTGGTCTCTTCACCGACGGAAACGCCGAGCCCCCATCTGCCCGAAATATAACCGTAATTGTTTTCCGTGGCGGAAGCGATAAGTTGTCTGGAAATATTTTTAAATCCGTTATCCACGCCGTTTTCCCCATTTACCGGAACGGTAAGAGGAATAGCAAAGTTAATACCGTCGTATTCGGTGTTTCCTGCGTTGGTAATACCTACGAGTTCGCCGTAATAATTGAACAGTCCGCCGCCCGAATTGCCGGGGTTAATCTGTACGTCTATCTGATTAAGAGTCATTTCGCCGACGGAATCGACGTTGGCTTTTCTGTTTATATAACTTACGATTCCGTGCGAAACGGTGCCGGGGAGTTCCCCCGAAGGGTTACCGACGGAAAACACTTCTTCTCCGAGTTTCGTAACGTAACCGTCCGTGGGGATTTTTGCGGCTACCATATCGTAAGAGTTGTCGGGGAGTACCAGTTTCAATACGGAAACGTCGGAAGTTTTATCGCCTCCTACGAGCCTTACCGCTTTATCGTTATGAATTTTGTTGTCGATAATGCCGCTGAAAGCGTATTTGGTATCGTAATCGTCGTCGCCGTAATTTCTTCCGTTGACGTCGGGAACGTAAACGTCTATATTACCGCCGCCGCTTACGACGTGGTGACAGGTAATTATATAATAAACGTTTTCGGCGTTTACTCCGTCGTCGATATCGACGATAACGCCCGAACCGCTGCCGCTGCTCGAATCCTTGGTTATTCTTATTGCGACGACCGACCTTGCGACTTTTTCCACCGCCTTTATAAGCGAGGGTTTTTCTTCCGTTTCGTTTTCGGTAATGGTAACGTTTTCGGAAAGTTGTTTGGAATCGGGATAAACGCTTCCCGAATAAGAGCCGTTACCCGAGTTGTCTATAAAATTACAGCCGGCAACGCCTAAGCACATAATCAAAGATAAAACCAGAACGGAAATCGTTTTCATAAATTTCTTCATTTTTATCTCCTTTATCTTTTACATTTTAACATATTTTTTAAAAATAATAAATATTTTTTTTAAAAATTGCTACGGTAAATTTGTTTTTCAAGTCTTTACGCTTAACTCTTGCAATCAAAAAAAACGTAACCGAAAATTTTTATAATACCTAAATAATACACCCAAAACCTTAAATAATACTTAAAACGGCAAAAATTTTTTCTAAAACTAAAAAACAAAAATAAGGGCGGTTAACGCCCTTACTTTTCCGGTAAAAAGGGGATAAAAAATATCGCCGTTTTATCGGTATATAAACGACGATATTTTGATGGTAATCTTCAAATAATTCTCATTAAGGCCGATTAACCTTATCGCCGACAAGGTTAAGTATAGGCATTAAACGGAATTTTATACCGTATGAAAATTTATTCTTCTTCATCTTCTTCGGGAAGGTCTACGTTGTGGTAAACGTCCTGAACGTCGTCAAGGTCTTCCAGAGCGTCGACGAGTCTTTGGAATTTAGCGAGATCGTCCCCCTGCAACGTAACGACGTTTTGCGGTAACATTTTGATTTCCGCTTCGAAGAAGTTAAGTCCCTTTTCTTCGAGATATTTTCTTACCGAAGAGAAGTCGGCTACGGAAGTATGAACGGTGAAAGCGTCGTCGCTCGCGATAAAATCGTCCGCGCCGGCGTCCAAGGCGTATTCCATAACCTGGTCTTCGTCGAGATCGGGGGTGCGTTCGATAGCTATAACTCCCTTAGTCGTAAACGTAAAGGAAACGCAGCCCGCGTTGCCGAGCGAACCGCCGTGTTTTCTCATAACGGTACGAACGAAATCTACCGTACGATTTTTATTGTCGGTAAGCGCTTTGATTATAACCGCGCTGCCCGCAGGACCGTATCCTTCGTAAGTCAATTCTTCGTAATTAGCGCCCGAAAGTTCGCCGGAAGCCTTAGCGATACATCTTTTTATGTTGTCGTTAGGCATATTTACGGATTTGGCTTTCGCGATAGCGTCCGCAAGTTTGCTGTTGGTGGTAGGATCGGGATTGTTTTTCGCGGCGACCGCGATTTCTCTTCCTACTTTGGTAAATATTCTGCCTTTAATAGCGTCCGTCTTTGCTTTTTTTACTGCGATATTCGCCGCATGGCTATGACCTGACATATTTTTCTCCTTATTTTTTCAATAAATACATAAGTATCCCCGCCGAAACGGAAGCGTTAAGGCTTTCCATTCCGTTTTCCATGGGTATGCTTACGGTGTAACTTGCTTTTTTTCTTATTTTTTCGCTTACGCCGTTGCCTTCGTTGCCGATTACAAGGCAAAAGTCGCCTTTTTTATTAAAGGAAAACACGTTTTCCCCGTCCATATCGGCTATGATAAAGGGAACATTCAGATTTTCCGCTATATAATCTCTCGTAGAGATATGCGCTTTTACTCTGAAAATGCCGCCCATGCTTGCTCTTACCGCTTTCGGCGAAAAAGGATCCGCGCAATCTTCGGTAAAATATAAGTCGGTATATCCGCTTGCCGCCGCCGTTCTCACGATTGCGCCGACGTTAGAAGGGTCCGCCACCCCGTCGAGCAGAATCGCGCTGCCGTCGCAACCGAATTCTTTTAATACGGGTTTTTTAATAACCGCCATTACCCCTTGCGGAGTAGTTTCGTTACTGACGCTTTTATAAACGTCGTCTTTAAGCACGATTTTTTCGCCCGAAAAAGAAGAAAACAGTTCTTCCGTTTTTTCCGTGCATACGAGTTTCTCCACAAAAAAACCCGAGTTTATGCCTTCGTTTACGAGTTTTATTCCTTCCGCAACGAAAACCCCGTCTTTATCGCGAAACTTTTTTTCTTTATAAGACCTGATTTCTTTTACCGCGGCGTTCTGCCTTGACGTTATCATTTTTACCGAAATAAAGCCTACGGTTAAGTAGGCTTTTTAAGTTACTTGTTTAAGTTTGCTTTCGCTTTTTCCGCAAGGGCGGTAAAACCTGCCGCGTCGGAAACGGCGATTTCGGCAAGAACCTTTCTGTTAAGATTGATTCCCGCGTTCTTCAAACCGAACATGAATTTGCTGTAAGACAAACCGTTAAGTCTTGCAGCCGCGTTGATTCTCGCAATCCACAACGAACGGAAGTCGCGTTTCTTGGATTTTCTGCCGATGTAAGCGTACATCTGCGCTTTCATTACGGCTTCTCTCGCTACTCTGTATCTCTTACTTCTGCCGCCGAAATATCCTTTGGCAAGTTTTAATATTTTTCTACGCTTTTTAACTGCGTTTACGGCTCTTTTAATACGCATAATTATCTATCTCCTTTCACGTTATTTATTGTAAATAAGCGTTCTCATCGTCTTTTCCTGCGTTTTATCGACGTAAGCGCCATCACACAAATTGTTCTTTCTCTTTCTGTCTTTCTTGGTAAGAATATGATTCTTTCCCGAGCATGCTCTCTTAATTTTGCCCGTAGCGGTTACTCTGAAACGTTTCTTAGCCGCGCTTTTGGTTTTCATTTTAGGCATAATTGTTACCCTCCGTTAGTTATTTATTGTTTTAAGTTACGCTTTGTTCGGCGCGAGCATCATCCATATGCTTCTGCCTTCGGTAAGCGGTTGCTTTTCCATTGTACCGTAATCTTTCACGAGTTCGTAAAAGTTTTTCATTACTTCTATTCCGAGATTTGAGTGAGCCATTTGTCTTCCGCGCATTCTTATGGAAACTTTTACTTTGTTTCCGCTCGTCAAAAACTTCTGCGCCTGTTTGGCTTTAACGTTAAGGTCGCCGACGTCTATCGTCATCGAAAGCCATATCTCTTTGATTTCTACGACTTTCTGGTTTTTCTTGGCTTCCTTAGCCTTTTTCGTCAATTCGAAAAGATATTTCCCGTAATTCATTATTTTACATACGGGCGGCTGCGCCGTGGGAGAAATTTTAACAAGATCAAGCCCCGCTTCTTCCGCAAGAGCGTTGGCTTCTCTCGAACTCATTATTCCGAGTTGCGAACCGTCTTCCCCGATAACCCTTACTTCTCTGTCACGAACGTCTCCGTTTATCTGATGTTCTCTTTTAATGGTTTTATACCTCTCAAAAATATTTATCAAAAAGCCGAAGCCTTTTAAAACAAGAACGGGTTGCTTAAAACTTTTAAGCAACCCGTAAATTACGCAATACTCCGCGGTGAACGCGGTTTTTCAAGTATCGAGCCGATGAGAACGTTATCCGTCGGCGAGAAGGGTCGCTTCTTCTTTAAGCCTACTTATAATACATTATTTGCGCCCGTTTGTCAAACGGTTTTATGCGTTTTTTGCTTTTTTTATTAAAATAATCTGCTTTTTGCGTGGAAACATACTCCTACGCCGTCCGGTCCGCTGTGCGAACCCGCCGTAGGATTGCATATTACCGTTTCTATGGTTACGTCGTTGCCGAAAGTTTCCTTTATTTTCGCGGCAAGTTTTTCGGCAAGCACGGGCGCGTCGGTATGCCCTATCGTTATGCGGTGATTTTTAATATCTTCCTGATTATCCTGCATATAAGAAATTACTTTGTTAAGCGTGGCTTTGGTGCCGACGGCCTTATCGCACAAAGTCATAACGCCGTCTTTACTGATATGTATTATCGGGTGAAGCCCTATCATATTGCCCATAAACGCCGCGACAGCTTTTATTCTTCCGCTGCGTTTGAAAAATTTAAGGTCTTCCACGAAAAAGAAGGTCGCGAACTTATCTATTTCCTTTTTGCCCCATTCGAGTATTTCGGGAATAGTTTTACCCGCAAGGTACAAATCGCCGACTTCTCTTACAATCGCGTACGCGCCCATCGTTATGGCTTTCGTATCGAGAGTATATACGGTGTTTTCGGGATATTTTTCTTTCAATTCTTTTACGGCTATGTTAAGGGCGTTGAAGGTTCCGCTCATAGCCGAAGAAAAGTGAACGTATAATACGTCCTGCCCCGCTTTTAAACAAGGTTCGAAGTATTCCTTATATATTTCGGGATTTAACGCGCTGGTTTTCGGCATTACGCCGCTTCTTAACTTATCGTAAAAAGGGCGCGGCTCGAACTTATCGAAGTCCACGTAAGGGAAAACTTCTTTGCCGTCGATTTCGTAGGGCATGCTGATAAGTTTCATCCCGTAATGCGCCGCGACTTCCGGCGTTATATCGGTATCGGTATCGGTGAATAAAGCGTACATATATTTTTTCTCCGTTTTTCTTTTTCCTTAAAACGCGGTTTTTCGCGAATTAACTTAAATATTGTATAGCCCGTAGCCCGTTTTGTCAAGATTTTTTAAAATTTTCCTTGCGTTATTCCGCCTTTTTCCGTTTCTCCGTTGACTAAAAGGCGTATAAATGGTAAAATACTAAGTCGAGGAGAAACTTATGATAAAAATTCTTGTTGATACTCTCGGCGGGGACAATTCCCCTTCAGCCAACGTAGAAGGTGCTGTTAAAGCCCTTTCTTCGATAGAAGATCTCGAAGTAGTTTTAGTCGGCGACGAGAAAGTTATTTCGGAACAACTCAAAAATTTCACTTTCGACGCAAGCCGTCTTTCGATAGTTCACGCGCCGGACGAAATTTCCTGCAACGATAAACCCACCGAAGCAATCAAAACCAAAAAAGGAAGTTCACTTTATAAGTGTTACGAAATTTTAAGGACGGACGAAACCGTTCACGGTATGGTGAGCACGGGTTCCACGGGCGCCATTCTTGCGGGCGCGGTTTTAAGGCTCGGCAGAATAAAAGGAATCAAACGCCCTGCGTTCTGCCCCATACTCCCCACGATGAAAGGTAGCCTTGTAGGAATTTGCGACAGCGGCGCGAACGTGGACTGCGATTCCGTTCAACTTACCCAGTTTGCCGTTATGGCGGACTTATACCTTAAAAAGGCGTACGGCGTAGAATCGCCGAAAGTGGCTTTGCTTAACGTAGGCGTGGAAGAAGAAAAAGGCGACTTATTGAGAAAAGAAACTTTCGCCGCGTTAAAAGCCAACGATAAAATTAACTTCGTAGGCAATATGGAAGGCAGAGATTTACTTTCCGGCAATTACGATCTCGTCGTGTGCGACGGGTTTTCGGGAAACGTTTTGTTAAAGTCTACCGAGGGCGCGTGCCTTGAAATGCTGAAAATTCTTAAAAAGACGTTTATGAAGAATCTTAAAAACAGAATTGCCGCGGGCATTCTCAAAAAGGACGTTTACGCCTTGAAAGATTTTATGGATTACAACAACTACGGCGGCGCGGTTCTTCTCGGCGCGAACAAAACGGTCGTCAAAGGACACGGTTCGAGCAAAGCCGTTTCCGTTTTCCACTGCATAGAACAAGCCTATAATATGGAAAAGAAAAATCTCCGCGAAGCCATTTCGCAGGCGGTCGCGCAAGCGGAATAACCGGGTAGTTCCGTTCCCTTTTATAATAAAATAAAAAAAAGACTGAATCTTGCGGTTCGGTCTTTTTATAATATCGGAAGTTTTATCTGAAAGCGCGCGAAGCGCATTTTCAAGGAAAACTGATGTTTTTTCAAACAAGAAGCGCAAAAACGTATGTTTTTGCTAAAACCCGATAGAGTTTAAAAGTTTTTATCGTTAGACAAAAACTTTACTTCTTATAGTTTATAATACAAGAAGTTACAAACTTGCTTGCAAGGGTTTGGAACT
>JAEDMA010000003.1 GCA_016295005.1 Christensenellaceae bacterium
ACGCTTGCCACCTACGTATTACCGCGGCTGCTGGCACGTAGTTAGCCGTGGCTTGCTCTTGGGGTACCGTCACTTTCTTCGTCCCCCATCACAGAACTTTACAATCCGAAGACCTTCATCATTCACGCGGCGTTGCTGGGTCAGAGTTGCCTCCATTGCCCAATATTCCCTACTGCTGCCTCCCGTAGGAGTCTGGACCGTATCTCAGTTCCAATGTGGCCGATCACCCTCTCAGGTCGGCTAACCATCGTCGACTTGGTAGTCCGTTACACTACCAACTATCTAATGGTACGTGAGCCCATCTATATCCGATAAAATCTTTTACCCCTGTGGGATGCCCCACTGTGGTCATATGCGGTATTAGCACAAATTTCTCTGTGTTATTCCCCAGATATAGGCAGGTTGCTCGCGCGTTACTCACCCGTCCGCCGCTAAGTTAAGGAGCAAGCCCCTTAACTCCGCTCGACTTGCATGTATTAAGCACACCGCCAGCGTTCGTCCTGAGCCAGAATCAAACTCTTAAGTTTAATTATTTAAAGCCGAGAACTTAATCTCAACTGCTCTAACGAATTTCGCTATATTAGCGTATTGTCATTTAATGACTGTTTTAAAGTACATATTTTATACTTCAAAGATTTTGACAGAAACTTTCAAAATAACTATTATTTTGTCTTATTTCCTTCTATTCAATTTTTAAACAACCTCCGTCAACTTCGGTTGACGTTGCCGTCGTCCTTGCGACAGCCTATACATAATAACACAGGCGGTTTTTATTGTCAAGCAATTTTCAAAACTTTTTTAATTTTTTTTGAATTTTTTTTGACCACAAAATATTGTGTTTGACTTTCTTTCAAGCTCAATATTTTGTTTCCGCAAATGCTCAAATCGTTTGTAATTTACTTACGATTTGGTATGTACAACGCTCTCTTAATTAGTGAGCATATCGAATTATATATTAGATTGAATTTTAAGTCAAGCGATTTTCACTGCTTTTTTAAACTTTTTCGATTTTTTTCGACTTTTTATATCAGAAGACTCTCTCCTTTCAACTCTGAATCCGAGAGTCACCCCAAATATAAACATTATATATATTATAAGAAGCAAAGTTTTTGTCTTACGATAAAAACTTTTATAACCTTAACGGTTTTTTCAAAAACTTGCGTTTTTGCCTTTTTACATTCTTACAAAAAGGGCAAATTAAGATATTTACTTGTTAAAAGCGTCCGTATGTGGTATCATTTATTTAAAAAGAGATATTCTTAAAATACGTGCGTGTTTTAACGCGATATATTTTTCGGGAGAAAATTATGTTCAAGATAACCGACAAAAAAATTCTTAACCCTACAGTTACAAAAATAACGATTAACGCCCCTTACGTTTCAGCGAAAGCGGAAGCGGGGCAATTCATTATTTTGCGAGTCGATAATGACGGAGAGAGAATCCCCCTGACGATTGCCGACTTCGACAGAGAAAAAGGCACCGTTTCGGTCATATTTCAGATTGTGGGCGCGACAACCTATCTTCTTAACAGATTAAACGTCGGCGACTGCCTTGCGGATTTTGTCGGTCCGCTCGGTAACCCCACGGAAACGGAAGGATTAAAAAAAGTTGCGGTTATCGGCGGCGGCGTAGGCTGCGCGATTGCTCTCCCCGTGGCGAAAAAACTTCACGGGCAGGGCGCGACCGTTCATTCCGTAGTTGGATTCAGAAATAAAGACTTGGTTATTTTAGAAGACGAATTCAAAAAAGTTTCGGATAAATACCTTCTTATGAGCGACGACGGATCGGCAGGCGAAAAAGGGTTGGTTACCGACGCCCTTAAAAAACTTATCGAAAGCGGCGAAAAATACGACGAAGTTATCGCGATAGGTCCTCTTATGATGATGAAGTTCGTTTGCAAACTCACGAAAGAGTACGGTATAAAAACGGTTGTCAGCATGAACCCCGTAATGATTGACGGTACGGGTATGTGCGGCGGTTGCAGGCTTTCCGTCGGCGGAAAAACCAAATTCGCATGCGTGGACGGTCCCGATTTCGACGGACACGAAGTAGATTTCGACGTGGCGATGAATCGCGGCAGAAATTACCGTGAATGGGAAAAACACAAATACGAAGAGACGTGCAATCTTTTTAAAAAGGAGATAAAATAAAATGCCGAATATGTCCTTAAAGAAAACTGAAATGCCGACGCAGGCGCCGAGCGAACGAAACAAAAATTTTAAAGAAGTTGCGCTCGGATATTCCGAAGACCAAGCGCTTAAAGAAGCCGAAAGATGTTTAAACTGCAAAAAAAAACCTTGCGTGGCGGGCTGCCCCGTTATGATTAAAATCCCCGATTTCATTGCGAAAGTCAGAGAAAAAGATTACGAAGGAGCGTATCGGATTATTTCCGAATCGTCTTCCCTGCCGGCGGTTTGCGGCAGAGTTTGTCCGCAAGAAAATCAATGCGAAAAATTCTGCGTAAGAGCGATTAAAGGCGAAGCGGTCGGCATAGGACGGCTGGAAAGATTCGTAGCCGACTATCACAACTCCCACATGACGAAAAAAACGGTTAAACCCGCTTTTAACGGGAAAAAGGTTGCCGTTATAGGTTCGGGACCGTCGGGGCTGACGTGCGCCGGCGAACTCGCTAAAAAGGGTTACGACGTAACGATATTCGAAGCGCTGCACCTTGCGGGCGGCGTTCTGGTTTACGGAATCCCCGAATTCAGACTGCCGAAAGACATAGTCCGCAAAGAGATAGAATCGTTGAAAGAAATCGGCGTTAAAATCGAAACGAATATGGTTATCGGCAAAGTTTTGTCCGTCGAAGAGCTCATAAAAAAGCACGATTTTAACGCTGTGTTTATCGGTTCGGGGGCGGGGCTTCCGAAGTTTATGGGAATAGACGGCGAAAACCTTAACGGCGTGTATTCGGCGAACGAATTCCTTACCCGCATAAACTTAATGAAAGCGTATAAAGACGACTCTTTCACACCTATTACTCACGGGAAGAAAGTGGCGGTCGTCGGCGGCGGAAACGTTGCCATGGACGCTGCCCGTTCCGCTTTGAGGCTCGGCGCGGAAGTTTCGGTTATTTACAGAAGAACGCTAAAAGAACTTCCGGCGAGAAGAGAAGAAGTCGAACACGCTATGGAAGAAGGAATTAAATTCGAATTCCTTACCAACCCCGTGAAAATTAACGGCGACGAAAACGGCAGAGCAAATTCGATTACCTGCGTTAAAATGGAACTTTCGGAGCCCGACGCTTCGGGCAGAGCCAGACCGGTGGAAATAAAGGACAGCGAATTCGACATAGAAGCGGACGTGGTGATCATGGCGCTCGGAACTTCCCCGAATCCTCTTATCAAAAACACGACGGAAGGACTCGAAGTAAACGCGCGTGGCGGAATAGTTACCGACGAACTCGGAAAAACTTCCGTTTATTCGGTTTACGCCGGCGGAGACGCGGTTACGGGCGCGGCGACGGTAATACTTGCTATGGGCGCGGGAAAAACCGCCGCCAAATCAATCGACGAACTTTTAAACAAATAATTTGCCGAAAAAATATTTTGTATTTTAAAAAGTTTTCCCCCGTTTCGAACGCATTTTCGAAACGGGGGTTTTAATTTTTACTTTTAAAGTTTTAATTTCACCGACTATTATTTATCAGTCGTCGGAAGAAGCGAGCATTTCTAGTTTGTCTTTCGGGGCGACGGGTTTATTGTCGCCGTGGCGAACGAACAACATCGTAACGAAAGCAAGACCCACGCACACCGCCGCGTACGGGAAAAGCGGCAACATATTACCTGCAAAGTCCATAATCGCGCCCGACAAAATCGGGGTAAGCACCTGCGCCGCCATGGAAGCGGTGTAATAATAACCGGTATATTTACCTACGTCGCCTTCTTTTGTGAGTTCCACAACCATCGGGAAAGAGTTTACGTTAATGGTTGCCCAGCCGATACCCGCTAAGGCGAACAATCCGTACATAACGAACACGGGCGCTCCTTCTCTTAAGAATGACGCCGAAAGGAACGCCGCGAAAAGCATTGCAACCCCTGCGAGAATGGTTTTCTTTCTGCCTATTTTAGAAGCGACAATTCCTACGGGAATAAACGAAACGATTGCCGCGCCCTGCGCGATAAGCATAGTCGTGTTATAATCCTGATTAAGAACGTTAGTCGCGTAAGGAGAATATTTGCTCGTAACGGCGTTATAACCCATATACCACAACGCGACGGAAGCGAGAATAAAGAGCAACGAAGAAAGTTGACCTTTGGAAAGTTTGCCCTTGCACTCTTCCCTTTCTTCCGCTTCTTTATCGGGGAAATAAAGTTCGGTATCTCTTAACATTTCGTTTGCCCACTGCGGTTCTTTTACCGTGGAGAAAAAAACCACGAGACCGAGAAGCATAAGATCGCACGTTGCGGCAATGTAGAGATAAAAGTCGGTTTTTCCTTCTTCGCTCGTTTTGAAAATTATTCCTAAAACAAGAACGATTATGCCGCCTGCCGTACCCATAAGGTTAATTACGGCGTTGGCTTTGGAGCGATAGGGTTTTACGGTTACGTCCGGCATCAAAGCGACTGCGGGCGAACGGAAAACCGCCATTGCGACAAGCACTAAAAGAAGAACGAGAATTAACAGCCAAAGGTCGTTTATTACGGGGATATACAAATACGCCATAACCGCGGCGATACAACCTATAATGATAAAGGGCGTTCTTTTGCCGTAGCGAGAATTCGTTTTATCCGATAAGGATCCGAACAGCGGAAGCAAAAACACCGCCAAAATATTATCGAGAGCCATTATTACGCCGGAAACGGTCTGATTCAGCCCGAATTTGTTGGTTAAAATGAGTGGCATAACGTTGTCGTAACTTTGCCAGAACGCCGAGATAATAAAGAAAGCGAATCCGACGAGAATAACTCTTTTATAGTTTAATTTCATAAACAATCCCCTTTTTTAAATACCGTAACATATTTTATCACAACAAGTAACGTTTGTCTATACCGAAATACGCTTGAATTTTACTTTTTTTTATGATAAAATACGGGTATGAAAAGAATTGCGCAATTTTATAAAGTAAGCAAAACGGAATTTTTAAAATCGGGCGGCGAAGAAGAATATTTAAACGTTTCTTTGCCGAAACGCGCCACGAGCGGCAGCGCGGGATACGATTTTTTCGCCCCGAAAGAATATACTCTTTTACCCAGGGAAACGGTAAAAATTCCCACGGGAATAAGGGTTAAAATCGACGACGGCTGGGTTTTGACCATTTTCCCGAGAAGCAGTTTGGGATTTAAGTATAAACTTCGTCTGGATAACACCGTGGGAATAATCGACAGCGATTATTATTACGCCGAAAACGAAGGGCATATTTTTATAAAACTCACTAACTGCGGAGATAAGCCTTTAACTATCGAAAAAGGCAAGGCCTTTGCGCAGGGCGTCTTTTTGGAATACGGCGTTACCTACGACGACGACTCCGACGGCGTAAGAACGGGCGGTTTCGGCAGTACCGATAAGTAATAATATTATGCAATCGCAACGCCGCCGATTACGGCGTTTAACCCTGTTTAACGAAAAAATTAAAGCGAAAGAGTTTGTTTTAATCAATCCCTTTCGCTTTTTTTGTTTTATTTTTTCTTTTTGTTCAGCAACGCTTTGCCGAACTTACCGAGCGTGTTTGCCAATCCGCCCGAAACGCCGTTAGTAATCATATTGCTTGTCGTTTCCACGGTGTCAATACCGAACGTGTCGTCGATAAGGTCGATAGTTTCTTTAACCTTTTTCGCTCCTCTTTGCATTCCCGTTTCACCCGTCAGCAATTTTTTTACCGCGCCGACGAATTTATGTATCTCGAAGTATGCCAAAAACTCTATTTTTACTTCGGTATCGGTCAGGTAAATTTCGGCAGAATTTCCTTTTGTCCTTATATGCGGAACGCCTTCGTACATTTTAATGTCGGTTACGGGATAAGTAAATACTTTAACTTCTTTTTTCTTCTTATTGATAAAAATAAGGTTAATATTAGTTAAAATCATCTCGGTAACGCCTTTTTCTCCCGTAAGCCATACGTCGCTTTTATATAAAACGACTTCTTCCGCGCCTAATTTGTAGTTTTCCATAACAATCTCTCCTTTATATAATTTCTCCTGATACCCTGTGTAAATTTCGCGAATAAAAAAATGCGCCGACCGAAGCCGACGCACATAAACACGAACTTCGATAGTCGCCAAACTAACTTTATGCAAAAAGGAAATTCCCATAACAGCACAAACAAAGTCCGTATTTAACAAAATACATTATCGCTATTATGGAAAATAACAAGAAAAAATATACTTTTCCCTTTCTATTAAGTTAGTTTGGCATAAAATATTATATCACAATACGCTTTTAATTACAACACATTAAAAGAAAAACCCGAGCCTTATAAACTCGGGTTTTCTGTTTTTAATAATTATTTTATTCTTTGCCGTATTTATCTTCGTATCTTTTCATGGAATCGATTACGATTTTTACGGCTTTTTCTCTGCCGTCGGCTTGTTCGACGGCAGTTTCCATTCCTTCCAGATTTTTATATACCGAAAAAAAATGCCTCATCTCCTCGAAGATATGCATGGGCAATTCTTTTATGTCGGTAAAAATGTTATACGTAGGGTCGGAAAAAGGTATCGCGATAATTTTTTCGTCGCGCCTGCCGTTATCCACCATAGATATAACGCCTATGGGATACGCCCGGCAAAGAGTAAGCGGTTCAAGCGATTCCGAACAGAGCAACAGCACGTCGAGCGGGTCGTCGTCGTCGCCCAACGTTTTGGGAATAAACCCGTAATTCGCGGGATAATGTGTGGAAGTATATAAAATTCTGTCGAGAATTATGTACCCCGTTTCTTTATCCATTTCGTACTTCTTTTTACTGCCCTTGCTTATTTCTATAACGCAGATAAAGTCTTCGGGTTTGATACGGTCTTTCGATATATCGTGCCAGACGCTTCTCATTTTTTTCTCCTTTTTTCTCACTTTAAATATTTATTATTCGTCGATAGCGCCGTCGCAGAATTCTTTAATCGCGCGGTAGGCTTCGGCTTTATCTTTATCGTTAAGGTACTCGTGACGAACGCCGTCCTGAATCAGCGCGGAAGTTTTCGCGCCGTAACCGTCGTAAACTTTTTTAAGTTTAAGCACCCCTTTGGAAAAATTGCCGACGGGGTCGTCGCTGCCCGCAATTAAAAACACGGGAAGCCCTTTAAGATTGCTTAACTTATTCTTTTTATAAATTCTGCGAAGACCCGAAAAGAAACATTTATAAAAATTGTAACTCATAACGAAATCGCAATACTCGTCCTGTTTATATCTTTCCGCTTCTTCGGGAAGAGAAGATATGAAAGACGTTCCGCCGAGTTTTTTCTCGTACGCGCCGAAAGAAAGTTTGCATAAAAGGTTGGCTTTCGCCTTTTTACCTTTAAACGCGCAACCGATATTCGCTATAAACTTTCCCGCAGGCACAAAAGCCTGTTTCATATAACAACTTCCGCCGACGACCGCGCCCTTAATATCTTTGGCGTGTCTTTCGATATATTCCTGCGTAAGGAAAGACCCGTAACTATGCCCGAAAATAACCACGGGAAGATTATATTTGTTTTTATAATACGTGGTA
Organism: Christensenellaceae bacterium; assembly: GCA_016295005.1. GTDB lineage: Bacteria > Bacillota > Clostridia > Christensenellales > Borkfalkiaceae > UBA1259. The sequence goes on from JAEDMA010000003.1 coordinate 7,646, forward strand.
AGTTCGTGCAGGTCGGAAAGGGTGTTTTCCCAGATATCGCCGTCGGAATAACCGAGCGTGTCTTTATCCGTTTCACCGTGCGCTCTGTGGTCGTCGGCAAACACCGTATAACCGTTTTTCGCCATATACTCGGCGAATTCGTTATATCTGCCTGCGTGTTCCGCCATTCCGTGCGAAATCTGCAACAAGGCTTTGGGCTTTTCCGCCCGCCATTCGGTAACGGTAACTTCTTTTCCGTCTTTCATTTTAAGTTTATATTTTATCACAACAAACACCTTTCCACTGCTTTTTTATAACCTTCGTATAACGAAGAATATTTTTCTCTGTCCTTTGACGGCGTAAATACTTTATCCGACTTTCTTATTTCTTTTGCCGATTTAACGTCGATAAGCCCCAACGAAACGGCGCACGCTTTCGCCGCGCCGAGCGCGGTGCTTTCTCTTTCCGTCGGGCGGTCTATTTTAACGTTTAATATATCCGCCTGAAACTGCATTAAAAAGTCGTTCGCGCTCGCACCGCCGTCAACTTTGATTTCTTTCACGGCAAATCCGCAATCCTTTTCGATTTCGCATAACACGGCTTTCGCCGAATAGGCGATGCTTTCAAGCACCGCTCGGGTAATATGGTTTTTATTCGTACCTCTTGTTATCCCCGTGATAATTCCCGTAACGTCGCCCCGCCAGTAAGGAGCGCCGAGCCCCGTGAACGCAGGAACGACGTACACTCCGCCCGTATCGGGAACGGATTTCGCCATTTCTTCGGTGTCGGCGGAATTTTCAAACAACCCTAACCCGTCGCGAAGCCATTGAACGGCGCTGCCCGCGTTAAACACGCTTCCCTCTAAGGCGTAAGTCACTCCGTTTTTATCGGCAAACCCCACCGTGGAAAGAGCCGAATCCGAATCGGCGATTTCTTTCCCCGTGCTGAACAACATAAAAAGTCCCGTGCCGTAGGTTATCTTTCCGCTGCCTGCGGTTAAACAATCTTGCCCGTAAAGGGCGGCTTGCTGGTCGCCTAAAACACCCGTTACGGGGATATTTCTCCCTTTGTAAGTAAAGTACCCGAAAAGGTCGTCGCACCGCTTGATTTCGGGCAATACCGACTTCGGGATACCGAAAAATTCTAAAAGTTCGTCGTCCCACGAGAGCGTATGCAGATTAAAAAGCATGGTTCTCGAAGCGTTGGTCATATCGGTATAAAAGTTTCCCGTGAGTTTATATATAAGGAAACTGTCCACCGTTCCAACGCACAGCCTCCCTTTACTCATAAGTTCCTTCGCCTTTTCCACGTTGTCTATTATCCACTTTATTTTCGTGGCGGAAAAGTACGCGTCGACTTTAAGCCCCGTCTTTTCTTTAATAACGTTTACCCTTTCGTCCGATAACGTTTTGCAGTATTCGGAAGTTCTTCTGCACTGCCACACTATAGCGTTGTAAACGGGTCTGCCCGTTTCTCTGTCCCAGGCGATAACCGTTTCCCGTTGGTTGGTTATGCCTATACCTTTAACGTCGTTCACGCCGTCGGCTTTTTCGCACATGGTAACGATAGCGGAAAGCGTGTTTACGTAAATTTCGTCGGCGTCTTCTTCCACCCAGGAAGGGCGCGGATAAATTTGTTTTATGCTTCTCTGATCTTCCGCGACGAATTTTTTTTCGTCGACGTCGAAAAGCATCGCGCGAGCGCTCGTTGTGCCTTCGTCTACGGCGATAACGTATCTTTTCATTTTCAATTCCCCCGTAAATCATTTTAATATACGGGGAAGATTTTTTCAATAGACAAAATCAACAAATAATAAAAAACTGCGGAATTTCCGCAGTTAATTACGTTCTTTTTAATCTTTTTTCCCGTTTTCTTCGTCGCCGCGGTATTTTTTACCGAACGCAGGGAAAGCCTTTCCTATACGGGAATTTTTAATCTTTTCGGAAAGCGATTTTAATTTTTCGGAAACCGAAAGGGTTATATCGCTGACCTTTTCGCCCAACGCGTCGGAATTCTTGTGTAAAAGGGCAGACAATCGGTCGAGTTCTTTAATATCCTTTTTAACCCCTTTAAGTTGGATAACCGTCGCCGTAAAATCGGTTAAAATTATCAGCCAGAAGGCAATAAGCAGAGCATACCCTACCCATTTCGGGGGAACGAGAGAGATAAGTTTATCGGTAAGCGGCACGAGCGTGTTAAAAAGAATAAGCACGGCAAATCCCCATATAAAGGTAAACCTTAAACAAACGTATCCTTTAATATTGAAATGTTCCTTAGAGTAATCCCACCATTTAGTATGGAAAAGTTTATCGAGAACGAAACCGGTAACGAGTTCTAAAAGGGTGGCGAACAACGCCCCCACGATAAACAAAAGCCACCACTTTTCCGACAAAGGGTTTAAAAACAGCACTATAAGCGCCATTCCCACCCCGTATATGGGGCAAACGGGACCGTTTAAAAACCCGCGGTTTACGAATTTGCCCGTTTTAAGCGTGGCGTAAACAACTTCTGCAATCCACCCTAAAAAGGCGTAGATAAAGAAGTACATATTCATATCGTAAAAGGAAATGTGACCGATAAGCGGCGTAGTCATGATTATTTTTCTCCGATAGTGTATTTATAAAGGGAAGATTTTGGCACTCCCCTGTCTTTCGCGGCGAGTTTCAACGCTTCTTTTTTGTCGTAGCCGAGATTTACGTAATGCCCGATATGTTCTTTTTCGGAAAGGGTTAAAAGAGGATTTTCCTCTTTTCCTTTTTCCACCAGAAGAACGTATTCTCCTTTGGGTTCGGAAGAAAGTCCGTCTTTAAGGGAAAACCTTTCGGCTTTTTCGTGTATTTTGGTAATTTCTTTTACGGCAACCGCCGTTCTTTCGCCGAAAACGGAATAAATATCTTTTATATCTTTCGCGATATCGTGCGGCGCGCAGTAAAAAATTAGCGTCATATCGAGATTTTTGTATTTAGATAGAAATTCTTTTCTTTCCGACTTTTTGTCGGGCAAAAATCCGAGAAAACAAAATCTGCCGCTGTCAAGCCCCGATAAAACGAGCGCGGAAACGAAAGCGCACGCCCCCGGTATAACGGTGAATTCCAAACCTTCTTCGATAAGTTTCTGCGCCAAGATATTCCCGGGGTCTGATACGCAAGGCGTACCCGCGTCGGAAATAATAGCGATATTTTTTCCTTCTTTAAGTTTAAGAATTATCTTTTCGGAAATCTCTTTTTCGTTGAATTTATGGTAAGAAAAGCACTTTTTTTCTATACCGTACGCCGAAAGGAGCGTTTGCGAATGTCTTGTGTCTTCGCACCCGATTTCGTCTGCCTCTTTAAGGACTTCTATCGCCCTATAAGAGATATCTTTTAGATTGCCTATAGGCGTCGCGACAAAATATAACATATCAGTTTACCGCGGAACTTAAAACTTTAAGCCCGGGTTTTCCTCCTTTAACGCCTTCTACCATAACGAGATATGGCGGTTTGTTTCCCCCGCTCACGAATTGCATTTTTTTAGGTTCTATATTATTTTGTTTCATATTCCAGAAAATATCGGAAAGTCTGTCGGCTCTGTAAACGAAATTTACCCTGCCGCCGAATTTTAAGCACCGCGCGACGGTTTTCACCAAATCTTTAAGCGGAAGATATTTTTCCACTTTGCACATGGCGATACGCTCGTCCTTACTGTTTTCGCCGCGGTTTTCTTCCATATACGGCGGATTGCACACGATAAGCGAAAATTTTTCGTTATAAACTTTTGGAATATCCTGAATTTTTACGTTCACCGCGGAAAACTTGTCCGAAAGATTATTGTATTCTATGCTTTTAACGCACATATCACAAAGCGATTTCTGCATTTCGAAAAAAGTTACGCTTTTAATAAGGTTTTCGTTAAGTCCGTAAAGATGAAATCCGACTATTCCGCTTCCCGAACAAAAATCGGCGACGACGTCGTTCTTCTTAACCTTAACGAACTTTGAAAGAAGCACCGAATCGGAAGTAAAACGGTAATATTCGTCGTCCTGATAAACTTTTAATCCGTTAAGTAATAAATCTTCTAACGTAAGCATAAGTCAATTAAAAAAATTAAGGCGCGTTAAATAAGCGCGCCTTAAAGTGTTTTGCGTTTGTTATTCAGCGGTAATAACGCCGGTAGGACATCCGTCTTCACAAGCGCCACAATCGATACAAACATCCGCGTCGATTACGTATTTATCAGCGCCTTCGCTGATCGCGTTAACGGGGCAAGTCGCCGCGCAAGCGCCACACATAACGCAACCGTCGTTAATCTTATGAGCCATAGTATTTTACCTCCCGAATTTATTATCGATAAGTTTATTTTAGCACAAATAAATCGTTTTGTAAATATTTAATCGGTAATTTTATCGATATCTTCGATATTATCCGATTCGTCGTCGCGATTTACCGCTTTATTGTCCAAAGTTCTGGAAAATTTAAGCCTGTCCACGGGGAAATCTTTATACACTTCGGAATCGCCGTTGACGATTTTTACTTTACTCATCATTTTAAGCATATCCACCGAAACGACCGTTCCTTTCCCCTCGGGGGTGGTTACGGTGCTGCCGACTTTGGGAACTTTCTTGCACGCGCAGGAGTAATATTCGTTTTCGTAAGAAAGACAGCACATAAGTCTGCCGCAAAGACCGCTTATTTTAGACGGGTTAAGGTGAAGCCCTTGATTTTTCGCCATTTTAATGGACACTTTGGAAAAATCGGGCATACAGGTAGAACAGCAACACGGTCTTCCGCATGGCGCGATGCCGCCTAAAAGTTTGGTTTCGTCTCTGATACCTATCTGACGAAGTTCTATTCTCGTCTTAAAACAGGACGCAAGGTCTTTTACAAGTTCTCTGAAATCTATTCTGCCGTCTGCGGAAAAATAAAGAACGAGTTTTTTGCCGTCGAAAGAAAATTCCGCTCCGACGAGCTTCATCTCTAAATTGTGTTCTTTTATTTTTTCCTCGGTTTTTTTCATTACGTCGGGAATTTTTTTCTCGTTTTCGGCAATAACGTTAAGGTCTTTTTCCGTCGCCTTTCTCAAAACGGGTTTAAGTGGCTGAACGATATCTTCGTCCGACACTTCTTTAACGCCGAAAACGACCGTGCCGTATTCCAGACCTTTCGCCGTTTCAACGATAACGCCGGAATCCTTTTCGTATTCGTCTTTTTCGTTTGCCGGCGCAAAATAATATATTTTAGAAGTATTTTTGAATTTTACTCCGATAATTTTTGCCATATATATTTGCCCTCCAGTATCTGCAACAACAACCACTCCGTAAGCATGGTGGGGTTAGCGTTGAATTTGTTTCTTTTCTGCGCTTCGTTTATTTTATCAAGCGCGTTTATTATAGCCCCGTCGGAATATCCTTTGGCGTTTTTAATTTTTTCGAAAACGTCTTTAATTTTTACTTTTTCGGGGGAAACTCTTCCTACCATCATATCGCGGAAAATTATTTCCAACGCGGATAAAAGCCCGTTTACGCCGTCTTTTAAGGCGGCGGCTTTAACCGAATAGGTTAAAACGTCTTTACTCGACTGCATATTAACTATCATATCCGCGGAAAAATCCAGCGTTTCTTTTAAGTTTTCGTCGTCGTAAAGTTTTAACGCTTCTCCCACGCTTCCAGACGCGCACGACACGGCGTATTTAAGTTTTTCCGTATCTTCGCACTCGTTTTTAAGAGCGTTTATAATAACTTCGTCGGTAAAGTTTTCGGCGGAGATTTTTTTCGCTCTCGATTTAACCGTAGGAAGAATAGCGTAATCGTTTACCGCGCCGATTAAAAGATACACGTTTTCGGGCGGTTCCTCTATCGTTTTAAGAAGTTTGTTCTGCACAAGCGCGCTTAAATTTTCGCCGTGGTTTATGATAAATATCTTTTTCTTCCCTTCGATAGGTTTTAAGTAGGCTTCGTCTATCAGTAAAGACACGTCTTCCGCGGTAACGGTATCGCCGCTTTTCGGAAAAAACATAGCGTCTACGTACTCTTCTTTATCGATAAGTTTGCATTTTCTGCAATTAAGACACGGCGAACCGTCTTCGCAGATAATCGTTTTCGCCAGAACTTTAAGGTAGTTTAAAAGATTGTCGCCGTCGGGCGTAACGAAAAGATAGGCGTGCGAAAGCCTGCCGTTTTCCTTATCACCCTTAACTATTTTATAGGCGTTGGTATCTTTTAAAAGACCGTAAAAATCTATCATTTTATAATACTCCGACGGCGAAGTTCGGTTATAATTTTTTCGTGCGTCTGCATTTTTTCGCCGCTCGCGTCGATAACTATGAATCTTTCGGGGAATTTTTCGGCAAGATCAAGATACCCTTTATACACTTTCGCGTGGAATTCTTCGCCCGAAAGTTCCAGTCTGTCGTTTTTATCGACGCCGCCTTTTCTCTTAAAAGCGGCAAGCGGATCTAAATTTAAGAACACGGTATAATCCGGCATAAAATTTTTAATCGCGTAGTCGTTGATTTTGGCAACGAACTCGTACCCTAACCCCCTTGCATACCCCTGATAAGCAAAGGAAGAATCTATAAATCTGTCGCAGAAAACGAGTTGACCGCTTTCGAGCCGCGGTTTAACTTCTTTTATTAGGTGCTGAACTCTCGACGCGGCGTATAAAAGCGCTTCGCATTCGTCCGTCATAGAAACGTTTTCGCCGTCTAAAATAATGTTCCTTATTTTTTCGGCGACGGGTTCTCCGCCCGGTTCTCTCGTTATGCAATAATTAACTTTTTCACGGTCGAGATATTGAGACAATAATCTTATCTGGCTGGATTTACCTACCCCTTCGCAACCTTCGAACGTTATGAATTTACCTTTCATTTTACTACTTTAATTTTCCCTTCTTCGCTTAAACCGAATACGTTTATGACGGAAAGCGTTTTTATAACGTCTTCGGTAATTTTTTCCCCTGCGACGACTATCGGATAACACGGCGGGAAAACGCCTGCGTTCACCGCCGAAATCCGCCCGACGGCGTCTTTTAAATCTATCGTCTGCGTTTCGGAATTTATCGCTTCAAGGTATTGTTTTACCCTTTCGGCAGACGCGTTTTTATCTTCTACCGCGTAATCCTTTTCGAGTTTAACCGTTTCTTTTATGCCCTTTATAAGCCTTGAAAAATCCTTTTTTCCGTTAAAAGGGGAAGCCATAAAAAGAATATATCTGTCGGTAACCATCTCGGCGAAAACTTTATTTTCTTCGAGTATTTTTTCCGCGGTTAAAGGGTTTACCCCCTTGCCGCCGAAATCTACCGTTATTTTGAACGGGTCGTCGGTTTCCAAAACGGAATACCCGTACCCGACGATTTTTCTTTTGGTTTCTTCTATCGTTTTTATAACGCCCGTAAAGTCGGTTTCGCCATACGCTTTTATGCCGTATTCCACCGAAGCGAGTATCAAGTAAGACGGACTCGTAGTGGAAAAAATATTTACCGCATCGTTAAGTTTGCAAATCAAATCGGCGTCGTTGGTTAAAACCGCCGCCCCCTGATTTAACGTAGGCAGAGTTTTATGCGCGCCGTCTACCCAAATATCGGCAAATCTGCCCGCGTAAAGTTTCGGGTTTACGAAAGCGAAATGTCCGCCGTGCGCCCCGTCTATAAGAAGATACTTTCCCTTTTTCTTTACGGCGTTTTTTATCGCCGGAAGATCGAACGTTCTTCCGTAATAGTCGGGATAGGTAAGTAAAACGCCTATCGCGTCGGGATTATCGCTTAATGCCTTTTCGATTTCCTTTTCGTCCGGCAGAACGGGCAAACCGTCTTTTATCCCTTCGGCGACGAAAACGGGTTCGATGTTCAATAAAGACAGAATATTGAAAACGCTTTTGTGCGCCGAACGGTTGATAATAAGTTTTTTGCCGTAATCTTTTACCGCGTAAACCGCGGAAAAAATGCCCGCGGTCGAACCGCCCGTCAAAAAACGCAAAAACTTAACGCCGAGAATGGCGGCGCAGTCCTTTTCCGCGTCCAAAACCGCCTTTTCGTTATCTATTACCGAAAGTTCGGTTACGTCTTTACGGGAATCGCCAAAAATTTTGCTAAGGCGGGCGTTGCCTTTATGCCCCGGCATGCAAAACCGCGACGGGTCGCCCTTTACGAACCCTTCCACCGCCGCGGAAATTCTTAATTTATCCATTTTTTATAAGACTTTGCTTTCTAAAACGGAGAAACTTCTTATAATGGTGTTCAAAAACGATATGCTCTCGAACTGCAAATCGTAAATACCGTCGTTTCCGTTAGAGAAGTTGAAAACGAGCGCGATTACGCCGTTAAGACTTCTTTCCGATTTTATCGAGAAGAAGTTTTCCGCGTTGTTTTTCGCTTCCGTTTCGCCGTCTTTTCCGTACAGATTCTTTAGCGCGTCGATTTTAAGCCCGTATTTTTTTACCACGCTGTTTTCGTACGCCTCTTTATAATCTTCCTTATTTTCGTAAACGGTATAAGCCTGCTCGTATTTTCTGTACGAATAGAAAATCGATTCTTCGGAAGGTACTGTTTCGTCAAACGTTAAAACCTTTTGGAAAAACGCCGTTTCTTCGCACAATTTTTTAATTCTTGCCTTTTCGTTTTCGGGAGAAACAGAACCTTCTCTTAACCTGTTATCCCCTTTAAGGCGGGTGTAAAACAAATCGCTTATCTTGTTTTCGTCGAGATTAGCGTAATCGAGCATAACGTCCGTTTCGGCAAGTTGGTCGGCGCTGTCCGTAACGAATTCGTCTTTTAACAGCGCGGAAAGATATTTTTTCGCGTTTTTCAAAAGACTTTCCACGTCGTAAACCGAATAGGTGTCGATAAGCGTATTAGCCCTGCTCGTTTTGGTCTCTTCGTCCTGATTGGTATCGCAGAAAATCGCGTCGCCTTCGGGCAAAGACAGACGAAGAGTCAGCACGTCGTAACCGCCGCTCGCGGTTTCGTCCGACATTTGTTCATACGCTTTGTATAAAATATCGTAACTGAAAGTATCGTTATCGTCGAGAATTTCGTCGAACGTTTTAGGATTTAACCCCGAAACGCCTTTATCGTAATAATAAACGAATTTTTGCCCGTCGGAAATTCTCACCGCCGCCGTGGTATATATGAGTTCCCAGCCGAAAATGGCGAGAACGGCGACGACTATCATCAATATCCATTCGTACGACAAAAAATTCGACAACCTCGATTTTGTTATTTTACTATCCATTTTTTCCGTCCGAAAAGTTTTTTCACACTCTTTGTCTTTTTACTGTTTTTTAATGGGTTTCATCGTGGGGAAGAGAATTACGTCCCTTATAGAACTGCTGTCGGTTAAAAGCATAACGAGCCTGTCTACGCCGAATCCCAAGCCGCCCGTCGGGGGCAAGCCGTACTCTAACGCCGTAACGAAATCTTCGTCCACCTGCGCATCGTTTCCGCCTTTCGCTCTCTTCGCCTGTACTTGTTTTACGAATCTTTCTCTCTGGTCGATGGGGTCGTTGAGTTCGGAGAACGCGTTGCCCATTTCCCTTGCGTAAATAAAGTATTCAAATCTTTCGGTAAACGCAGGGTTGGACGGTTTACGTTTGGCAAGAGGAGAATTCTCTACGGGGTAATCGTAAATAATGGTAGGCTGAATGAGTTTTTCTTCTACGAACGCGTCGAAGAAAGCGATTAAAACGTGACCTTTGGTCGCTTCGTCCCCTTCTTCCACTTCAACGTTCATCTTCTTTGCAACTTCTCTCGCTTCTTCGTCCGTTTTCCAGTCGTTATAGTCTACGCCGGCGTATTTTTTAACGGCTTCTACCATAGTGAGCCTTTCCCACTCTTTGCCCATATCGATTTCCACGCCCTGATAGGTTATCTTGTCCGTTCCGCATACTTCTCTCGCAATGGTGCGATACATATCTTCGATAAGGTCCATCATGTCGTGATAATCGCTGTACGCCTGATACATTTCGACGGTGGTAAATTCGGGGTTGTGCGATTTATCCATACCTTCGTTACGGAATATTCTGCCTACTTCGTACACCTTGTCGAATCCGCCGACGATAAGTCTTTTTAAATAAAGTTCCGTTTCGATACGGAGATACATATCTATCCCGAGAGCGTTATGGAAAGTCTTAAACGGTCTTGCGGACGAGCCTATTTCCAGCGGTTGCAAAACGGGAGTATCCACTTCGAGATACCCTACGTTATCGAGATAATTTCTTATCGCTTTCATAATCTTCGAACGGGCGATAAACGTTTCTTTCACTTCGGGATTCGCGATAAGGTCTATTTCTCTCTGGCGGTATCTCGTATCCTCGTCTTTAAGTCCGTGATATTTTTCGGGCAAAGGAAGAAGAGATTTGCTTAAAAGTTCAATTTCCTTGGCGTGAACGGAAACTTCTTCCGTACGGGTTTTGAAAACGAAGCCCGTAATGCCTACTATATCGCCTATGTCGTAATCTTTAAAAGCCGCGTAATCGTCGCCCAGATCGTTCACCGAAAGATAGCACTGAATGGTGCCTTTACCGTCTAAAATAACGGCGAACGACGCTTTACCCATAACCCTTTTAGAAATAAGTCTGCCGGCGATTCCTACCGTTTTCCCTTCGTAAGCGGCGTAATCGTTTTTAATGTCCGCGCTGTACGCCGTTCTGTCGTATCTGACTTTTTCGAAAGGATTTTTGCCCGCTTTTTGCAATTCTTCGAGTTTTGCTCTTCTGACCTTTAAAATTTCGTTAAGGTCGGGTTCGGTTGCGGTTTCTACAGTATTTAAGTTTTTTTCTTCCATAATAAGCCCTTTATCAATAAACTTTTTTGATTTTAACGGTCATAACGCCTGCGGGAACGGTAATGTTCACGACGTCGCCGGCTTTTTTGCCGAGAAGCGCGTTTCCTACGGGCGATTCGTTGGATATTCTGCCCGCTTCGACGTCCGCTTCGGTAGTGCCTACTATTTCGTAAGTATACGCTTCTTTGGTGTCCGTATCTTCGAAGTCTACCTTGTTACCAAGAGAAACGGTGCCTTTTTTAGCGTTGTCTTTAATAATAACCGCGTATTTTAATTTGGCTTCGATTTCTAAAATCTCGCCTTCGCACATAGCCTGCTCGTTTTTAGCCGCGTCGTATTCCGCGTTTTCCGAGAGGTCGCCGAATTCTCTCGCGGTCTTGATTCTTTCGGTTATTTCCGCTCTTTTCGTAAGTTTAAGGTATTCTAAACGCTTTTCGAGTTCTTCTTTACCTTCTTTGGTTAAAATTACTTCTTCTGCCATAATTATAGGCCCTCCGTTTATAAATAAGCGAGCATACTCCCACTTCTGATTCTGAATAAATATTATAATATAACAAGCCCTTTTTGTCAACCTATATGTGACAAATATGAGGGGCTAAAAGAACTTACGTTCTAAAAAAATAACATTTTTTGGAAGTTTTTTTCAAAAAGGTATTGACAAACGCAAATATCGTGTTACAATGGTACGTGAAATAAGACATAAAATACTTTTACGTGCTAAACTTTTTTGAATAATATATGAAAATCCGAAAGTCCTTTTTTAAGGGCTTTCGGATTTTTTTAAATCTTTTGCGTGTCTTTTGTTAAGTTTGATTTTTAAGAAAAGTTAAAAGTTACTTTTCGTCGTAACTTCCGCAGCAGGTGCAGTCATCTCCGCAGCCGCAGGTAACTTTAATCCGGTCGAGTTGACAGTTGCAACCTTCCGCATTGTGGCGACACGATCTTACGTCGCATCTGATAGAAAGATTTTTGTTCATATTTTTCATCTCCTTTTTATTTTATGTTCTCCTTTTTGGCGAAAAATATACCGCTACCGTTGACAATTTATAAAAATAAAGTTAAAATAAATAAAAATGAAGGAGCGAAAATATGAAAGTCGTATTACTTAAAGACGTAAAAGGCTCGGGCAAAGCGGGCGACATCATAGAAGCGAAAGACGGATTCGCCAGAAACTTTTTAATAAAAAACGGCCTTGCGAAAGCGGCGGACGCGCAAGCCGTAAACGATAACAAAACGCAGAAAGCGGCGGAAGCCTTCCACAGAGCCGAAACCCTTAAAGCAAACAAAGAACTTCGCGACAAACTCCACGGAACGAAAATCACCATTCAGGCGAAAGCGGGCGAAGCGGGCAAATTTTTCGGCGCGATAACCAATAAAGAAATCGCGGAAAAACTCGCGGATATGGGCTTTAACGTGGATAAGAAAAAGATTATATTAGAATCCAACATAAAAGTTGCGGGGACTTACGACGTTACCGTTCGTATCTCGGCGGAAGAAAGCGCGAAAATAAAAGTGGAAGTCGTAAACTAACCGATTTTCCCCTTATCAATTTATCTAAACTTAATGATTGTTAAAAACGAGCGGCGAATGTTTCGCCGCTCGTTTTTTCTCTTTATTGAACGATTGCTTTATGGAAAACTTTTTTGCCCTTTTTGATTTTCAAGCCGTCCGTAAAGCGGGATTTATCGTAAGATTCGTTAAAATCGGTAACCTTTTCGCCGTCTACCGTTACGCCGCCCTGCTGAATAAGCCTTTTCGCTTCCCCTTTGCTTGCGGTGAGTTTGCACTTAACGAGCAAATCGGAAACGGTGATTTTCCCGTCGGTAAAATCTTCGTCCGTTAAAGTCGTCGAAGGCATGTTGGAATCGTCGCCTTCGCCCGAGAAAAGGGCTCTCGCGGCTTCTTTCGCCTTATCCGCTTCTTCCTTTCCGTGGACGAGTTCGGTAAGTTCGTACGCTAAAATTTCCTTTTTCTCGTTAATCCTGTCGTCGCTCCATTTTTCCATTTCTTTAATGTCGGAAAGAGGCAGGAAGGTAAGCATTTTGATGCATTTCATAACGTCGGCGTCGTCTACGTTTCTCCAATACTGATAGAATTCGAACGGAGAAGTCTTGTTCGGGTCGAGCCAAACCGCCCCTTTCGCCGTTTTGCCCATCTTTTTGCCTTCGCTGTTAAGTAGAAGAGTTATCGTCATGGCGTAAGCGTCGTCGCCCGTTTTCTTTCTGATAAGTTCCGTTCCGCCGAGCATGTTGCTCCACTGGTCGTCGCCGCCGAACTGCATATTGCAACCGTAATGGTTATGCAGATACAAAAAGTCGTAAGACTGCATAATCATATAGTTGAATTCGAGAAAGGACAATCCCTTTTCCATTCTTTGTTTATAACATTCCGCCCTTAACATATTGTTGACGGAAAAGCAGGCACCTACGTCGCGCAATAAATCTATATAGTTGAGTTTTAAAAGCCAGTCGGCGTTGTTTACCATAACGGCTTTGTCTTCGCCGAATTCGATAAACCTTTCCATCTGCTTTTTAAAGCAATCGCAGTTATGCTGAATTATTTCCGGCGTCATCATCGAACGCATATCCGTTCTTCCCGACGGGTCGCCTATATAACCCGTTCCGCCGCCTATTAAAACGACGGGGCGATTGCCTGCCATCTGCAATCTTTTCATAAGGCAAAGAGCCATAAAATGCCCTACGTGAAGGGAATCGGCGGTAGGGTCGAAACCTATATAAAATCTCGCTCCGCCGTTGTTTATGAGTTGTCTGATTTCTTCTTCGTCGGTAACCTGCGCGATAAGTCCGCGTTCTGAAAGTTCTTCGTAAATCTGCATTTTTTTGTTCCTTATTTTCCTGAATATTATATAATCCGTTATATTCGGTTTCAGTCTTTGAAATTTTCGGGAAGAGAATCTTCCGTCTGCTTGCCCGTTTTACCGAAAGCCGCGGCCGCGGCTACCGGTACGAGCGGAATAAGCAACCTTCTGTAATGCGCGACCCTTTTACATTTTTTCAGGTGTTTTAAGTCCTGCTTTAACAAAGTTACGAGTTTATTCGTAACGGCTTTGTTCTTATATCTGAATTTCAGTATAAAATACAACGCTTCGGTTATAAAAAGCGCCCTTGCCGCGTGAGCGGAATGGGTAAACGCGTCGCCGCTTTTTTCTGCGTCGTCGATAACGACCTTTAAGTTATTGAAAATATCGAGACGACTTTCTTTGAAACTTTCGCGGACAAGACTTCCTTCGTTTTTCTTATAATTATAGGTCGGCGCGGTAGAAAACGCCGCTTTTTTCACGTTCTTAAAATAAAAGTAGTTAAAATAAGAGTCTTCGCCGTATCTCGCCCCGACGGGAAAAGCCAGTCCGTTTTCCTTTATTATTTCCGCGCGGTAAAGTTTATTCCACAAACAATAGTCGAAAGTATTCTGGCAAAGCAATCTCTCTTCGCAATCGTTTCCCGTAAAAATCTTTACCTTACACGGTTTGCCGTTTTTTTTATCTTTTACGTGTTTTCTTTTAAATGCGCAAACCGAAACGTCGGCTTCGGTACTTTCCAAGGCGCGTTTAAGGTTTGAAAAGTGATTCGGCGTTATTTCGTCGTCGACGTCGTAAAAAGTGATATATTCGCCGCCGGCAAGTTCTAACCCCTTGTTCCTCGCCCCCGCAACGCCCGTGTGGTTTACTCTTTCGTATAAAACGTTTTCCCTTTCCGCCGCGTACCTTTTTATAATTTCCGCGGTGTTATCCGTGCTGCCGTCGTCCACGAATATTATTTCGAGATTTTTATACGCGGAATTATCGAGACAGGAAAAACAATTTCCGAGATATTTTTCCGAATTATAGCAAGGCACTATCACCGAAATCGTTTTATTCCCTGATAACGGAGTTCCCGTATTTCTTTCGTTTAACCCTGCCATAGTTACACTATACAATATTTGTTATTTTAAGTCAAGCCGCTAAGTTGGCATTTTTATTTGACATTGACAAAATATTATAGTAGAATAAGAACACTATGTGCAACAATCAGGACCCGCCTATTTTTCACAAAATAGAGATAGACGAATCAACAAAAGAACCGTCTATCGTAGAAATAGATGCGGAAACAATCGAAAAACAAGAAATCGATTCGGCGAAACAACAGCTGAAGAAAGAAAAGAAACTACAACGCGCCGAAGACAGAAAAACCGATAAACAAGCCGCAAAACAGCTCGTTATGACCAAAATTCTCGGGTTTAACGACGAAAGCGCAATAAATAAACGCCAGAAATTTTTCAAAACTTTGTTTACGGTCATTTTCATTGTTTTCGTGGTCGGCGTTTTGGCTTACACTTTTTATAACGACTTTTTCGGTTCGAGCGAAAAGCAACTCGCCGGTTGGGACGATATAAAAGCAATTTTCACCAAACACGGATTCTATCTCGCATTCGCCCTTATCTCTTTGTTTATTTGCTTTCTGGCAAAAGCACTTAAACTTTCCGTTATGAGCAAGTATTTAACGAAAAAGTGGCACTTTAAAACGTGTATGGAGGCGGCGGTAATCGGGCATTACTACAACAACGTTACACCTCTCGCCGTAGGCGGTCAACCGTTCGAAATTTATCACCTTTCAAAGCACGGAATTCACGGCGGCGTAGCGTCGGCTCTTCCTATCGCGGCGTTCTTTTTAAACCAACTCGCTTTCGTTTTATTGTCTTTAGTATCGCTGGTTCTCTATTTAAGGGGCGTTGTTTTCCCCGGGTGCGACCCGGGATTTTTGGCGAAAGCGCTCGGCAGTTACGAGAACGTTATCAAAGTAATGGCGATAGTAGGGCTCTCTTTATGCTTCTTCCTTCCGTTTCTGGTTATCGTGTTCTCTTTCCTGCCGAGATTCAGCGCATGGCTCGTTAAAGTGGTGATGAAAATCGGAAACAAACTTCGCATAGTCAAAAAGCCCGAACTTACCACCTATAAAACCATTAAAAACGTAGTTCATAACTCTAGATGCTTAAAAATGATTTCCAAAAACCCGCTCGTATTCATAACCGAGTTCGTGCTGAGCTTAATGGAAAACATCGCTCTTTCGACCATTGCGTATTTTACCCTTAAATTGTTCGGTTTCGACCTTCCCTCGGACGGATTCCACGAATGGTTACAGGTTGTGCAGCTTTGCATTATACTTTATATAAGCATTTCGTTCGTACCGACCCCCGGCAACTCCGGCGCGGCGGACTTATCTTTCTATTTGTTGTTCTCCACGGGAATAACGGCGGCAGGTCTTGCTTTCCCCGCAATGATTACCTGGAGAGTCTTAGCCTTCTATTCGTTCATCATTATCGGATTTATATTTACCAAAATAAACAGAAAATCCGAAAGAAAAGCGCATTTACGCGAAGAAGCGTAAAAGTTTTCTTTCTGCCGCCCGAACGCTTAGGTAAACCGACGATTTAAATTATCGCTTTACCCCTAAAAATAATTTGCATGAAAAAAGGAGTTCTTTTTTGAACTCCTTTTCTTTTATTCTTTTTGTTTTTAGTCTTCTTCGAGAATTTTTTCGTAAAGGTCTATGGCGTTTTTAACCGCGATATCCATATTCATGTATTTATAGTTCGCAAGTCTGCCCAAAAGATACAGATTTTTATACTTTTTCGCTTCCGCTTCGTATTTTGCGTACAACTCGTAATTTTTCGCAAGCGGAATAGGATAATAAGGGATCGCTTCCCCGCCGTAGTACGGTTTCGGGTATTCTTTTACTATAACCGTATTCTTTTGCGGATTGCAGGTGAATTTGGAAAATTCCGATATACGCGTATAGCGTTTATTCGTGGTGTAGTTTACTACCGCCGCGTCCTGATAAGAAGATCTGCGTTTCGTTTTAAAAACAAAAGTAAGACTTCTGTACGGCAAAGAACCGTATTTATAGGAAAACAACTCGTCTACGCAACCGGTATAAATCATCGTGCCTTCGAAAAGTTTGTTTTTATAATATATCTTCCCGTCTTTAAAAGTAATGTTCTGTATGGCGTCTTTACCGAGTTTAAGCGTTATGTGCGGATGCGCCAGAATATTTTTGACAAGGCTCGTAAACCCGTCTTTCGGCATATACTGATACTCGTCGGTAAAATACCTGTCTTCTTCCGACACGTAAACGGGTACGCGGTTCATAACCTGTTCGCCCAAATCTTCGGGTTTCAATCCCCATTGTTTTTTCGTATATTTATAGAAAACGTTTTTATAAACGAAATCGGCAAACTTTCTGACTTCTTCCGACGGGTGTCCCTTTAATTTTAAAATGGACACCTTCTCGCCGTAACCGACTTCGTCAATCAGAACTTTCTTTATTCTTTCGGCGGCTTCTTTCGGATAAAGTTCAAAGAGCGACGTAAGGTTAAAGGGTACGGGAACCAGTTTGCCCGAAATTTTCGCTTTTACTTTATGTTCGTATTTAACCCACTCGGTATACTTGGATAAAAATTCGAAAACCTGCTTATCTTTTGTGTGGAATATGTGAGGGCCGTAAGATTGTACGGTTATTCCGTTTTTATCGACGTAATCGTATACGTTTCCGCCGACGGTTTCCCTTTTATCAATAACCGACACGTCCGCGCCGCCGTCGGCGAATTTTCTCGCTATAGTCGCGCCGGAAAGCCCCGCGCCTACTACAATTATTTTTTCCATAACAAACCCCGTTTGCACAACGAAACTATTATTTCGCTAAATGGTATACTTTTCATTATTGTAATATAATTATACATAGAGTAAACCGTTTTGTCAATTTATTTATTGATTTTATGCGCGATTTGTAGTACAATCGTTAAGGGTGGCTTCGTTATGATAAGAATATGGGCAAAAACTTTAAAAAACAACAAAATAACCCGTCAGACTATTTTCGAAAAGGAAGGCAATATCGACTATTCGGAATTTTTCGATTACGTAAGGGAAATTTGCGAAAAACTGGACGTTCCCACTCCGGTTATTATAAAAACGCACTTGTTCAATTACGCAAAGTACAACAACGTACGGTTTAAAAAGGAAGATTTCGTCGAAAGCGTGGACTTTGACAGGTTGATTTTAGAAAACGCTTTACTTTAACGAAAAGGTATAATTTTCCCTTCTTTGCAAACACTTTATATCGGAGGGAAATATGAAAGCAACGACAATTATATCTTTTATTCTCGTTTTAATAGGCGCTCTCGTATGGCTGATGGTCGGTATCTTCGATTTTAACGTCGTATCTTACCTTTTCGGCGCAGGAACGGGCGCTATCGTTTCGAGAATAATTTATACGCTCGTAGGAATTTCCGCTTTGTGGCTTATTTTCTACTGGATAGCGTATAATCCGTTCAAAACGATAGGCTAACCTTTATTTCGGTTCAGCAAGTATTGCTTAAAAATTAAGCAAAAGAACGAAAACACGCCCGTTTTGGGCGTGTTTTCGTATGTATCAAACGTGTTTTTTTAGCGTTATATTTATTTTACTTTATTTGCTTTTCCGTTTCATTTTCAGTTTTCGTTGCGGAATTTTCTTCGTTTACGGATTTCTTTTTCTTTAATTTTTCCATAAACAAAACTATCGGAACGCCGACGAGATACACCGAAACGCCTTCGCCTAAAAAGAGAAACAGTACCGAAAGCATATATACGTATTCTAACCCGCCGTAGCAAAAATACCATATCAGAGGAAGACCAAAGGCGTTAAACAATACGGGAAACGCTCCCCCGACGACTATTTTTACCGCCGTTTTCTTTATGCTTTTACCGATAAGATAAGTAAAAGTTGCCGCGGTCAGCGTGATAAGCGTTCCGAAAATCACGTCGGGAATAGCGCAACCCGTTACGAGATTTACGACGAAACACCCCGCCGCGACGCCTATCGTCGCCTCGGGAAAAACAAGCGGCAGTAAGCACAACCCTTCGGACAGTCTTAACTGTATCGCGCCGCTGGCAATCGGAAAGGTTAAAAAACACAACGCCGCGTATAGCGCCGCGATTATTCCCGTTCTTACGAGTTTTGCCGTCGCAGAATTTCTGAACATAAAAAAGCCTCCTTATTTCTCCGAAATAAAAAGGCTTTTACTCTCTTTTTACTCGGTTGTTTTATAGAAGTGTTGACCGAAAACCTTCTTTTATAAATTAAACTTTCGTTTAATTTTACTTTATTTTACTCACTTTTAACTGAAAAGGCAAGCGTTTTTACGCTAATTCCCTTTTAATTTTTTCGTAGTTACGTTTTCTTTCTTTAAGCATTTCTTCGGGGGCGGAATTTACTCTTGCGTAATCTTTTTCCGTCATCATAAGATATACTTTCAACCGGTCTTCGGCGGCTTCTTCCCAGTTCTCTTTAATAAGGTTGCAATACCCTTTGCTTACCCCTTCCGCCATACACACGGAATACGCGTTCATAAGTTCTTTTTCGAAGTTTAACATATCCTGCAAAGAATCTCTTTCGTTCAGCGTTACTTCTTCTTTATATCCTGCCATATTTCCCCCCTTAAAGCATTGCCAAAAGCGCGTTGAAACGCGCTTCGTGTCTGTCTGCGATACAACCCATTTTCTGCGCGAGATCTTTATCCGTAAGCGTTCTCGCGTACAGTCTCGCTTTTTTGCAACCGCTTTCTTCCAACGTTAAAAGGTCGGTTATAACCGTCGCTTCTTTTTCCGTCAACATATTAAGCATATAAGTTCTCCTTGCGAATTTTTATGTTTGCATTATTGCCTTTTATTTTCTTTTTATACTTTTTTTATAAATTCGCTTTCTTTTCGACATAATACGCCTTTTTCCGACCGTAAAAGTGATTTTACAAAAGATTTTATCATATATATTTAACGTAAGAAGAAACACAAATACGAAGTTTTACCGAAAAAACTTTCATAAGGGTGTACGGACGGTGTACGGAATATGGAAACTTTAAAAAAATCTTTGGTGCTTGGCGAAATTACCGAAGGATTCGCGATTTACGGGAAATCGGTAAGCGGAATCGCGCGCGTGGAAAAAGAAGCGGGCGGCTCCGTTTTTTCCCTTTCTCTCGTGAACCTTTTACCGACGAAAATCGGCTCTTTTTACGCCGCAGTTTCCGACGGCGACGGCAATTTTTATTACTTCGATTTAGGCAAAAACCCCTGCTCGATTACCAAAAAAATCAGCGGATTCGATAAAATCGACGGCATTTCGGCGGGACTTTTTTTAATCGACAGCGGTCTTCCCGTTTTAATCGCTTTCTGCCGCGAAAACAACCCCGCGGCGCTAAGTCCGGAATTATTCAAAAAAGCCGTTATCGACAAATGTATTTCCGAAAAGAAAAAGGAAATCAGACAAAGTTACGACGACGAAATCGTCGCGACGGAAAATTATTATCTTTACGACCGTGAATTTAAGGAAAATCTCGACAAGGTGGAAAAATTAGACGATGGGATACTTCGAAATGAAACTGATGACGGAACTTCTGTCTGCGAAAAAACGCAAGAAAAAAACTTCCCGGACGATTTTGAATTTTCGTATGAAAAGACTTCTGCTGAAAGCCAAAAGTACGACGAGCGAAACCCTTACTTTAACAAGGTAAAAAGCGATCTCGACGATATTTTCTTTAAGTTTCCGCCCGAAGACAATTTAAATAACACCGTTCCGCAAAGCAAGTGGGCGAAAATTTCTTATTCGGGCGATAAATATTACGTCGTTGGCATTATCAACGAAAACGACAAAGAAAAATATATTTGCTACGGCGTTCCCGACATGTACTCGGAAGTCCCGCCCGAACAACTGAAAGGTTACTGCTCTTTTATACCCCTTTCCGTGTTCGATCTGAAAGGAAAAGGTTACTGGATGATGTTTCAGGACGCCGTTACCGGCGAATGCGTCAGAAAAGACGGGAAATAACCGTAATAAGCTTTATTTTACGCCGCGGCGAGAGTTTTGTTTCCGCGGCGTTATTTTTTAAAATTTGCGGCGGCAAAGAAACTTTGCCGCCGCCCGTTTACTTATATAACCCTTAAAGATATTTTTTTCTTAATTCTTCATCCGAAAGCGTCGATAAATATGCAGGCGGAATATCGAAAACGGTAACCGCTCCCCTTACGCCTTTTTCGTACGCTTTTAATATTCCGCAGGCGTACGCCGTTAAAACGCTTCCCGTAAACTCGGGATTAGAATCGAGTTTAAGGCTCAACTCCATAATTTGTTTGTTTTCGGAATTTTCTCCCGTTCTGCCTACGCATAAAACCTTTCCTCCGTGCGGATAGCCGCCGTGACCGGTTTTTAACTCTTCTTCCGATACGAAGTTTACCGTAGTTTCGTACCCGTCGAAATAATAGGGCATGGTCTTTATTTCTTTTTCGATTTTCTCTCTGTCCGCGCCCTTTTCCGCCACGACGAAACACTCTCTTTTATGCGTTTCCCTTTCGGTTAGTTTCGGGTTTTCGCCCTTTATTACCGAATTTACGGCGGTTTCTATCGGTACGGTATATTCTTTGGCGTCTATTACTCCGTCAATTCTTCTTATCGCGTCGGAATGCCCCTGACTTACCCCTTTTCCCCAGAAAGTGTAACTCTTTCCGCCACCCGTAACCGCTTCCGAATATAGTCTGCCGAGAGAAAACAGCCCCGGGTCCCACCCGCAGGATATAAGAGCGATTTTGTTTCCGCGTTTAGCGGCTTTATCCACTTCGTCAAAATGTTCGGGTATTTTCGCGTGGGTGTCGAAACTGTCGATAACGTTGAATTTTTCGGCGAGAACGGGGGTGATTTGCGGCAAATCGGTCGCGCTGCCGCCGCATACGAACATTACGTCGATATTTTTTTCGTACTTAAAAACGTCCTTTGCGGCGTAGGTTTTTACGCCCGTTATCGCTTTTACGTCGTTCGGGTTTCTTCTCGTAAACACGCCGAAAAGTTGGCAATCGGAACGTTTTTTTAAGGCGTGTTCCACTCCTTTACCGAGATTTCCGTATCCGTAGATTGCCGCTATCATATATTTTCACCCTTTATGCCGAGCAAGTCTTCCATACCGAACAGACCTTTTTTCTTATTTATTATAAACTTTGCCGCTTTCAGCGCGCCTTCGGCAAATACGCGCCTGTCCGACGCCCGATGAGTTAAAATTATCGTTTCGTTTTTTCCTCCTATCATTACTTCGTGTTCGCCGACCACGTTTCCGAGCCTTATCGAGTGAATACCTATCTCGTTTTTATTCCGAACGGCGTTTCCTTTTCTTCCGAAAGTAAAATACGCGTCTTTTCTCGCTTTTTTTATTTCTTCGGCAATAGATATCGCCGTTCCGCTTGGCGCGTCGGCTTTGCCGTTATGATGAATTTCCGTTATCTCCGCGTCGGCGTCGGGCATTGCCTCAACCGCTTTTTTAACGAGATTTTTAAGTACCGCTACACCGACGGAAAAGTTGGAAGAATAAAACACGGGTATTCTTTTCGCCGCTTTTTTTATTTCGTATTTTTCCGTTTCGGTATGCCCCGTCGTCGCGATGACTACGGGCAAACGATTTTCCGTGACGAACGAAAGCAATTTTTGGGTCACCGCGGGATTAGAAAAGTCTATAACGCAGTCTACGTCTTTTTCAGCTTCGGAAAAATCTTTTTTGAGCCTTTCCGTTTCCTTTTCGCAAAAAGGGTCTACCCCGAAAACGTCGTATTTTTCTCCGTTATAACCGCTTTCGGCAAGAAGCCTTACTTCGTTTGACATTCTTCCTAAATACCCCGTAAGCAATATTTTCATATTCGTTCCCCCGTGAAAAATCCGCGTTCGGTTAAAAGATTAAACAGTTTTTCGCGTTTTTCTTCGTCCATTTCGGTAAGCGGAAGCCTTAACCTGTTCTCGATAAACCCCTTTTTTGCAAGAACGGCCTTTACGGGAATGGGATTTACTTCGGAAAACAACCCTTTGATTATCGGGATAAGTTCCGTTTGCGTTTTCGCCGCCGCGGATATATCGCCCGAAAAAAACGCATCGCATATCCCTTTGGTCTCCGTCGGCAATATGTTCGAAAGCACCGACACCGCCCCTTTTCCGCCGAGCGATAAAACGGGCAGAATCATGTCGTCGTTACCCGAGTACACGGCAAAATTTTCCTTACAAAGGGATATGATTTCCGCTACTTGCGATATGTTTCCGCTCGCTTCTTTTATTCCGACTATTTTCGGGTGATAAGACAATTCTTTTACCGTTTCGGGAAGAATATTACACCCCGTGCGCGACGGAACGTTATATATAATACACGGTTTATCCGACGCGTCGGCGATTTTCGCGTAAGATTCTATAAGCCCTTTCTGCGTCGCTTTATTATAGTAAGGAGTGACGAGCAGAACCCCGTCCACATCCGATTTACATGCGTATTCGGTGAGTTTTTCGGCGTGGCGGGTGTCGTTCGAACCCGTTCCCGCAATTATTTTTATCCTTTTAGCGGCGGTTTTTACGGAAAATTTTATTACGCTTTCGCTCTCTTTATCTGTTAAAGTCGCGCTTTCGCCCGTAGTGCCGTTGACGACTATCGCGGATATTCCGCTTTCTATCTGCCGTTCAATCAAAAAAGCCAGAGCGTCGTAATCGACGCCCCTTTCTTTCATCGGCGTTACTATCGCCGTTGCTATCCCCGTAAACGGAATTTCTTTCATTTTATCTCCTTTCTCTACTCTACTATTTTATTCCCCTCCTTTCGGTTTGATTACGTTAAACGTTTTTTTGTTTTCCTTTCCGAAAAGAGTCCGGCGTCAATTAACGCCGGACCCCCAAAAAGTCTTACATTACCAAAACCCTGTAGATTTATTTAACTTTGTCTCTATCTATTGCGCTTAGTTTGACAATTCATTGACGAAAAAGAATAAAATCCCCCTTTAACGCTTAATAAAGAGAGATTTTACCCTACAAAAAAAGATAGGAAACAAAAACCGTGAACAATCGATTTTTATTTACAAAACAATTTTATTACCGACGCAACCGCCATAAGCCCGTACAACACATAAACAACTCCGCTCATATTTTTTCTCCTTTCGCTTTTTACGCCTCTATTTTATTACGACATAATGTCAGTATCTGTCATATTAGAAAAAATATTATAAAAAATTTAAAGTTATTTTTTACGATGCCTCAATTCTTTCTCGACGGCAAGTAGGAATTTTCTTCGGGTTATTTTTTGCTTTGCAAAAAGGCCGCCGCCTGCGGCGGACGGCGATCCCTTTTCGCCCGCGAGATTTTCTTAATACCCGTTATACGTTGGCGAAAAGCGGACTTATAGAGAGTAAATCAGGAGGTTCAAATCCCCAACTCATTTACTTTCGCGCAACAAAAAAGACACCGACAATTTTGTCGATGTCTTTTTCAGTGGTTGCGGGGAGGGGATTTGAACCTCCTGACCTCCGGGTTATGAGCCCGACGAGCTACCAAACTGCTCTACCCCGCGATGCTTTGCCTTAAGGCTACTATATAATATAACATTATTTCCCTTTTGTCAAACGATAATAACAAAAAAATAATTATTTTTGCCTTTCTTTGCTTGATAAATAAACGCTTCTTTGTTACAATATCCATATGTATATTGATTTTTCAAAATATTCGATTAAGAACCAGACTGTGGCAGTCGCTCTCTCGGGCGGCAGCGACTCTATGGCTCTTATTCATTTTATGAAAGGTCAGTCGGAATTATTCGGGTTTAAGGTAATTGCCGTTAACGTCGAACACGGTATTCGCGGAAAAGAATCTTTAAGCGACTCCGAATTCGTAGAAAATTACTGCAAAAAAGCCGGTATTCCTTTAATTAAATATTCCGTCGACGCGCCTAAAAAAGCGGAAACGGAAAAACTTTCTTTGGAACAAGCCGCGCGTATTTTGCGTTATGAATGTTTTGCCGACGCCATAAAAAAAGGCAAATGCGACAAAATCGCCACCGCTCACCATTTAAGCGATAACGCCGAAACGGTTTTATTCAACCTTTTCAGGGGCGCATCTCTTAAAGGGGTTTCGGGGATACCCGAAACGAACGGATACGTAATTCGTCCGTTTATTTCCGTTCCGAAAGACGAAATCGCCGAGTATATCGCCGAAAACGATATACCTTTCGTTACCGATTCCACAAACTTCGATACGGAATATTCCAGAAACTATATCCGGCAGATTATTCTGCCCGAGATAAAAAAGATTTTCCCCGAAGCGGAAAAACGAATTTCAAACTTTTCCTCGATAGCGAAAGAAGAAGACGTATTTCTCGATTCTCTCGCCCGTTCTTATATAACGTATGACGGCGAAAAGGTTTTTATTCCGATATCCGTTAATAACGTTATTTTTAAGCGTGCGGTTATAATTGCATTACAAAAGTTAGGGCTGAAAAAGGACTGGGAAAGAATTCACGCCGAATCGGTTTGTTCGTTGAAAAACTTACAAAACGGCAAAGAGATTTCTCTTCCGAAAAATATTTTCGCTGTCAGAGAATACGATAAAGTTTGCCTGTTTAAAAAAACCAACGGAAAAACCGATTCCGTTGATATTCCTTTTAAGAAAGGGAAAACGGAGTTTCTCGGAAAAACGCTTATAATATCCGAAAAAAACGACGATTTACCCCTTTCGGCAGGGCTTTACGCAGACCTTTCTAAAATTCCCCCAAACGCCATTTTCAGAACGAGAAGAAACGGGGACGTTTTTAAAAAGTTCGGCGGCGGCAGCAAAAAATTAAACGACTATTTTACGGATGAAAAAGTCCCTCTGCGAAAAAGAGATTTTATTCCCTTACTCGCCGCGGGAAACGAGATTCTGGTTATCTTCGGGAAAGCCGTTTCTTCTTCTGTAAAGGCCGACGATAATACACAAAAAATTATTAAATTTACCGAAGAGGAGAGTTTATGAAACAATTAGACGTACTTATCACCGCAGACAAGATCGAAGAAAAAGTAAAATCCATTGCCAAACAGATTTCGGAAGATTATAAGGGAAAAGAACCCGTTATCATCTGCACTCTTAAAGGCGCGATTTACTTCTTTTCAGACATCATAAGAAATCTCGACATACCTTTTACGATGGACTTTGCGAAACTTTCCAGTTATCGTAACGGCACCACGAGCGGCGAAATGCAACTCATCTGCGACGTTACAACCGACATCGAAGGTAAAGACGTTATTATCTGCGAAGACATCGTCGACAGCGGCAACACTCTCGACTATTTTACCAGGTTGCTGAAAGAAAAGAATCCCGCGTCGGTTAAAATCGCGGCGTTTTTAAGCAAACCCTCGAGAAGACAGGTTCCCATCGACATAGACTATCTCGGTTTCGAAATAGAAGACAAATTCGTTATCGGCTACGGACTCGATTACGCCGAAAGATTCAGAGAACTTCCCTACGTCGCGCAGATTAACTCTCCCGCGGATTTGGAAGATTAAGCGAATCCCGGTTTATTTTCTTCCCTTCCGTAAAAGAACGATTGCGGCAGTCTTTGAGTTATGCTCTTTTAATCGTTTTTGCTAAAAATTAATCGTAAATAAAAAACGGCGCGTGTTTTTAACGCGTCGTTTCGTTATCTTTTTACTTTGCCGTTTTCGATTATAATTCGGTTTACCGTCCGGTTTTTAAATACCGTTCTGTCAAACCCCGTCGCGGTAAAAATCGTCTGCATTTTCTCAACTTCCGATATTAGTTTTCTCTGTCTGTATTTATCGAGTTCGGACAAAACGTCGTCTAAAATAAGTATGGGATATTCGCCGAATCGTGTGTTGAAAATTTCCGTTTCCGCAAGTTTAAGCGAAAGAGCAATCGTCCTTTGCTGCCCTTGCGAACCGTAAATTCTCGCATCCATTCCGTTAAGGGCGAATTTTATATCGTCTCTGTGCGGTCCTATGGTGGTGAACCCAAGTCGCATATCCTTTTCGAGCGAAGTTTTCAAATCCTCGTACATAGCGTAAGATATTTCCGATTCGTCGCCGTAATATCCGCTCTCCGTGTTCATGGTAAGGTCTTCTTTTCCGCCGGATAAAACGGAATGTTTTTCTTTCGCCACGGGCGACAACTCTTCTAAAAACGCGTTTCTTTGTTTAATTATTTTCGCCGCTTCCGAACATAAACTTCTGTCCCACACGGGGAGCGTTTCTTTTATTATTTTTTTTTCGGGATTTTTCAGCAGTTCGTTGCGTTGAGCGAGTATTTTATTGTATCTTGCGAGCGCGTAAAAGTAGTTTTTAGACATTTGCGAAAGGGAAATGTTCAAAAACCTCCTTCTGTCCTCGGGACTTTCCTGAACAAGTTTTAATTCCGACGGATTAAAAAATACGCTGTGCATATTACCTAAAAGTTCGCCGACTCTTAATACCTGCATTCCGTTGACGTAAATATTTTTCTTATCGTTTTTGTTGAATTCTATTTTTACGGAAACGTCGCCGTAAGACGATTTCGCTACTCCTTCCACGCTTCCTTTTTCTTTGCCGGTTTTTATAACCAGTTTATCTTTGTTGGCTCGCGGAGAATATCCCGTACATAAATAAAATATGGCTTCGCCCGCGTTGGTTTTGCCCTGCGCGTTGGCTCCCGTCAAAATATTTATTCCGTTTTCGAAAGAAATCGTCTCTTCCGAATAATTGCGGAAATTTTTAAGCGTCAACGAAGATATATACATACAGTTACCAAATTTTTATTTTTTTCTAAAATAGACTTTTCTTTATCCGAATTTTATTGTATAATACAAGAAGTCAGAAATTTGCTTGCAAGAATTTATGACTTCGCAGTATTTCATTAGAAACGGCGATTTGCCACGGGCAAAGAGCAAAGGCACCGATAGGTGACGACAAAATTTTAATTTTGTCTAGTTTCGTAATATAATACAAGCGTTGAAGTGTTCTGCGAACACTTCGGGGCTATTTGCCCCCGCGAATTTTTATCCTAAAAATTCGCACGCTATCTTGAAATTCAGCGCAAAAATGCCTGCAAATGCTTCGCGCTTGCGCATTTTTGCTTGAATTATAATACAAGCGAGAAAACTTGCTTGCAAGGGTTTTCGAGCGCAGTATTTCAAGAAACGTTGCCGACAAATCGATTAGGTTTGGCGGGGAATTGCCGAAGGCAATCGGATTTGCGAGTGAAACGAGTAAATCGCAACGTTTGTTATAATACAAGAAGTTTCAAACTTGCTTGCAAGGGTTTGAAACTTCGCAGTATT
>JAEDMA010000171.1 GCA_016295005.1 Christensenellaceae bacterium
AATGAACGAGTTGCCGTATCACAGCCGTTATATGTATTACGAAATTTTCGACGGGCAAATCGAAGAACTGCAATGGCTGTATCTTGCGCTTTGCGAAGAGGTGGAGCACCGTAAGAAAACTTTTCCGCAGAAGCCTGCGGGAACGAATTTCGATAAGATATTTCAAAAGGCGGAAGAAATCTGCAAGCGGCTCGATATGACGGCGGAAGAGTTTATAAACGAGCGATTTATACCGAAAGAAGCGGAAAAGCGCGGGAAACGTTACAAAGATTACAGACGAAAATATCAGAATATCGTTGTGGCGGACGAAAACGATATGCGCCCGATAGAAGAACAGCTTCGGGATATGTTCGGAGACGGTCCGATACCGGAATTTTCTAACCCGGAATTCCGCAAAAAAAAATAGATGAAATATAAAAAGGGAAATTATGGATAACAATAAATGATTAAGCAATTTTACGCATCGGGGGATAACGATGAATATTGACGAAAGGCAAATACTGATTATTCAATTTAATCCGAAAACGGAAGAATGGGAAGATATTACAAAACGCGTTCAATGGTTTGACGGGAGCGGAAATGCTTGCAGAATTAAATATTCGGGCAATGATACTTTCTATTGGAAAAGTTGGGATGACCTCAGGATTATAAATAAACCGCTGACTGTGAATATAGTCAGGAAAATAATTTATTGCGATAAAGTGCCGGTATACGGCTTGCGCGAAGTAATACAGTTTAATTCTTACTTTAAATTATTTTACAGTTCGGGGTATACAAAGTTAGTCGAAAAAAATCGCATAAAAATCGTCAGCGATATTACCGGAACGAGAGAAATAAAGAATTTTATAGAGTATTTAAAGGCGGTTGCGGTATTGATGCCGACGGAAGACGGACAAAATTTTTTACTGAAGCAGTTAGAAAAATTAACTGTCTTAGATGATTCCGTTCTTGGAAAATTTTTGCAAGGAAAACTTGGCCGGCGAGATAATAAGAAGATAATATTTTTTCCGTTCGATACGAATTCATCTCAGCGGGTTGCGGTAAAGAGGGCTTTGGAAGAGGATTTGTCCGTAATACAAGGTCCTCCGGGTACAGGAAAAACCGAAACGATTCGCAACATCGTGGCGAATTACGTCGCAAGGGGCGGCAGCGTTGCCGTTGTCTCGGGGAATAACGAAGCTACGAGAAACGTTAAAGATAAATTTGAATCGACCGGCTTTGGTTATTTAAACGCTTTTTTAGGGAATTCGGAAAACGTAAAAAAGTTTTTTGAATCGCCACATGAGAATGTCAGACAGATTGAGAAAATTGATAAAACGAATAGCGAACATTTATTAAAAGAAGCAAGCGAGGGTGCGGAAACTTATCTGAAATATGGCTTGGATATTGCAAGAATAGTTCAATCTGTCTCCGAGTATGAAGTGGAAAAAGAAATAAACGATGCCGAATATCGTATAAAAAATAGAATCGTTCCGCAAGAGTTGACAAAGAAAAAATATACCAGCGCAAAAGTTTTGGAACTGGCGTCTGTTCTTGAAACATTGCCCGAAAACAAGATAACGAGCTTTTTTAACAGAGCGCGATTTTTATTCCGATTCGGTATAATAAAAGTAAAGGAATTTGCAAAAAACAGAGAAGATTCCATAGAGTATCTGAAAAATAAATACTATGTCGTTAAGATTTCGGAACTTAACGACGAAAAGAATAAAAAACAAGAATTTATCGATATGAATAATTTAAATGAACTGCTTAAAGAACAAAAAGATTTATCAATGAAGATCTTTTTGTCCTGTTTGCGTGAAAGATACGAAAGTTTGGATAGGCGTACGTTTTCTATAAACGATTACAAATTTCATTTTGAAGACTTTACAAAAAGATATCCTATCGTATACAGCACGACGCATGCGTTAAGGAGTTGTACTGGTGATAATTTCTTGTATGATTGTGTGATTATAGACGAATCGAGTCAGGTAGATCTGATTAGCGCAGTAATAGCCTTTTCGGTAGCGAAAAAGGTTGTCCTCGTGGGAGATGAAAAACAGTTGCCGCACGTTGTAAAATCTCAATTGCTCCCAGTACTTAACGATATTTTTTCAAAATATAAGTTAGCGGATTATTTCGATTATGCTAAAAACAGTATATTACATTGTGTATTAAAGAAAGAGAAAAATATCGTTTCAACTTTGTTGAACGAACATTACAGATGTGATCCTCAGA
>JAEDMA010000172.1 GCA_016295005.1 Christensenellaceae bacterium
TATCATAAATAAAAAAATAAATCAATCAAGCACATTAAATTAAACACGGACAAGCACATTAAATCAAGCACGGAGCGTTATCCTTTTATGGTAGAAAAAAACAATAAATACGACGTTAAACAAGCGATGCATACTTACTGCAATCCGATGTCGCTTCCCGATATACCGCGCGGCAAAGACGAATGGTATAAGTTCGAGCGCGGAATGTTCAGTCACGAAAATAAACCCGCTTCGGTCACTTCGCCGGATTACAGGTCGATAAGCGATCCTACCGTTTTTTATTATGATAACAAATGGTATCTTTACCCCAGTTACGGAATGGCATGGGTTACCGAAGATTTCGAAAACTGGAAACATGTAAGAACGGAACCGTACTGCCCGAAATACAGCCCGTGCATTACGCCGTGGAAGGGCAAGTTTTTGCTTACCGCCTGGTATTCGCCCCTTTATGTGGGGGATACGCCGCTCGGTCCGTTTAAGGAAATGGGCGAGTACGAATTAAAAGACGGCACGAAATTCACGCCTTGCGATCCGTGTATTTTTACCGACGACGACGGAAGAATTTATCTTTACGCTTTCGAATGGGTGAGCGGCGACGAGCCCGTTACCAAGATCGTCGGCTACGAACTTGATAAAGACAGCCCATGCAAAGTGATAAACGGACCTGTCGATATAGTGGTTATGGATCCCGAAAACAAGCCGTGGGAAAGGCAGGGCGCTCACTATCAGAACACTCGTTTCGGGTGGGTTGAAGGTCCGCATCTGCTTAAATATCACGGCAGATATTACATGATTTACGCTGCGCCCGATACCTGTCACCCAAACTATTGCATGGCGGTTTATTATTCGGACGAAACGCCACTTTCGGGTTTTGTCTGCCAAAAGAAAAATCCGCTTTCTTTATCCAAGGGCGGAATTGTTTCCTGCGCGGGGCATGGCTGCGTCGAAAAAGGTCCCGACGATACGTTATGGGCATTCTATACGATAGCCGTTCCGTTTGCACACATTTACGAGCGCAGAATCGGTATGGACAGAGTTGCCGTGGACGAAAACGGCGAACTGTATATGCCGTGCGGCGTGACCGATAATCCGCAGTACGTTCAGGGCAGCGAAAAAACAGACAAAAAGGGCAACAAGGTATATTCGGCGGGGCTTGTTTCGCTTAACGGCTGGGTTCGCCCGAAAGCAACGAGCAACGCGCCCGGCAGAGAAGCGGTTTTTGCCACCGACGAAAACGTTCTTTCCTTCTGGCAGCCTGCAGACGACGATAATGCGCCTGTTATAGAATGCGACCTTTCGGGTAAGTATCTGGTGGGGGCGGTACGCTTGTTCTGGCGGGACGTCGATCTCGATTACGCAAGCGGCAGAACGCCCGAACCCGTAAAATTTATTCTCGAAGGCGTTTGCGGCGATAAAACTTTCACGCTTTTAAACGCAAGCGACAATAAGACCGAACTTAATATCGATTACAGAACGTTCGATATGGCTTTATGCGAAAAGGTGCGGCTTAAAATTCTGCCGAGAAAACTTAAAACGGGGCTTATCGATTTTGCCGTATTCGGAAGATTGCCGGAAAGAAATATAAGTTTTAGCAAATTCAAAAACGGCGGGCAACAACCGTAAAGCTTTTGCCCGATTACGAAAAAAGACGATTAAAGGAATAAATCAAAATGAATAAAAAGAAAGTTGTATTTTTCGGCGACAGCGTAACGCAGGGTTGTTTTGAAATTCTTCGCGAAGACGGCGAATTCAAACTTTTAGTCGATCAGCCGTCGTGTTACGGCGAAAAACTGATGACGCTTTTAAGGGCGAAATATCCCGATACCGAATTTGAAATGATCAATTCTGGCATAAGCGGCGACGGGCTTATCGAAGCCGAAGCGCGTGTCGAACGCGACGTTCTGAATCTTGACCCCGATCTTCTGGTGTTCTGTTTTATGCTTAACAATATGTCGCGCCGCGATCCGAAGTGGTACGGCGAACATCTTGAAATTCTGTTCGATAAATTCAAAGCGGCAGGTATAACCACGATCGTTATGTCGTCAAACATGGTCAACAAATACGTTGCGCCGGATACGCCCGAAGTACATATAGAAATGGCTAAAGACCTTGTGGAGTGTCAGAACGGCGGGGTTCTCGATTCTTACGAGAAGAAACTCCGCGAAGAAGCCGAAAAGTACGGGTTTTATTATGTGGACGCTTACGGG
>JAEDMA010000050.1 GCA_016295005.1 Christensenellaceae bacterium
TTTTTATTTCTTTTTGTAGTACAAAAAACAATGACAGAAACCTTCGAATCCCGGGTCGGCAATCTGCTCTCTGAACTCTTTACACATACACTTGGTGTCTTCGTTTCTTATAAGTTTGCAAGGACAATATCCGCCCGTTCTTTTTAAGCCTTCTCTTACCGTTTTAACCACTTCTTTATCGGGGTTAAGAATTATTTTCTGTTCCATAACTCTCTCCTTTACGTTATTTTACCCTTTTTACGACGGAATATTTATAATAACGGCGACTATTCCCGAAACGAACAACGCCGCGCTTAAAACAAAGGTCACAACGCTTAACTTTTTACTTTCCCTTACTTCGAACGTAAATTTATTTTCGGGCAGCACTCTCGGAAGTATTTCCGTAAGCGAAAGACATAACGACGCATTTATAACGGTTACGATTATCTGGAACCACACCCTTACGCCGAGATAAGCAAAAAACGTGGTCGTGGAATTTCTGTCGGTCACGACGTACAGCCAGTTTCCGAGCGTGTTTAAAAACGCCGAGCAAACGACGAAACATATTATAAAACTTATTATCGTTTTAACCCTGTCGTCGCCGCCGAAACGGTCGAAAATAAACCCGGGGATAAATCCCCAAAGTCCGCTCGCAAGCCCGATTATGGGCAGATACGCGCCGTTAGGCATTATCATACAACCTATAAGGTCGCCTAAAAATCCGACGATAAACCCTTCTTTCGCGCCGAAAAGGTAACCCGCTATAAAACAGGGTACGGCGACGAAAGAAACAGCGAATCTGTTCGGTATTATAAATATCGTGAATATATTGAAAACCGCGGAAAGAGCGGTAAGAACTGCAACGTAAGAAACGCGCGCGGTGTCGGACAGATTATTGCGTTTTTTCGGCTTACTCAGCTTAAAGTAAACGAAAAGAAGAATAATCGCGGCGGCGAGAATCGCGTAGTAGTACCATCTCGAAACCACGTTGCCGAAAATTACGGCAAAATCGAACGCCTTTAAAAACAGAAATTCCATAAAAAAATCTCTCCTTGAAAAATAATAGAAGAGACCGATATATTTTGGCTTTCGCCTATTTTATAGCGGATGCGCGAAGACACCGCAGGTTCTACCTTTCGTTTGCAAACAACATCCCGTTTTGCAACACTTAACGCGCCTTCACTACTCTTATACGTCAATAATACAACCGCGCCGCCCGAATGTCAATCGTTTGGAATATTTTTTCGAATTATCCCGATACTTATTTATATGGTAGTAACTTTAATCAGAACTCTTATAATTTTCACGACGCTCGTAGTCGTTATGCGACTTATGGGAAAACGCCAGATAGGCGAAATGCAACCTTTCGAATTTATCGTAACCTTAATTATCGCCGACCTTGCCTGCATACCTATGGCGGATATTTCAATCCCGCTTATTTACGGTATCGTATCTATTTTAGGACTTTTTCTTCTTCATCAGTTGCTTTCGCTGTTAGAGCAATCGGGGAGTTTTTTTAAAACGGTTATTTCGGGAAAGCCGAGCATAGTTATAAACAAGTCCGGCGTGGATATGCATGAACTTAAAAAGAACAATATGGACGTGGAAGATTTAATCGAGTCTATGCGGTCGCAAGGGTATTTTTCGCTAGACGACTTAGATTACGCCATATTCGAATCCAACGGAAAACTTTCCGCTTTCGCTTCGCGGGACGCTCATAAAAAAAGTTCTTCCCTCCCCATTTTAATAGTGGATAACGGCAAGGAAAACACAAAAAATTTACAGATAGCAAAAATTGAGAAAAGCGAGTTGATTTCCTTTCTGAAAAGAGAAAATCATAATCTTAAAACCACCGAGATAATGACTATGGACGGCGAAGGCAGAGTTTACCTTAAATGCAAAAAAACGCCGTACGAAATTTTGTTTTACAATCTTAAAGAAGGTGTAAAATGGTAAAATCTGTCGTTTCGATGATATGCGTTTTTTTCATTCTTCTGTTTTTCGGTATTTACGAAAATATTTTCATCACTAAAAATTTCAGCGAACTAAACGACGTTTTCACCGCTCTTTACGAAAAAACGGAAAACGAATCGGCAAATAAAGAAGACGTTCTTTCCACGCAGAAAAACTGGCATAACAAAAAAAAATATCTCCATGCGTTTATTCCGCACACGGAGATAAAAGAAATAGATTTATGGCTTTCGGAAGCGGTGACTTTCGTCGATGAAAAAGACTATAAAGAAGCGCTCTCTAAACTCGAAGTTTTAATCGAACTGACCGAGCAGATACCCAAAACTTTCGCCATAAGTTTCGAAAATATTTTGTAGAGTGTTTATTCCCGGCGAAAAGTCTTCGCGGCGTTTTATTTAATAAGAAAAAAGCGTTTACAATAATTCGGCTACGCCTTTTTCCCTGACGCACGTCATAACGTTTACCGCCTTTACGGAATCGCCCGAAAATTTTACCGCCTTTCTTATTTCGGCGTTTTCTTCGTCGGTTATTTTTTCCCCGCCGAGCGCAAGGAAGGTGCCGTAAATCGTTTTAACGAGCGAAGCGTTATCCTTTATCAGTCCTTTAAGCATATCATAATCGATTTTGGCGCGGTCAAGACTTTCTATCTGATATTGATAAATTTTACGTGTTTCGCTTTTATTTAATCCGAAGTTTTCTTCCATAAAATCGACGTTTCTGTTATAATCGGGAATTTCATCGAAATTATCCGGCGTCTGATTAAAACTTATGTCCGAAAGAGGCAGAATTTTTAGGAATGCGTTGAAT
This sequence comes from Christensenellaceae bacterium, assembly GCA_016295005.1. Classification (GTDB taxonomy): domain Bacteria; phylum Bacillota; class Clostridia; order Christensenellales; family Borkfalkiaceae; genus UBA1259. The sequence continues at coordinate 2,758 of JAEDMA010000050.1, forward strand.
TCTTCTTTAACCGAACAATCGCCGTATAAAGCCGCCGCGTTCAACGCCGAAGAAATACGCGAAAACTCGTTATCGGCAAAATAATCGGCAAGGCACACGGTAAAATAACTTTCGGTCAAAAGCGCTTCGCGTTTATCGAAAGAAACTTTGAACACCCCGAACGCATCCGACACGCTTCCCGTGATTAAAAGATTTTCGTCGTAACAGTTTTTGCCGCCGCAAGCGCGGTTTATTTTATAGTCTAAAACGGCTATAAGTTTACTCATAACAAAAGCGTAAGCGTTAAATAAATCGCCTTTTAATAGGTTATCGTCGATAAAAACGTATCTGTCCGATTCCACGCATTCCTTATGCTTTTCGTTACCGTTCCCGATAAATATATATTTTTTGAAAAACGAACTGTCGGAAAAAGACGTGGGAACGTAGCAAACGGGTACGTTTTTAAGCGCGCCGAACAACAAAAGACCGTCGAACACGCTTCCACCGAAAGTTATCACCGCGCGGGTATCTTCGGGAAAATTAAAGAAAGAATAAACGTTTTTATCGTTATCCCCGCTATTTTCCGAAACGTAATAAATAAATTTGCAACCGCTCTTTGCCGAAACACGTTCGAACGACGTTTTAAGCGTTTGCATAAAATTTTCTCCGAGCGAAACGACTACCTTTCCCCCGAAAGCCTTTTCTTTTATAAAACTTAATAATAACTTTTCGAAATTACCTTCGCGGAACTCAAAAAACTTATCTTTTCCTTTTACGGAAAGATACCTTATTTTGCCGTTAAGTTTTTCGGATAAAACGCTTGTTTTCATACCGATTATTGTATAATACGCAGCTCTCTTTGTCAAGCGCGTATATTTTTTATCGGCGAAAAAAGCATAAATCGGCAAAACAATAAGTTTTTTTCTGCTTTTTTTGTGTTTTTTATTAAAAATTTTCGAAATATTATTGCATTTTTTTTTTGCTGTGGTATAATAACTGTAATAATACCCATCGGAGGATATGTATATGAATAAGAGTGAATTAGTAAGAGAAATCGCTAATAACGCAGGCATCACTTTGAAAGACGCCGGAATGGTATTCGACAGCGTTGTCGTAACCATCACCGAAGCGCTTAAAAAAGGCGAAAAAATCCAGATTTCCGGATTCGGTACTTTCGAAGTTAAAGAAAAAGCGGCGAGAGAAGGTCTGAACCCCAAAACGCAGGAAAAAATTAAAATTCCCGCATCTAAAACGCCCGTATTCAAATTCGGTAAAGCTTATAAAGATTCTTTCAATTAAATTTTTACCCTTTCGGTTTAACCGATTATTTTCGGACGCGCCGTTAAAAAAGAAACAAAAGAAAACGCAAACGGTTAATTCGGTTTGCGTTTTTTTCTGCAAAAATTTTTTGTCTGTCAATAACGTTTTTGACTTGATAACGGTAAATATTATAATTATCATTAAACGCAAGAAGTTTTTTCGGGCGGTGTCCGGAAAAATTTAACACAACTTAAACTAAAGGGCATTTAAATTATGAAACAAGCAAAATCCAAATGCATACTTTTTCTTTGTATGGCTATTTGTTCGGCGATTTTACTGGTCGCGGGTATACCTACCCTTATAATCGGCGCGGTAAACAACACCGCGATGTTGGTAGCGGGCATCGTTATGACTGCGGTAAATTTTTACGCCTGCCCCATTCTCTTTATCGTTTACGGTTCGGCAAAGTCTGTTTATAACACCGTAAGAGTTATAGAAGATCGCGTTTACACGGTAAAAGATATCGCAATGCATACAGGTAAAAACGAGGAAACCGTGAAAAACGACGTTTTAAAGGCTATTAACTTCGGATATCTCGAAGGATACCTTTTCGACGGCGAAAAACTGACTTTCAACTCGAACAGAAAGTTGGGCCCCGAAACCAAAGTCGCGAAATGCGAAAACTGCGGCGCGACCTACGAATATCTTTCCGCCGAATCCGGCAACTGCCCCTATTGCGGTTCGCCCGTAAGAACGGATAAAAAATAATAGTTTTAAAAAATTTACTCCCCCGTTCTATTCGGGGGAGTTTTTGTTTTGCGTTTTATAACTTATTGCCGTAACGGGCGGCGTAGATTGACGTTTACAGCACCGCGTTTTTTACCGAGATAAGGATATGCGTCGGAGCGAATATTGCCGCAAACACCATAAGCGGAATATTCAAAAGAAGTACGCCCGAAATCATAAATATCAGCGACGGAATGACCGATAAAAGTATCGACCGCGCAAGGCAGTTTTTCTCCCATAGAAATATCCATATTATGCAGTACGCCGCTGTAAGGCAGGCGTTCGATACGATATAAACGATTTCGGCAGAAGGAAACCAAAATCCGAAATAGGTATGCGGTATATTGAAAATCATCAGTCCGAAACAGGCAAACCTTCCGATTTGTTCTGATATTTCCACCGTTTTGTTTTTATATTTGTTTTTGAATCCGTCTTTATTTTTTGCCGCAAAAAACATGTTCGGTATCATAATAAGAATTATAACGATAAGTCCGTAATAATTAAGCCAACCCATATTTTTCCCTTTTTTTACCTTAATAAGGCGATATTTAAGCGGCGTTGAGATAACGATTATCTCTACGCCGCTTTTTTTATTCTTTTACTGTTTCCGCCTTTTCCCGTTCTTCGCATTCTTTGGCGATTTTATGAAGCGCTTCGGTGGCGAAATGAATTTTCGTCAAGTGTTCCTGCTCTTCGGGTTGAACGAAATACGTTTCGTTCTGAGTCGCAAGGTCTATCGTTTCGCCGTTTCCTTTATAGTTATATTCGATATGAACCGAATACATCGAAAGGGCGGTACGGTTGAAATAAAAATCTTCGCCGTTATCGAGTTTCCCCTGCATGGTAAACCCGTTTTCGTCGTGAGTAAGCGTTACCGTGCCTAACTTTTCAAACCCTTTCGCGGAAGAAACGAGTCTGTTAAGAGCAACGGGCGAAGTAAATTTATACTTGCCTTCGGCAACCTCTTTATTAACGTTTTCTCTTTCCCATCTGTACCAGTCGGGTACGTGTTCGAAATAGGTTTCGTTGCCTACGCCGTGAAGTTTCCCGTGCTCGTCGAGTTCCCATTTACTGCCGCATTCTTTACAGAACAAAGTTGTTCCTTCGGAATCCATGGAAAATTCTTTTCCGCAATGCGGGCATTGATACAATATTTTATGTATGCCTTTCGCCCTTACCTTGGATTTTATTTTATATCCGCTATTCTGCCAGTAAGCGTAATCGTCGTAAACGAAGTTTTCGGTAAGCATTTTTTCTATCTGTTCGCTCGAATATTCCGCAACCTGTTCGGCTGTTAAAACTACGTTATAATCGCAACTTACGGGAATTTTTTTGGTAGGCCTTTTCGCCCACTGCGGCGAACGGATAAAGTTACCTTTGGCTATCGCCATTACAACCGGCACCTTTAACATTTTTATGAGACGGGCGTAAGAATGAAAATCCGTTTCTTCGTTTATGCCGGCAAGCGTGAACCTTGCTTCCGGATATATTACCACGGGTTTGTTCAGCTTCCTTATCGCGTACGCAATGTGACTTACCACTTTAACGTCCGGAGTGAACTTTCTTTTGTATATGCACCCCAAAGAACGCATAAGCCACTCTCTTTTTATAAATTCTTCGATAGAACATACCCAAGCCATAGAACGCAACTTAAACGCCCTTAAAGTAAGCGCGAAATCTATAATCGAGCCGTGATTCTGCAACACAAGGCAAGGTCCGTTTATTTTATCGAAACCGCGCTTTCTGACTTTTATCCCTGCCGTTATTCTGTAAAACAGCAGAATGAACCATTCCACTACTTTAAGGTACCAGGGAGTATTCCACGGCTTTTCCGTCATATCGTACTTTCTTTTTCCGATTCCTATATCTTTTAACGCCATATGCTTTCCTTTTACGTTTATTTTATATTATTTTATCATAAAACAAAAAAAAAGTCTTTCGATTTATACAAAAATTTTCGTCCGACGCCGATTTAACCCCCTATAAAAATTGCTTTTTTTAAAAGCGTTTGTTAAAATAAGGGTGAAAATAAGAATTTAAGGAGATAAATTATGGATCTGACTTATGAAAGAAAGAATGCGTACAAAAACGCGGACGAAAAAAAATTAAAAAAAATCTTCGAATATTCCGAAAGATATAAACGCTTTTTAGACAACGGCAAAACGGAAAGAGAAGTCGTTGCGGAGACCGTCGCTCTCGCGAAAGAAAACGGCTATACCGAATTCGATTTTTCTAAAGACGTTAAAGCAGGCGACAAACTTTATTACAACAATCGCAACAAAGGCTTGTTCCTATTAAAAGCGGGCAAGGCGAACATCGCCGAAAACGGCGTAAGAATTCTCGTCGCGCACGTAGACAGCCCCCGTCTTGACTTAAAACAAGTTCCCCTTTTCGAAAAAGCGGATATGGCTTATCTTAAAACGCACTATTACGGCGGAATCAAAAAATATCAGTGGCTTACCATTCCCCTTGCTCTTCACGGCGTAATCGCTCTTAAAAACGGCGAAAAAATCACGGTAAGAGTAGGCGAAGCGGAAGAAGACCCCGTTTTCTATATAACCGACCTTCTTCCCCATTTATCGCAGGAACAAAGCACCAAAACCGTCGCTACCGCGTTCAATGCGGAAAACCTTAACGTTTTGGTCGGCGGTATTCCCGCGGAAGGCGAAAAAGAAAAGAAACTCGTTAAACAAAACGTTCTGAAAATCTTAAACGAAAAATACGGCGTTACCGAAGAAGACTTTTTAAGCGCGGAAATCGAAGCCGTACCCGCATATAAAGCGAAAGACGTAGGGTTCGACAGAGCGTTCGTAGCAAGTTACGGTCACGACGACAGAGTATGTACTTTCCCCGAAGTTACCGCTCTTTTGGAAACGGAAACCGACCAGACCGTTCTTACCATTTTAGCAGATAAAGAAGAAATCGGCAGCGAAGGCAACACCGGTATGCAGAGCGTTCTTATCAACGATATTATCAATAAACTTGCCGAAAGTTACAAAGTAAACGCGGCGGTAATCAGAGCGCACAGCAAATGCCTTTCCGCAGACGTAACCGCGGCTTACGATCCGTCTTTTGCAGACGCTTTCGAAGAAATGAACGCTTCGTTTGCAAACCACGGCGTTGCAATGAACAAATTTACGGGCGCGCGCGGTAAATCGGGCAGCAACGACGCTTCCGCGGAATACGTGGGTTATCTCCGTAACGTGTTCGAAAAAGAAGGCGTTATCTGGCAGACGGGCGAACTCGGAAGAGTCGACCTCGGCGGCGGCGGAACGGTTGCGAAATTTATCGCGAATATGAATATCGACACCGTTGACCTTGGCGTTCCCGTTCTTTCAATGCACGCTCCTTACGAACTTATCAGCAAAGCCGACATTTACGAAGCGCATAAAGCATTCTCCGCGTTTATTAAATAATCGATAGACGGCGATAAGATTAAAATTTATTTTCTCCCCGATTTTTTCGGGGAGAATTTTTTTTGTCGTCGTTCACTTTTTCTTTTCCCACGCCTTGCAATTACCTTCGTTTTATGATAGAATAATTTACGCTTATAGGTAAAAAGGCAATTTTTGCCGCGCGGGTATGGCGGAATTGGCAGACGCGATAGACTTAGGATCTATTTCGAAAGAGTGGGAGTTCAAATCTCTTTACCCGCACCAGAAAACGAGCATGGTTTACGAATGCTCGTTTTTTATAATCGAAATTTCGTTTATTTCGTTCCATTTTTTTGACAACTCGTCCTTTAACGAATATAATGTAATTAACGGGTCTGCCGTAAAAAACGGTATGCGCCGAAGGGTAAAACGGGTTTTCCCGAATGCCGACGACAAAAAAGCAAAGGAAGATAAAAAATGTTTATAAGTAACGATATAATTTACGCAGGCGTAAACGATCACAAAGTCGATTTGTTCGAAGGGCAGTTTTCCGTTCCGCTCGGAATGGCTTACAACTCTTACGTTATAACAGACGAAAAGCCCGCCGTTATGGACACGGTGGAAAAAGATTTCGCACAAGAGTGGCTGGATAGCGTGGAAAAGGCGTTAAAAGGAGTTTCCCCCGCTTACCTTATAATTCAGCATATGGAACCCGACCACTCTTCGAGCATTACCGCATTTATGGAAAAATACCCCGACGCGGTAATCGTTTCGAGCGCGGCGGCGTTTAAGATGATGGCGAATTTCTATAAAAACGACTACCCCGAAAGAAGAATTATAATCGCTGACGGCGGTAGCCTTTCGCTCGGCAGACACAAACTTAATTTTATATCCGCGCCGATGGTTCACTGGCCGGAAGTTATAATGACTTACGAAGAAACGGAAAAAGTTTTGTTTTCCGCAGACGCGTTCGGAAAATTCGGCGCGAACGACGTTAACGACCCCGAAGGTTGGGCGTGCGAAGCGCGGAGATATTATTTCGGCATCGTCGGAAAATTCGGCGTTCAGGTTCAGGCGGTCTTAAAAAAGGCGGCACTTCTCGACATTAACACGATTTGCTCTCTGCACGGTCCCGTTCTCAACGAAAATTTGGGATATTACCTTAATTTATACGATATATGGTCAAACTACGGCGTCGAATCGGAAGGCGTGGTTATTTCTTACACGTCGATTTACGGTAACACCGAAAAAGCCGCAAAACTTCTCAAAGAAAAACTTATCGGATACGGCGTAACGAAAGTCGTTCTCAACGATTTAGCGAGAGAAGATATTTACGAATGCGTAGAAGACGCTTTCAGATACGGAAAACAGGTTTTCGCCACCACGACGTATAACGGCGGAGTTTTCCCGAAAATGAAAGAATTTATCGACCATTTAACCGAAAGAAATTATCAGAAGCGAACGGTAGGCTTTATCGAAAACGGTTCGTGGGCGCCCGTCGCTACCAACTGCATGAAAAATATGTTAACCGCTTGCAAAGACCTTTCTTACGCCGAAAACACCGTTAAAATTTTCTCGGCTCTGTCGGACGAATCGGCTTCTCAGATCGACGCGCTTGCAAAAGAACTTGCAAAATAACCTGTCGAAACTAAAAAGCTCTTTCCCCACTGCTATATCCCGCAATAAAGAGAACGGAAAAAACGGCAAAAAAACAATTAAAATAGCGAGTTATTAGTCATAACAGGATTTTTTATCCGAAGATT
>JAEDMA010000051.1 GCA_016295005.1 Christensenellaceae bacterium
GTTATCACGAGATAGGGAAAAAGCGACGGAAGAACGCTCGTCGCCCAAAGGCATATCCCGTCGAAAGACGTTTTCGCCATAGTTTTATCGAGCGAAACGATAAACGCCGTTATCAATAAAAAAGTAAGAACGAAAAACTCTTTCGTCCACGATAAAAAATTATTTTTTTTAAGCATAATTCATTTTATTAAGGCTTGAAATAAATTATTCGATATGTTAAAATACTCCTATGGATCTATTCGATTACTCTGAACAAAAAGTTTCCGCTCCGCTTGCCGAACGCATGCGCGCGAGAAATTTATCGGAATTTATAGGGCAAAGTCACCTTATTAAAGAAAACAGTCTTCTTAACCGAGCCATTAAACTCGACAGGCTCGGAAGTTGTATTTTCTGGGGACCGCCCGGCTGCGGCAAAACCACGCTTGCAAACGTTATCGCAAACGGAACCGACGGCAGATTCGAAAAGTTAAACGCCGTTTCGTGCGGCGTTGCCGACGTTAAAAGGGTTATCGAAGAAGCGAAAGAGAACGCTAAACTATACGGTAAAAAAACCTATCTGTTGCTCGACGAATGTCACCGCTTCAACAAAGCGCAAAGCGACAGTCTTCTTCCCGCGGTGGAAAAAGGCGATATAATTTTTATAGGTTCCACTACCGAAAACCCTTACGTTTCTATGACGCCGGCAATCGTTTCGAGATGCAGGGTGTTCGAACTTAAACGGCTTACCGAAAAAGAAATAAAGGGCGCTCTTATAAAGGCTATTTCGGACAAGGAAAGGGGGCTCGGCAACTACGATACCGAAGTGAGCGACGACGCGCTTAACCATATCGCGAATATGAGCGCGGGAGACCTTCGCGTTGCTTATAACGCTTTGGAACTCGCCGTTTTAACCACTCCGCCCGATAGTTCGGGTAAAATCGTCGTAACTTTAAGCGACGCGGAAGAATCTATTCAGAGAAAAGCGCTTTCTTACGACGAAGATTTATACTACGATATTTTATCGGCTTTCTGCAAAAGTTTAAGGGGCAGCGATTCGGACGCCGCTTTATACTATATGCAAAGGTTGGTTCAGGGAGGTTGCGACCCCCTTTTAATCGCGAGAAGGGTAATAGCGCACGCATCGGAAGACGTCGGCATGGCAGACCCTATGGCTATGGTTATGGCGACGAACGCCTTGTTGGCGTTTGAAAAAACGGGGCTTCCCGAAGGATTGCTCCCTTTATCGCAGGCGATAATTTACGTTTGCGAAGCCGATAAATCGAATTCCGTCGTTCTTGCCATGAACGCCGCAAAAGACGACGCCGTAAACAGAAAGGACGATTTCGTTCCCAAGCATTTAAGAAACGCCGTATACGCTTCGAAAGAAGACAAGGCGATTTCTAAAACGTATAAGTATCCGCACGATTACGGCGGGTACGTAGAGCAGCAATATCTTCCCGACGGACTTGTCGGCAGAAAATATTACGTTCCGTCCGACAACGGGTACGAAAAAACCGTTAAAGAAATAAGAAGAAGAAAAGGCAAAAAATAATTAAAGGAAATTTTTATGGACTACGCAGCAAAATTAAGCAAAGAATTCGGCATTAAAGAAAATTACTCGGCAAACATTATAAATCTCATCGACGAAGAGAACACCATTCCGTTCATCGCCAGATACCGTAAAGAAATGACGGGGTCGTGCGACGACCAGGTTCTTCGCGAGTTCGCCGACAGACTTAAATATTTACGCAATCTCGATAAAAGAAAACAGGAGATTGCCGACGCAATAACCGAACAGGGCAAAATGACGGACGAAATCGCTATCGCGCTTGCAGGCGCGGAAACGATGACCGAAGCCGAAGATATATACAGACCTTATAAACAAAAGAGAAAAACCCGCGCGAGCGTCGCGGTGGAAAAAGGTCTTAAACCGCTCGCGGAACTTATTTTGGAACAAAGACCGGAAATCGACCCGATAGTCGAAGGCGAAAAATACGTCAATCCCGAAAAGGGCGTGGATTCGGCAGAAAAAGCCGTCGCGGGCGCTTCGGATATTATTGCCGAAACTATCTCCGACGACGCAGAACTTCGCAAAACAATCCGTAAAAAGGTATTCGAAACGGGGGAAATAACTTGCAAACTTCTGGAAAACGAAAAGGCGAAAACTTACGATATGTACGCCGACTACTCGGAAAGCGTGGCGAAAATTCCGTCGCACAGAATTCTCGCGATTAACCGCGGAGAAAAGGAAGAATGCTTAAAGGTAAACGTTACCGTGAACGACGAGGCGTTCGTGGACGCGGTTAAATCCGTTTACGTTAAAAACGAAAGTAAGTGCGCCGCCGTCGTAGGCAGCGCTGCGGAAGACGCGTTCGACAGACTTATTTTCCCGTCGGTTGAAAGGGAAGTAAGAAGCGACCTTACCGATAAAGCCAACGAGCAGGCAATAAAAATGTTCGAAGTAAATCTTCGTCCCCTTCTTTTGCAACCGCCGCTTAAAGATAAGCGTATTTTAGGACTTGACCCGGCATACAGAACGGGTTGCAAAATCGCCGTTATCGACGGCGCGGGCAACGTTTTGGATACCGCGGTGGTTTTTCCGACTCCGCCGCAGAACAAAACGGAAGAAGCGAAAAAAATTCTTCTTAACCTTATTAAAAAACACGGGGTAAACGTTATATCCATAGGAAACGGAACGGCAAGCAAAGAATCGGAAATATTCGTTGCCGATATGATTAAGGAAAGCGGATTGCCTTTGTCTTACGCGGTTGTCAACGAAGCGGGCGCTTCCGTTTACAGCGCAAGTAAATTAGGCGCGCAGGAATTCCCCGATTTCGAACCCGCTCAAAGAAGCGCCGTTTCCATTGCGAGAAGGCTATTAGACCCTCTTTCGGAACTGATTAAAATAGACGTTAAATCTATCGGCGTGGGTCAGTATCAACACGATATGCCCGAAGCAAGGTTGGAAGAAGTTTTAGGCGGCGTAGTCGAAGACTGCGTAAACAGCGTCGGCGTCGACCTTAACACCGCGTCGGAAAGCCTTTTGTCTTACGTTGCGGGATTAAACAGCGGCATAGCAAAAAATATTCTGGAATACAGAAAGGAAAAGAAGTTTGCTTCGAGAGAAGAACTTCTTAAAGTTAAAAAACTCGGTGCGAAGGCGTATCAGCAATGTGCTGGATTTTTAAGAATTTCCGGCGGCGGCAACGTTTTAGATAACACTTCCGTTCACCCCGAATCTTATCCCGCGGCGGAAAAATTGCTTTCCGCTACCGGTTACACTCTGCAAGACGTGGAGGACGGTAAAATCGGCGATATCAAAGCAAAAATCGAAGAAAAGGGGTGGAGTTCGGTCGCTAAACTTTGCGACGTGGGCGAACCTACTTTAAGAGATATAGTCACCGAACTTCTAAAACCCGGCAGAGATATAAGAGACTCGCTTCCCGCTCCCGTTCTGCGTTCCGACCTTATGGAACTTAAAGACTTAAAAGAAGGTATGGAACTTATCGGAACGGTCAGAAACGTTATCGACTTCGGCGTATTTGTCGATATCGGCGTTCATCAGGACGGGCTTGTTCATATCTCGCAGATTTCCGATAACTATATAAAACACCCGTCCGACGTATTGAAAGTCGGCGACGTGGTTAAAGTTAAGGTTTTGGGCGTTGACTTAAACAAACAGAAAATTTCTCTCACGATGAAAACGACGGAACTTCCGCACGGACTTAATGTCGGTAACCAAAAAACGGACAGAGAAAGAAAAGAAGGCAGAAAAAACGCCGAAAGAAAAAGGGAAGATAAAAACTTATCAAAAGAAGATATGCTCGCTCTCCTTTACAAAAAATTCGGCAGGTAAAAAGTAAAATTAAAAGGCGGCGGACCGATATTCGGTCCGCCGCTGCGTTTTGTAGCCTTCAGCGAAAAACAACTGCCGCTTGGAGCGGTGTAAATAAAAATTTTCAGATAAAAGAAATCCTATTATGATTAAATTTTTTACTGTGTTTTATATTTTTTAATATTGTTATCGGGTTTTTCCACGTTTTCGAGTAAAATCAGCCGTCCGAACAAATTTGTTTACTATGCGTTAGCGCTGACTATCGAAAAAGCGGGGAAAAGTCGGTTTTTTATTTTTTAGGAATAAACCCTTCAAAAATGATATTATCGGTAAAGGGTTTCACCCTGTCGGCGGTGTTCTGATCGGTAACCGTCCAGCAGATTACGCTTTTGCCGTGAGTTTTGCTTTTCTTTAATGGTAACCCCGTGTAACTGTAACTTATAAAATCGGGTTTAATCATAAAATTAAGGGGCATATTTTTCAAAATGAAATTCTTAAACGGGGTATTCCATTTATTTTCAGTAGCCAAAATACCTCTTATGAATTCGGGCGCAAGTTTTTTAACTCTGTTTATATAAAGGGGGTTAAACGATTGCACGGCGAATTCGCCTTTGTACGTTTTAAGCCGTTCAACGGTTTTATCGACGACTTCTTTGTTCGGCTGATCTTTTATTTCGATAAGAAGGGGAACTTTGCCTTCGGCGATAGATAATACTTCTTCGAAAGTAGGTATCTTTTCGTCGGTGCCGACGAGTCTTAACTTATTTAATTCCTCCGAACTCTTTTCGAAAATTTTTCCGTCTTCGCCCGTCATACGTTTTAACGTGTCGTCGTGAAAAGAATATAAAACCCCGTCGGTGGAAAGGTACAAATCGATTTCGATGGGGTAACCTTTTTCCGCGGCGTTTTTATACGCGGTAATTGAATTTTCCGCAATATCTCCGCCCCAAAGTCCTCTGTGCGCCACGGGACGGTTTTTCAGCCAGTGATTTTTATCTATTCTCACATTCGTCCTCCGAATAAATACTTGCAAAATCTTTAATTTTCAAGTATACTATTACCCGTATATTGTATAATAAAGGATTTTTTATGTCAACGGATAAAAGCAAAATTCGTAACTTTTGTATAGTCGCGCATATCGACCACGGCAAGTCCACTCTTGCCGACCGCCTTATGGAAATGACGGGGCAGGTTTCCGAAAGGGATATGGAAGACCAACTTTTAGACTCTATGGATTTGGAGAGAGAAAGGGGGATTACCATTAAACTTACCCCCGTAAGAATGTTCTATAAAGCCAAGGACGGCAACGAGTACGTTTTTAACCTTATAGATACCCCTGGGCACGTGGACTTTACGTATGAAGTGTCCCGTTCGCTTAAAGCATGCGAGGGGGCTATTCTGATTGTCGACGCGACGCAGGGCGTTCAGGCGCAGACTATGGCGAACGCATACCTTGCCATAGACAACGATTTGGAAATAATGCCGGTTATAAACAAAATCGACCTTGCCTCGGCAAATCCCGACGAAGCGGCGAAAGAACTCGAAGATATTTTGGGGGTAGACGCTTCCGACGCGCCGAGAATTTCCGCTAAAACAGGACTTAACGTGGAAGAAGTTTTAGAACAAATCGTAACTAAACTTCCCGCGCCGAGCGGCGACGACAACGCCCCCTTAAAAGCCCTTATATTCGACAGTTATTACGATAATTTTAAGGGAGTTATATGTTTTGTAAGAATAAAAGACGGCGCGGTTAAAGTCGGTACGAAAATAAGAACCTTTATGTCGGACAAAGTATTCGACGTAACCGAAGTCGGCGTGTTTTCGCCTAAAATGACACCGAAAGCCGAACTTACGGCGGGCGAAGTAGGGTATATAGCCGCAAGCATAAAGTCTATAGAAGATACCGCCGTCGGCGATACCATAACTTACGCGGATAACCCCGCCGCCGAGCCGTTACCGGGATATAAAAAGGCTCTGCCGATGGTCTTTTCCGGCGTATTTCCGCTTGACGGAAGCAAATACGGCGACTTAAAAGACGCCCTTTTAAAACTCAAATTAAACGACGCCGCGCTTTCTATCGAACCGGATAATTCGGCGGCTTTGGGTTTCGGATTCAGATGCGGATTTTTAGGACTCCTTCATATGGACGTTATTCAGGAAAGAATCGAAAGGGAATTCGACCTCGATATAATTACTACCGCTCCGTCCGTTTCTTATATCGTTCATAAAACAGACGGCTCGGTAATGACTGTGGAAAATCCCACTCACTTACCGCCCGTAACCGAAATAGACTATATGGAAGAGCCGATAATCAACGCGAGCATATTCACGCCGCCCGATTTTGTCGGTCCGATTATGGAACTCTGCCAGTACAAACGCGGCGTTTATAAGGATATGATTTATCTCGACAAAACGAGAGTAGAACTTAAATACACTCTGCCGCTTAACGAAATAATCTACGACTTTTTCGACCAGCTAAAGTCTAGAACCAAAGGGTACGCTTCTTTAGATTACGAAATCGCGGGGTACTCGAAAAGCGATCTCGTTAAGTTGGACCTTTTGCTTAACGGAGACATATGCGACGCCCTTTCAATCATCGTGCATAAAGATAAGGCTTACGAGCGCGGTAGACAGATAGCCGAAAAACTTAAAGACGTTATACCGCGCCAGATGTTCGAAATTCCCGTTCAGGCGGCGGTCGGCGGAAAGGTTATCGCGAGAGAAACGGTAAAAGCGTATAGAAAAGACGTTCTCGCAAAGTGTTACGGCGGAGACGTTACGAGAAAGAAAAAACTTCTCGAAAAGCAAAAAGAAGGCAAAAAGAAAATGCGTTCGATAGGTACGGTGGAAATACCGTCGGAAGCCTTTATTTCCATTCTTAAAACGGATAACGGAAACTGATTTTACGGAGAAAAAATGAGCGGAATTTATATTCATATTCCATTTTGCAAAAGTAAATGCACCTATTGCGATTTTGCTTCTTATCCGAAAGAAATCGGTAAAACGGAAAGTTATTTTGCCTGTTTGTACCGAGAAATCGCAGGCAGGGGCGAACAACTTAAAAACAAGGTTTTCGACACGGTGTATATGGGCGGCGGAACGCCGTCCGTCGTGCCGTCGAAGTTTATCGCGGGGGCGTTAAGACAGGTTAAAAAATGTTTTAACCTTACCGAAAACCCCGAAATCACAATAGAAATGAACCCGGGTACGGTTACTCCCGAAAAAATAAAAGATTATAAATCGGTAGGCGTAAACAGGTTTTCGATAGGACTTCAAACGGGTTACGACGACCAACTTAAAAGGCTTAACAGAATACACACCGCCAAAGACTTTCTGCTTTGTTGCAATATGCTTAAAGGGGAAAACAAAAGCGCGGACGTTTTAATCGGTCTTGCGGAACAGACCGCCGAACAGGTCAAAAAGACGATAGACCTGGCTATTGCCGGCGAAGTAAAACATATTTCCGTTTACGCGCTTACGCCCGAAGTAGGCACGCCCATTTATACCGATTATCTTAACGGGGAGTTGCTTTCCGACGACGAAACGGCGGATATTTACGACGAAACGAGAAAATATCTCGCCGAAAAAGGGTTTAAACGCTATGAAGTATCTAACTTCGCGCTCCCGGGATATGAGAGTAAGCATAACCTAAATTACTGGAAACGCGGAGAGTATATCGGTCTCGGCGTTTCGGCTTCGTCTTTTATCGACGGCAGAAGGTTTACCAACTCGTTCAGTATCGACGAGTATTGCAACGCTATAATTTATAACAAAAACCCCGAAATTTCTTCCGACGTTATTGAAGGCGAAGACGCTTGTTTCGAATATATTATGTTAGGTCTTCGCACCGAAAAGGGAATAGACGTAGAAAAGTTTAACTTTGAGTTCGGTTGCGACTTTAAGGAAAAGTACGCAGACGCTCTTAAAAAGAAAGAAAAGTTTATGGATTTCGACGGGAAAACTCTTAAAATCAAACCCGAATACATTTACGTTCAGAACGATATAATTCTTGCTTTTATGAAATAAACCCTACGGGGTTACCCTTATTTATTTAATATGACCGCTTGTTTTCGTCAAAAAACGAGCGGATTTTCTTTTCTCGGAACTTTTTCTTCGTTTAGCGGTTGTTAAAATGTAAAAAAGGCAGCCGATGGAAGTATATATCGAGTACGTTATTATCGACAACTTAGTAATAGATTATTTGTTATTGAAAGCCGCCTTTACGGTTATCGGAAAAAGATATGGTAAAGGCAGGCTTTTTCTTTGCTCTGCTTTGGGCGCGGTGGCGGCGCTTATTTTTCCGCTGTTAAACTTTAACGCCCTTTTAACCGCTGTAATAAAAATTCTTGTCGGTTTCGGGTTGACTCTTTTCGCTGCGAAATACAAAAATCTTAAAGAATACGTTTTCGTTACGGCGGTCTTTCTCCTTTTTACCTTTATAAGCGGCGGATTCGTAACGGCGTTGTACGAGTTGCTGCAAATTCCTTTTTCGGAGGAAATATCGGCAGGTCTTGTAATTCTTCCCGTGTATATCTGCGTTAAAGTCTGCGTGGAAACGGTAAAAAACATATATAAAAGAAGAAGCGTGTTAAGAAGCGTCGTGGACGCGGAAATTATCGCCTGCGGCAAGGCGTTGAAAGTAAAAGGGCTGATAGATACGGGCAACGCTTTGTATTATAAAGGCTTGCCCGTGATAATCGCAAACCGTGACGTAGGGGAAAATTTTATTTCGCCTAAAGTTAAAATAGAAACTTACTACTTCGAAACGGCTTCGGGCGAAGGGAAAATGTTTTTGATAAAGACGGATAAAATAAAGATATTTTATGACGGCAAAGAGAATATATATAATAACGTGATGCTCGGGATAACGAAGAAGGACGTTGGGACAGGTTACGACGTTATTCTTCACCCGTCCCTTTCGGAGGTGAAAAATGAATGCGTTGAAAGCGTTGAAAAAACTTCTTAAAATCTTTTCTCTCGAAGAAAATCTTTTAAGATACGTAGGCGGCGGCGAAGTGTTGCCGTCTCCTTACACGCCCGAAGAAGAAGCCGAAAAACTTGCGCTTCTTAAAACCGACCGCAATGTAAGAAGCGACCTTATAGAACACAATTTAAGGCTCGTGGTTTATATCGCGCGTAAATTCGAAAACACGGGTATGGACCTTGACGATCTCGTTTCCGTAGGAACGATAGGTCTTATCAAAGCGATAAATTCTTTCGATACGGACAAAAACATTAAACTTGCCACCTACGCTTCGCGGTGCATAGAAAACGAGATACTTATGCATTTAAGAAAGTCGGTTAAAATTAAAAGCGAAGTGTCTTTCGACGAACCGTTAAATACCGACTGGGAGGGCAACGAACTTCTTCTTTCAGACGTTATGGGTACCGACAGCGACGTGGTCTATAAAAAAATCGAGGGCGGAGTGGAAACGGAACTTTTACAAAAAGCGCTCGTTAAACTCAACAAAAGGGAAAGAGAAATAATGGAAATGCGTTACGGACTTACCGGGGAAGACGAACTCACCCAAAGAGAGGTCGCAGAAAAAATGGGCATTTCGCAAAGTTACATATCCCGTCTCGAAAAGAAAATTATTTCGAGATTGAAAAAAGAATTTTCAAAAATGGTTTAAAAATTTTTTATTTACCCATACTTGATTTACACTGCGTTACCTGCGGTTTTATTCGCGCGTTTTAAGTTTTCGCTTAAAAATCGTCGCGGTTACGGCTTTTACATAGGAGGTAATATGGGTAAAGTAGAAATTTGCGGCGTAGACACGTCCTCTCTTCCGAAAATAACGGAAAGTCAGGCGGAAATCTATTTAAGCAGAATCGCTCTCGGCGATAACGCGGCGAGAGAAGAATTCATTGTGGCGAATATCATGCTGGTACTTTCGGTAATAAAAAGGTTCTGGGCGAAAAAGGTAAACTTCGACGATTTGTTTCAGGCGGGAATGATAGGACTTATAAAGTCGGTGGATAACTTCGATTTGTCCGTCGGCGTAAAGTTTTCCACTTACGCGGTGCCGATGAT